>CAIVGL010000073.1 GCA_903905505.1 uncultured Bacteroidia bacterium | reverse complement strand
TCTCCTAACCAGACAAATTATGATCGTCAAAAGGTGGAGAAATGGTCGGAATCACGGATAGGAAATATGAATTCGACAGTTCTCTATGAGACTTTTGATATCACCTCTTCGCTAAAAAACGGGGCAAATGCACTTGGGATAATCCTCGGTAATGGTTGGTATTTCCAAGCCGACAGACCGAACGATACGATGCTTTGGTACGATACTCCACGACTTATTGCCCAATTTAAGATTGACTATGAAGATGGGAGTAATGAGTTGATTACTAGCAATGAAAAATGGAAAACATCGTTAAGTCCGATTCTTTATAATGGGTTGCATTCAGGCGAAATATATGATGCAAGGTTAGAACAGAAAGGGTGGAATGAACCTGGGTTTGATGATGCAAAATGGGTAAAAGCAGTTGCTGTAAGGGCTCCTACAGGGAAGCTTAAAGCACAAATCTCTGCCCCAGATCGGATCACAAAGATTATCAAGCCCATTTCAATAAGCCAACCTGACAAAGGGGTGTATCGTTACGATATGGGACGATTATTCTCTGGCTGGGCTCGTTTAAAGATTTCAGGACCAAAGGGAACAAAGATAAAATTGCGTTTTACAGAAGAGTTTGGACCAACTTACAATCAAACCGATACGTATATTCTAAAAGGCGACGGTGTAGAGATTTGGGAGCCTCGTTTTACTTGGCATGCTTTCCGATATGTTGATGTTTTTGGCGCTACGGCCCCATTAACACTTGAAAATATTGAAGGGTGTGTAGTGAATACCGATATTACCAAAACGGGGACCTTTGAATCTTCGAATACGCTATTAAACAAAATCCTGGATAACTATCAGTGGACTCAATTGGGGAATGTGCATGGCGGCGTTCCAAGTGATTGTCCGCATCGTGAGCGAAGAGGTTATACTGGGGATGGTCAGATCTCCGCAAAGGCAGCGATCTATAATTTTGACATGTCACAGTTTTATACCAAATGGATAAACGACATCTCAGATGGCCAAAATCACCAAACAGGATATGTCCCGAATACAACGCCGTACCAAGATGGAGGCGGCGGAACAGCATGGGGATCGGCCTATTTAATTATTCCTTGGTATATGTATCAATATTATGGTGATCTGAATATCCTTGAGCATCATTATTCGGGGATGAAACACTGGGTTGAATATATGCGTAATTCGCTGAATAAAGAGGGTATTCTGGCGAGTCAAGGACTGGGAGAATGGGTTTCCCCAGACATTGTTGAGATACCTGCGGATTTTGTTAATAGCTGCTATTATTACTACAACTGTCAGCTTATGGCGAAGGTTGCAGGAGCGCTTTCTCAAGAAAAAGATAAAGCATACTTTCTGGATTTAGGTGCCAAAGCAAAAAATGATATCAATCGAGTCTATTATCATGCTGATCAATCGAGCTACTCCACTGGGAGACAAGGAGCGAATATTTATCCATTAGGATTTGGAATAGCAGAGCCGAAAGTAGCTGATGCAGTATTTGAAAATCTGGTTAAAAATGTTGTGGTGGACAATAAAGCTCATTTTGATACTGGTATTTTAGGGACACCACTATTACTTGAAGTTTTAACGAATATGGATCGGGCCGACTTGGCGTATACACTTATGAACCAGCGTGATTTTCCTGGCTTTGGATTTATGATTGAGAAAGGTGCAACCACAATATGGGAAACTTTTCAAGGCGATGTATCGCATAGTCACCCTATGTTTGGAAGTGTGTGTGCCTGGTTTTATCAAAATCTTGGCGGTATTTCGCC
>CAIVGL010000072.1 GCA_903905505.1 uncultured Bacteroidia bacterium | reverse complement strand
TAAAGTTTCTCGGCAAACTCCCTTTTTAGGGGCGGCATGCAAAATCCAAATGGTATCCGCTGCAATTTCAACAATTCCCACATGGTCGAAATGTGTTTGGATCGACGTCTGAGTGGACTGATCAATGGCTTTAGAAAGTGAACTTGAAGTTGCGCTACAAAAAATAAGATCTCCTTGATGCAAGTCTTGTTTTTGAAGTAGCGTATTTTGTCCATGTAGCTGCATGAAACTAACAAAAAAACAACAAGCGATCAAAAATTTTACTAAATCCAAAACTCACAGGGATTAAAGGTTGAACAGTGCAGTCAGGACAAAGAAACTAAAATCAAATTAAAATTTGAGGACCGAAATAGAGAAATATGATTATTAGAGCTTCAGAAATTGGTGGAACCATCCCCATATTTAAAAGCCACCGCCGTAATCTTGCACCGTATAGTTGACAAAAGTGCTTAAACTATTGTGTGAATAACCGATCCCCACTGTTGAATAAGAAGCGTTCATCATGGTCATCCGATGGCCCAAGTTAGCAACACCAGTATCGATTAGCAATAATCGAACAAAATTCACCGCAGCCAAGCCAGGATCTGCCACCCCGTTGTAAGCATCACTTGTCGATGCAGCAATATTCTCCCCGATCGACGAACCAGTAAAACCAACCGTTACAGCACGTTTTAGCGGAGTACCATCTTGATTGTGCCCCATCAAGTTTTTATCGGCAAGAAATTGAGCATAGTTGCCAGCTGAAATATTTAGTGCATTATTAAAACTAAGGGAGGAAACTGGAACCACTTTTTTCATGAAGGTGTAGCTTCCATTGTCAGTTCCGTTTGAATAAGCATTTTTCAAACGCGATTCTGCGTAACCTTGCGGATTCGTCCGCGCAAAATTTACCTCCTCGAGCATTAGCTGTTGAAAAACGGAAGTCGTTTTAAGTGTGCTTATTGGCTCCTCCGTGTTTAACGTTTTCTGACAGCCAATCAGTGCTAAAAGCAACAAAGAAAAGATGAGGTGTAAAGTTGTTTTCATTTGACTGAATTTTTAATGTTGTAAAACCACTCCTTTAAAACGAGGGTTTGATCTACTCAAAAATAGGTCAAAACGGAGGCGAAAACAATAGAAAAGTAAAATATTTTTTTACTGTCACGTATAATATTTTACACTTTACAATATAAAAATATACTAAAGCATTATTATGGTTAAATAGAGCTTATTATTTAACAGTCAATTAACTAAACAATAAAATATTTTACAGAAAATAGAATAAAAACCAAGCCAACAAACAAAGCAAGGGGCAATGGAAGAATAATAGTAAAGAAATTTAGTTAATTTCATTTAGAACCTGAAAATCAAAACTTGAAATCTCCATTTTGATTCTGAATTTAATTTTTGAATTGTTAACCACGAAATACATTGGGAGATGGGTGAAAATCAAAAAAACATACTGAAAATAGGTTTAAAGGGGACAAAAACAACTAAAAAAGCTGAAGAATTGAGATTTAGACCTTCAATCAGGCGCAAAAAAACGCGTATTTAAGGCTCCAATAAAAAATATTCAATCGAAAAGAAAATTTACAAAAATTGGGAGATTTGAAAATAGCCTGGAGGGATTACTTGGAGTTCATAAAATCAGCATACGCATTATAGTTCCCACTGGACGGATTTTGGGCTAAGCTCGTGGTTTGTTTTGATTTCCAAGCAGATGCCAGTTTCATTAATTCAGAATCGGCATGACTAAAGAAGTGCTTGTACGCTTCACAAAAACGAGGTTGATGGTTATCCAACGGATCTTTCATCCGATCTTTGGTGCAGCCTCCATAACATTTGGTTAGCCACGGGCAAACTCTGCATTTACTTGGCAGCATCGCCTTAGCCTTGCCAAAATCATCCTGTCTTTTTGAGTTTAGCATATTTATTAGCTTGTCGTGGCGTAAGTTCCCCAACTTGTGTTTCTGCTCCACAAAGAAATCGCAGGAATAGACATTTCCATTGTGTTCGACAACCACATAAGGGCCGCACTCTTTCATAAAGGAACATTCGGGTATCTCCATACCAACATAGGCATAAAAAAGGGACTCAAAATGGCGAATCGAGGTCGTTGGCATCCCGTTCTGAAAATCGGCTAACCACAAATCAAAAAGAGTAGTGAGAAAGAGTCCGTATTTATCGGCAGTCACGGAAAATGAAGCGACTTTCAATGAGTTAAGTCGATCTTTCTCAACCACCGGAATAAACTGCATCCAGGTTAATCCCAGTTTTTTGTAATAGTTGTATAGTTCCTCTGCCCTATCAGCCGAATAATCGGTAATACAACACATCGCATTAACAGCAACACCATCCTCCAAGAGCATCTTAGCCTTTTGCTCTACATTTTTCCACGTGGGGTGCTCCCCTTTATCTAATCGATATCGATCATGGATATGCTCAGGTCCATCCAAAGAGAGTCCGATCAACCAATCATACTTCTTAAAAAACACGGCCCATTCACGATCAAGTAAAGTCCCGTTCGTTTGAAAACCATTCCCAACCTGCTGTCCATGACCATATTTTTGTTCTAACTCGATTGCTCTTTTATAAAAATCGAGCCCCATTAATGCAGGCTCACCCCCTTGCCAAGCAATTGAAATAGCATCGCCAGATTGTTGCATAACTTGTCTGATAAGCTCTTCTTGAGTCTCTAGGCTCATCCGGTGAATGGTTGTATCTGGAAATAGTGTCTCCTTTTCCAAATAAAAACAATAAGAGCAACCAAGGTTGCAGTCAGGCCCCGAAGGCTTAACTAAAATGGATGTAAGAGGTCGATGTTTAGGTGCCATAACAGAATAGCTTGCAAACGCGAAGATACTTATATCATGGCTATAAGGGTACGCAAAGATTAGTGTAATCGCAAAACAGAATGAGTATAAATAAAAGAGAACTAGCAAGTTAAAATCATAAACTATTCCTAAACTGCAAATTAGAAACGAATACAAATTCCAAATCCGAATCCTTGGCCATTCATTCACAACCCTTGCAATACGAAAAGTCCTTTCCACTTAAAATTAAGTCCTGTTTACTGATTTTAATTTTATTCAAATTCTAGTTGATCTAATATTACACTAGATTTCAAGCATTACATGTTAACGTTTATCCAAAATGACTTGAGACATAACTTTTTATATTCACATTTTAAAAATTGAAATTATGAAAACTAAAAGCTTTTTTTTATCCTTGTTGGTGTTAGGCTTTTTAGCCTTAAGTTGTAGTAAACAAAACACACTTACCAATTCGAATTCAGCGGTATCCTTAAAATCATCCATTACAAGTGGAGTGCAAGACCTTTCAACAGCAATGGCAGCGATCACCACTTCAACTGGCTATCAAGTTGTGACGGGCCCGACAGATTTAGCGACAAAAAGCACCGTGATCTCACCATTAGACACGACAACGCATAGTATTTTGCTGACCAACATTGCTGGGGTATACGATTACAAAGCGACCACAATTAAAAGAGGTTCTTCTTTGGTTCTTCAATTTTTCACTAAAACGGCAACAAGTACCCAAGCGATATTTCGCATGCCAGAAGAGAAAGTCAAAGCTTCTAGATCACTTTTGCAGTATAGACCAAGTGACACCTTATTAGTCAACAACTACACCATTTCACTATCTGATTACCAATATCGATTCGCGCTAGGAAATGGGTGGGATTATAAAATGGCCTCAACAATAAACATTAAAAACGCAGATGCAGGAACGCTGAAGATCCAATCTTCAAACAGTCCAACATTAGGTTATAAATATGCATCAGAGTATCTATTTACGAATGGTTATCAAACCAAATTCAATTACACTAGCGGGGACACTGCCAATTCAACTTACTCAATTAGCAATGGAACAAAAACCCTTTACGAAGAAAAATACATCGCTATTCGTAGCAAAACAGATCCTAGATATCGGGAGACAACTTTTTCTCTTCAGATTGGCGAGGTATTAATAGAACGTGAACTTGGTCCAGGGTATACCTTAGACAGCGCTAAAGTGTATGTAAGCGGAGTATTACAATTAAAATCAAAAGTTGAATTTGTAGATAAAGCATCCACCTCTACCACCGACAATTGCATTTCAAATCAAAAGAGGGAACTCAAGATCACCTTTGATGATGGAACAAGCTCAACCTTCACTGAGCTTGCAGGTAGTGTAATCACTGATATCACAACATTATTTGCAGCGATGCGACAAGGAAGTTTTGCTACACGTATAATCGATTGGATTGCCTGGGATATTTATACGAAGAAATAAACAACAGATTAGTTCAAATGAAAAATAGGTTAGAGGAAGATAATTACTTCCTCTAACTTCTCATTTCTAGGCTCCTTTAACTACTTTTACCATCAGCAAGATAAGCGCTATGACTTTAGGTGATTTAAAACAAGTGAATAAAGAATAGATGAAACAGATCAACACGAAGTCGCCGAGCCTAAATACCATCGAGTTAATTATCTATGTTGTTATCTGGGCTACCGCATTTTCTATTCCATTTTTAAATTACCGAATTAACAACTTGGTGGCTTGGGACAAGATTTTTAATGAGTGGATCAAAACAACTGCAATGTTGATTATCTTTTTGATCAATGCCTATCTGCTAGTTCCGCGCTTCTTATTTCAGAAGAAATACCTCACATATATCGCATCAGCGCTTCTTGCCATCCTATTCATTGCAGGATCAAGCATTTTGATTCAGGTATTTATTAATCCACCGCCAATGAGTATGCCTCCAATGAATCTTGGACCTGGCATGCCTCCGATGGAACTAGGTGCAGGGATGCCTGCTCCAATAGGATTTAAACCAACCAATCTACCTGAACAAAGATCATTCCTCATGATCTTCATCACCAACCTCATCCTCTCGCTTCTTGTCGTTGGGGCCGGGACGGCCATAAAGATGGTCTCACAATGGATCCGAGAAGAGAGTAGAAGAGAAGATGCGGAGAAAGAACAATTGAAGACCGAACTGGCTTTTTTGAGACACCAGGTAAGCCCTCACTTTTTCATGAATACCTTAAATAATATTCATGCCTTAATCGATATTAACGCGGAGGATGCTAAGAATACAATCATTGAATTGTCGACCATGATGCGGTATATGCTTTATGATACAGCACAAGGTCATACGACTTTAAAAAAAGAGATTCACTTTATTGAAAGTTACATAGCTTTAATGCAGCTAAGGTTTACTCGTAAGGCAATCATCAACCTAGAGATACCCGAAAACATACCAGATCTTCAGATTCCTCCGATGTTGTTTATCTCATTTCTGGAGAATGCTTTCAAGCATGGGGTAAGCTATCAAAAAGAATCTTATGTTTCATTCAAACTTCATTTCACGGAAAATCGACTAAACTGCACGATTGCAAATAGCATAAGCAACGAACATAAAAAAAGCGACATTAATCATTCAGGCATTGGCCTAACCAATATAAAGAAGAGTCTGAAATTACTTTTCGGTAATGACTACACGCTTGAAATAACAGAATCAAAAAAAGAATTCAATGTCAACTTATCCATTCCGATTTAATTTTCCATTTAAATTTCCCCAATGAAAATACGATGTTTAGCGATTGACGACGAGCCTCTAGCGCTCAATCAAATTGGATCATATATTGAAAAGACTCCATTTCTTGAGTTAGTTGCTAGTTGTGAGAATGCCTTTAAAGCGATGGAAGTGCTTGCCAGCAACCAGATAGATTTAATGTTTGTTGACATTAATATGCCGGAATTAAACGGGATGGACTTTGTAAAATCATTAACGCATAAGCCTCAGGTTATATTTACAACGGCCTATTCTGAATACGCCATCGAAGGATTTAAAGTCGATGCACTTGATTATATCTTAAAACCCATCAGCTATCCTAGTTTTTTAAAAGCTGCGAACAAAGCTAAAACGCTTTCTGAATCATCGAAAAAATCTAGTGATTCTGAATCAAATATCAAGGATTGCATTTTTGTTAAATCGGAATATCGGCTAGTCCGAATTATGATTGCTGACATAAAATATATTGAAAGTTCGAACGAGTATATTCAAATACATCTCATGAACAAAGAGACTATTACAACCCTTATTCGACTTAAAGTTATCGAAGAGCAATTACCTCAAGAAAAATTCATGCGTATTCATCGCTCCTTTATCGTAAATCTTGACCAGGTAAAGGTTATTGAAAGAGGGAGAATAATTTTTGATCATACCATTTACATTCCTATAGGTGATCAATACAAGGAGAAATTTCAATCTTTTATTGATAATTCCTTTGTTTAACAAAGCCAAAATGGTACCTAATTGCCATTTTTTCTAATTCTAGCGAATCATCTACTTAGTAAATATACCTATTCACTGAATAGACAAACCTATATGCTGATTGCATTTACTCATTAGCATGAATCACCTTATTTTTGAGTTGTAAGATTAGGTATTCAATAAAAACGAATTTTCAATGAGACTAAGAAAAAATATAGCGACCAGTGGTGAAGGGTTTATTTTTAATCCAAGTACTGGAGATTCATTTTCAACCAATGAGATTGGAGCTGAAATTATCGCTCTTTTAAAAGAAGATAAGCAACCGAATGAAGTTATTGAGCGGATATGTTCGAAGTACGAGGTTACCTCCAATCATTTTGAAAAAGACCTTGATGATTATTTAGCGCAACTTAAAGACTTTTTAATCTTAGAATAACAGTATGAAAAAGTCAATTAACCAATCGTCTGAACCGGTTAAAACCAAACTTGTGATTGCGGTCACAGCATTAAATGCCATTGACAGTCCGGGTCCAGGAGTTGCGGTTATCCGCGCGATTCGCGAGTGCCCCGACTTTGATGTTCGGATCATCGGATTATCCTATGAGGCCCTAGAGCCAGGGTTATACATGCACGATTTAGTAGACAAAACGTATCAAATACCATATCCATCAGCGGGTACGGATAGTCTACTTGGGCGCCTTATGCATATCCACCAACAAGAGCAGCTGGATCTAATTATACCAAATTTTGACGCCGAGTTATACAATTTTATCAAACTAGAGAAAAAGCTTCTCGAGGAAGGTATTCACACCTTTCTCCCTGACTTAAAGTCATTTGAATCACGTGATAAAGTTAAACTCGTTGAATTTGGCAAAAAACATGGATTAAGTGTTCCAGATGACATACAGATATATCGAGCAGAGGAGCTTAAAGAGGCAACAGAAAAGTTAGGGTTTCCAATTGTTATAAAAGGAAAATTTTATGATGCAAGCATAGCCAACACGCTTGACCAGGCATACAAAGCCTTTCATAAGATACAAGCTCAATGGGGACTCCCTATTATTGCACAAGAGTTTGTAAAAGGATCGGAAATAAATGTTGCCGCCTTAGGAGATGGTGAAGGAAATACAATTAGTGTCATACCGATGCGCAAACTATATATCACCGATAAAGGTAAAGCGTGGGCAGGAATTACATTGGATGACAATCAATATATCGATCTAGCTAAAAAATTCATTGCAGTAACAAAATGGCGTGGAGGCTGTGAACTTGAGATCATCCATACTTCCGAAGGAAAATCATATATCCTAGAGGTTAATCCACGGTTTCCTGCTTGGATTTATCTAACTGCAGCTGCAGGACAGAATCAGCCTGCGGCGTTAGTCAAAATGGCCATGGGACAGAAAGTTATTCCCTTTAAGACATATGAAGTAGGTAAAATATTTATTCGCTATGCTTGGGATTTGATTACAGATATTAGCGAGTTTCAGAAAATCTCTGGGACTGGAGAATTAGAAGGACCATCAAAGACAACTGCTAAAATCAAGGATCTGCAACCGACTAATCTAAAAACAATAAACCTAAACTAGCCGAATCATGACAAGTAATAAACTCAAATACGAAAGACCTATCATCCAAAAGATGAATACTGGTCTGATGAATAAATTCGGAACTAGAACTGAATATGAACCAGTTATTCATATCGAAGGGGTTCCTGTAAAGAGCCTTATCGAACAATATGGTTCGCCACTTTTTGTGATCTCGGAAAAACAGATCAGGCGTAATTATCAAAATGCTACTCGTATTTTTAGTACTCGGTATCCTAAAGTTCAATTTGCATGGTCGTATAAGACCAATTACATGAATGCGGTTTGTCAGGTCTTTCATCAAGAAGGCTCTTGGGCTGAAGTTGTTTCAGGCTTTGAATATGAAAAAGCACTAAACAATGGTGTTCCAGGCCACAAAATCATTTTTAATGGTCCAGATAAAACGGATGCTCAGCTTATTGCAGCCGCTGGTAATAATTCATTAATTCACATCGATCACTTTGATGAATTATATGCCTTAATCAGATTAAGCGAGGAGCTAGATTTAAATCCACGCGTTGCGATCCGAGTAAATATGGATACGGGAATTTACCCCAAGTGGGATCGTTTTGGATTTAATTTTGAGAATGGTCAAGCATGGACAGCTATTACACGAATTATCAATTCGAAAAATCTTGATTTCGTTGGACTGCATTGTCATATCGGAACATTTATGCTCTCTGCCGAGGCTTATGCCATGGCCACAACAAAGCTTTGTGAATTAGCTTGGAGCATTAAAGAGAAATTCAACAAAACCATACAATACTTAGATCTAGGAGGTGGATTCCCATCAACGAATACCCTAAAGGGGTCATATCTACCTGGCTCAGATACCGTTCCATCAATAGATCAGTTTGCAGATGCCATTACCGATGTCATTCTAGGTTTTGGGTTTAAACAAGAAGATTTACCATTATTAATTCTAGAAACTGGTCGTGCATTAATCGATGATGCTGGTTATTTATTAGGCTCTGTATTGGCGAGCAAGAGACTTTCTGATGGCAGACGTGCCACGATATTGGATTTCGGTGTTAATTCACTGTTTACTTCATTCTGGTATGATCATAAGATTAGTCCGGCACAACCGTTTAGTCAGCAAACCGAAGAGATGGTTCTATATGGTCCATTATGCATGAATATTGATGTTGTGAGAGAGAGTATTACCATGCCAATCCTTGAGAAAGGAGACCAGATTGTCGTTCATAAAGTTGGAGCCTATAATATGACCCAATGGATGCAATTTATCACCTTACGACCCAACATCGTATTAATTGACAATGAGAATAATACACATGTCATTCGAAGAGCAGAAACACTAGAATACCTTGAATTAAACGAGCAGATACCAGAGCATCTTCAAAAAAATGGATTAAAGTAAATTTAAAAACGAAGTGAACAATCTTTAGTTTAACTTTAAGTCAAGAGGCAATCAACAATGACAATCCAGAAAATGAAAAGAAAATTCGATGAGACCATAGCACCGGCTATTTTAAATAGCTATTCGGCTATTTTTTTCTCAAAAAGCAGAGTCTTGGCAGCGGTGATACTTGCCGTCTCCTTTTTTAATTTCTTCGCTGGCCTAGGTGGTTTAATTGCAGTAATCACTACCGTATTAATTTCCAATGCCATGGGATTTGATCAATTGCAAATTCGAAATGGCTATTTAAGTTTCAATGCTTTGCTTGTCGGCATTGGTATGGGAACATTCTTTGATCCAGGATTTGTCTTCTTCAGCCTATTGATATTAGCATCCTTAATGTCCTTAATCATATCGGTGACCATGGGAGGTTGGCTCTACAAATATGGCCTTCCATTTTTAAGTATTCCTTTTATCGTCTCATTTTGGTTTGTAACTCTTCCAGCCTCTCAGTTCACAAATTTGGGATTAACTCAACATTCGATATTCTGGATAAATGATGCGTATGCAGTTGGCGGAAATTCATTAGTCGAATTATTTCAAAAGATTGATAATCTACCCACACATAACATGGTTAATATCTACTTGCGGTCGATTAGTTCAATCTTTTTTCAAGATAATCTAATCGCAGGAATTCTGATAGCCATTGCCTTATTGATCAGTTCTAGAATAGCCTTTACGCTATCTATTATCGGATTTGTTTCAGCCTATCTTTTTGCCAAGTTCTCGGGTTCATCTGCTACTAGTTTAACCTACTACAACATTGGAGCAAATTACATGATGACGGCTATTGCTGTTGGGGGATTCTTCACCATACCATCAAAACAATCCTATTTATGGAGTATATTCCTAGTTCCTTTAACCTCTTTAATCTTACTCTTTCTAAGTCAGCTAACTAGTTTCGTCCATCTTCCGGTATTCTCTCTCCCATTCTCGATTATCGTAATTTTATTTGTCTACTTCCTTAAGCTTAGAGTTACCACTTCTAAACTCATATTAACGCCGATTCAATTTAATTCGCCGGAGGCAAATCTTTACAATTATCAAAACACTAAAGAGAGGCTTTCGAACCTATATTATTTCCCGCTTCACCTACCTTTCTGGGGAGAATGGACTGTCTCACAAGGACATGATGGCAATCATACACATAAAGGTGATTGGGGAAAAGCTTTTGATTTTATGATTTATGACCAGGAACATAAAACCTACAAGTCAAAAGGGCAGATTTGCGAAGATTATTATTGCTATAACAAACCAGTCTTGGCTTCTGCCGATGGTGTTATAGCGGAAGTCGTTGATCATCTTTACGACAATGAAATTGGGGCTATTGACACCGTTAACAATTGGGGCAATGCAGTTATTATACGTCATGCAACTGGTCTATATACACAAATGGCTCACTTGAAACGAGGAAGTTTCAAGGTTAAAATTGGCGATTTTGTTAAACGGGGCGATGTTATTGCACACTGTGGTAATTCTGGTCGATCACCCATACCTCATCTGCACTTTCAAGTTCAAACGACAGCCGCTCTGGGAGCACGGACAATTGACTATCCCTTTGCCTATTACTTCGGGATTAAGCATAACAAACAAGAGTTACAACAATTTTCAAAACCACTAGAGGGTGATCTGATTACTGGATTAATCACAAATAAATTACTTTACAGTGCTTTTGATATCAATCCAACATCGGTATTGAAATATCATTTTGAGAATGAGCGTGGAGAACAAAAAACGGAAGAGTGGGAAGCTTTTACAGATGCCTACAATAGTAACTATTTATATTGCAAAGCAACCAACTCGAGTGCTTTTTATGTTAACGACGGTTCTATGTTTTATTTTACTTCATTCTATGGAGATGAAAAATCACTGTTGTATTATTTTTACCTCTCAGCATTTAAAGTATTTCTAGGCGATTCAGATCCAATAGAACGCAACGATTCAGTATCAATTAACATATTGAGAGGCAATAAAATAGCCATTTGGCTGCATGATTTCATTGCACCATTGCATTTATTTATTCAAGTTCGACACACCATTCAACCAATTTATCAAGAGAAATTAATCAATACAGATTCGATTGTTTTAAAATCAACTATCCAGTCCTCGATTTTTGGTAGAAAAACCATCGAAAGTGAAAGCTCGTCAACGATCCAAGAGAATAGAATTCAATCCTTTACTTATCAATCTGGAAAAACTAAAATTAGAGCAAAATGGTCAAATATCTAATTATCCTGCTGCTGTTTATATCCATAAGAACCAATGCCCAGCACCCTATTCATTTCGCATCCGCAGATAGTATAACTTACAACTGCTATCTGTCTGGCGATTGGGATAAGTTAATTAAGACAGGTAAAAATGCGTTGGCACATAACATTAACTTCAAAAGATTGCAGCAACGACTTGGGTATGCCTATTTTGTGCAGCATGATTACTTTGCAGCGCAAAACCACTACGAGCAAGCCTTAACTTTTGATCAATCTGATCCTGATACGCAGACCTATTTGTATTACTGTGGGCTATACACCAATGATCAGGGGAATGCAAATTTTGCAGCAGAGAAAATGCCATTAGAACTTCAAAAGAAATTAAACATACGTAAATCAAAAGTTATTGATGTCATAGATTTAGAATACAATTACAAATCGAATAATACCCTTACAAGATCAGACCCGACTTACATGCGCTTTGGTATTAATTCACAACTAAACTTAAAGACTTCGTTATACCAAACCTTGTCTAGCTATCAGCAAAATATTGATGGAACAACCATAAAACAACCTGAATACTTTGCCCTCTTACGCCATAACATTTCAGCACATACCGCATTAGATATTGGCTATCATTATGTTAACACAAAAAATAGAAATCTAATTACAAATGGGAATATGGGCTATTTGGGAATTAATTCCACTCTAAATCGCTTTAAGTTAGGCGGTCATGCATCGCTCTTTAATGATGGATCAACAAATTATTATCAAGCTGGAATCAAAGGGGGAGTTACCTTGCCAGGACAGACAAGAATTACCTTCACAAGCAGCTTAGACAATGTATCAGGATCGGGATACAATTCACTTATATTTGCGCAATCAGTAAATGTCAGACTATTGAAAAGAGTTTGGGCCGAAGGGGTTCTTACGCTTGGTAATTTAAAAAATTACAACGACAACAATGGATTATATGTTTACAATCTTGTAGATCCAATTTTATCAAGGGCAGGAATAACTATGTATGTTAATCTCACAAACAAGTTAACCCTCTTTGGAAATTACAGTTACGAAACAAAACAAATCGAGAAGTTAACCAGCAATCTAAATACAAATTACGTACAACAATCATTTTCAATAGGTACCATATGGAAACTTTAAAAAGAAATCTTTTAATCTCAGCATTACTAATCCTAACTATTTCAGGGTTTTCTCAGCCAAACAATCAAACACAGATCGCCTTTGGTAAGAGTTATGAAGCAGAAAATGCCAAAAATTACACCAGTGCAATAAATGAGATCAAATCCATTTATGAGGCGAATAATTATGTCATTAACATTCGACTAGGCTGGCTAAACTACCTCGCTAAACAATACAATGAATCGATAAATTATTATGAAAAAGCGATTGCCCTTAAACCCTATGGCATTGAAGCACGCCTAGGCTCTGTTAAACCTTTAAGTGCACTTGAGAACTGGGAAAAGGTAAAGAAGCAATACCTTGAAATCTTAACCATAGACCCACAAAACACGTTGGCCAATTATTGGCTAGGCGTTATCTATTACAATAGAAAAGATTTTGTCAATGCTGGTAAATTATTTGAGAAGATTGTCAATCTATATCCCCTTGACTATGATTCTATAATTATTCTAGGGTGGACGAAGCTATACAATAACAAACCCCTTGAGGCGAAGTCGCTATTTCAGCAAGCATTGATTATAAAGCCAAACGATGCATCTGCCATTAGTGGATTAAAACTTGTCCCATAAGGGTAAGCCATGTTCCAATAGATCCTGGATCTTTAACTCTCAAACACATAAATGCCTTGTACGACAATTGGTCCTACAAGGCATTTATATTTAACGTGCGAACCTATTCTTGAATCTTGCCCACGCACTTAACGTCATAGCTATCTGCATATTCAATAACATAAAGCATTTTATTGACATACCCACCAAAATCAGAGGCTTTCTGAAAATTATAGGTCGACTGCAGAAGATCAGCCTCTTTTATTGGACTTGACGAAGGGAATTGCTTACCATAATTAGCTAATGACTTAATAAAGTACAAGGCTATATCGTAGCCCTGAAAACTATACTGAGAAGGTTCTCCCTCAAATGATTGTCGGTATGTCTCAATAAAACCGGTAGTCTTAACATCGGTATAATCCACAAAATAGGGTGAGAGGTATTGTAAGTTGATGTTATGAAAATATTCAATATCGATACTTTGCATCTTGACATATTCCTGCAATCCTACCACTTTGATTTTATGAGTCTTTGAAAGTGTATTTAATCGAGTTACAGCCACGCTAACATTCGCTTCATTGTCATCTGCTAGAATAAAGACATTGTCCACATTCTCTTTGAGAATTTTTTCAACATCTAGCAAATCTTCGCTAAGGATATTAAATTGGTGAACCTTTGACGAACCTAATTTTTGAGTCAACCGATCATGTAAAAATTTCTCATCCGGTGAGCTATTGGTATGATTAAGAAATATAAGGTTTTGATGAGCCAAACTGGTAGTAATATAGTCAGCAGTAGTTAACAATCTTTGCTTACGTCCTGAATTGATTAAATAAAAACCTGGAGTTACACTCACCAAGTGGTTATCAGAGGAGAGCGGCGAGACCATTGGGATATGGTTTTTAAAACATAGTCCAGCAACGACTTTCTGATCTTCTGGAAACACTGGACCAATGACTAAATCGAGGCCTAGAAACTCAGGTTTTTTAACCAATTTACTTACTACGTCACCTCCTCTATTCGTATCATAAACATAAAATTTCAGTTTCATTCCAGAAGCAGTCAGCTTTTGAGCAGCAAGCAAAGCTCCTGAATAAAACTCAAGGTAGTTATTAGAACGCTGCGCCAGTCTTATCGAATCGGGAAGGTTTTGGCCAAAAGGAAGAAAAATACCAATCTCAAAGTTCTTCGTTAAGAACGAACTATTCCCCTTTGATTTTTCAGAATTTTTAGGAAGTACTTTTTGTTTCTCAGTTGGCTCAAGTACTGACTTTGCAGCGGGAATCTGAATGATCATACCCAGCTTAAATCCACCTTTCAGCGATGGGTTCAACTGCTCTAATTCAGACTGGGATACATTAAAGCGTTGTTGAAGTTGATAAAAGTTATCGCCGGCACCAATGGTATAGTCTTGAACCGATTTATTCGAAGCGCTTTGCTCGCCAAACTCAGCAGGGAGATCAGAATCAGGACCAGGAACTGTGAGAGTTATGCCACTGCTTAAAACGCCTTTCACCTCAGGATTCAGTCGCACAAGCTCATCTTGAGTGGTGTTAAACATTTTAGAAATCGCATATAGCGTCTCTTTACGTCCAACTTTATATTTTAAAAAAGAGTTTGTTTTTGCCGATGCCCGGAACAAAAAGGGTCCGGGAATGACAAGCTCATCACCCGGGTTAATGCCAATTTTTATCAATGGATTCTCACCCACTAAGATAGCAATTGTGAGATTAAATTTCTTCGCAACAGAGAACGGAGTATCTCCCTTTACAGCAGTATAAATTGCAATTTTTTTAGGTACAACCACTTCCTTTTGTCCATAACCCTTTTTCTGTCCAAGCACCGCTGGTGTTGAATAGACCAAAAGAGTTACGAGCGTTAGAGTTAAATAAAATTGAGATCTCAACAAACAACCAAACATACAAACCGATTTATTTATGCTCCCCAAAGTTACGCATAAATTGTACCCGTTCGAACTCTGATGGATTAGTTGTATTCTCAGCACTTAATTTACCCTTGAAATCGGAAATATGATGGTAGTCATTTTCGATCATCCATTGTCGAATTTGCTGAATCATGTTAGGGATGATACTAAATCCATCCTTATAGAGAATAGAAGCCAATTGGACCGTGGTAGCACCAGCCAAAAGCATTTTAACAACCGTTTCCCAATTATGGACACCTGTTGAAGCCGACAAGTCGCTATTTACGCGATTAGCCATCATAGCTATCCAGCGCAAAGAAAGTTTATAGTCGGTATCTTGACTAAGGACATCAGAGCCGCTAATTTTTTGTTCGAATATATCAATATCAGGACTATACATCTTATTGAATAAGACTATTCCCTGTATCTCGGTAAAAGATAAATCTCGAATAATAGCGCCCAAATTAGAAAAGTATGGACTAATCTTGACAGAGATTGGGATATTAATCTTTGCTGTTACACGAGATATGATATCAAAATAGATGCGCTCATTATCCTCACTACGCAAGGAAAGATTAGAAGGGAGAACAAAAATATTGAGCTCAATGGCGTCGGCACCAGCCTCTTCGATCTTCTTAGCAAAAAAGGACCACTCTTGAGCGGTCACACAATTGATGCTCGCGATAACTGGGATTGAAAGCTCCTTTTTAGCATCTCGTATTAATTGAAGGTAATGGGTAAGATTATCCTTCTTGATCTGATAGTCGTAATAATCTAAAAACTCAAGATTATTATCCATCGGGCCCAGCTTCTTAAATTCATGGGCATACTCTAGATAAATCTCTTCTTCAAAAATTGACTTTAATACCACCGCAGCAGCTCCATACTTCTCAAGTTCTTTCAAATTCTCAATTGAATTAGTAAGACCGCTACTGCCTGCTATGATCGGATTTTTTAGATTAAGTCCCAGATATTTAACATTAAGATTAGTCATCTTAAGATATTTTTGAGTTAATTATTCAGTTTCATCTGTAAGTGTTTATGCATATTTTCAGCGGCTCGTCGACCATCACCCATAGCCAAAATAACCGTAGCACCTCCTCGCACAATATCACCTCCTGCAAAAATCTCAGGAATTGATGATTGCATATTAAGCTCATCCACAATGATCGTGCCCCACTTCGTGATCTTTAGGTCTTCGAGACAAGAAGGAACCAGTGGATTTGGCGAGACACCAACAGCTACAATAACCAGATCGACGTCGAGCTTAAATTCAGACCCCTCGATAGGCATAGGTCTGCGTCGACCAGAAGCATCAGGCTCACCAAGTCCCATTCGATTAAGTTGCATTTTATTGACTCGACCTTTTTGATCGGCCTCATAGGACAACGGATTACAAAGCATCAAAAACTCAACACCCTCTTCTTTGGCATGTTTAACCTCTTCAATACGAGCTGGCATTTCGGCTTCTGAACGTCGATAAATAATCATCGCACGATCGGCTCCAAGTCTAAGTGCAGTACGAACGGAGTCCATGGCCGTATTTCCACCTCCAATAACCGCCACATTTTTCCCCTTTAAAACCGGAGTATCTTTATTTTCTTGGGCTGCTCCCATCAGATTTACACGTGTCAGGTATTCATTCGAAGAGAGGATACCGTTGTAATTTTCACCCGGAATATCCATAAATCGCGGTAAGCCGGCACCACTAGCTACGAAAAAGCCTTGATAGCCCTCCTCTTTTAGATCATCAAAAGAAGAGGTTCGTCCAACAATAAAATTAGTTTCAAACTTAACCCCCATTTTTCGAAGATTTTCCAATTCAAAATCGACAATTGCATTCGGAAGTCTAAATTCGGGAATCCCATATTTAAGCACCCCGCCAATCTCATGCAGCGCCTCAAAAACGGTCACATCATACCCATATTTAACCATATCGCCAGCAAATGCAAGAGCGGCAGGCCCAGAGCCGACAGTTGCTATTTTGATCCCATTGGGCTTCGCAACTTCTGGAATATTAAATACGCCAGATGATCTTTCAAAATCGGCTGCAAACCGTTCGAGATGACCAATAGCAATCGAAGGTTTATCCAGTTTATCGACATAAAAGCAACGGGCTTCACATTGCTTCTCTTGAGGACAAACACGTCCGCATACGGCTGGCAAAGCATTCGTTTCTTTCAGTGTAGAAGCAGCATTAAGCACCTCACCCTGTTCAATAAACTTAATAAACTTAGGGATATTTATATTTACTGGGCACCCTTCGATGCACGTGGGATTCACGCAATCCATGCATCGGGAGGCTTCTAGGACAGCTTGTTCATGTGTTAAACCCATATTGACCTCTCGGTCTTGATGCATGACTCTAATTTCAGCAGCCAGTTCAGGCATATGAACACGGGGAATCACAATCCTATCCTTTGTTTTAAGTTTAGCACGCAGCTCTGTCCTCCAAAGCTGAGCCCGCTCTTCCTTTAGATATTCTGGACTTAATGACATGAAACAATCAAATTAAAGTGAATTAGAATAAGTCTGGACAGCCATCTTTTCTTCATTCAGATAACCACCTAAACGCATAAGCATCTCATCAAAATCAACTAAATGGGCATCAAATTCAGGACCATCCACACAGGTAAATTTAGTCTTGCCACCTACCGAGACCCGACAGGCCCCGCACATACCTGTGCCATCAACCATGATCGAGTTAAGGCTTGCCTGAGTTGGAATATTATATTTCTTAGTTAACAATGAGGCGAACTTCATCATGATCGCAGGTCCAATCACGATGCACTCATCAATCTGTTCTTGTTGAATAAGCTTCTCCATCCCTGCTGTCACAAGTCCCTGAACCCCATAGGAGCCATCATCGGTCATTACAATTAGTTCATCCGACCATTTACGCAATTCGTCCTCGAGAATAATTAACTCTTTCGATCGGGCTGCAATAACGGTAACCACACGATTTCCAGCTTTTTTAAAAGCCTCAACAATAGGCAATAAAGGAGCAACTCCCACCCCACCGCCAGCGGCTAATATTGTCCCCACTTGAGCAATATG
>CAIVGL010000071.1 GCA_903905505.1 uncultured Bacteroidia bacterium | reverse complement strand
TGCACGATCTATTGTCCCTTCGAATTGGACAGAGGTAAACGATATTAATAAAACGTACACAAAAAAAGAAATCGCGGAGGAACTTGTCGCTGATCCACGGTTTAAACCTGTAGAGATAAGATGGCATAAAACGGCAGATGGGAAATGGCTGTGGAAAAACGATACCAGTCCAGATGAAATGGATGGACATATGATGGGGTATTTCTTTTTTTATGAACTTGCTGCTAATGCGGAAGAAAAGGTTCTTATTCGCAATCATGTTAAAAAAATTATGGATCAATTGATCAAAACTAACTATAACCTAGTTGATGTTGACGGAACACATACCCATTGGGGCGTTTGGTCTCCAGATAAGCTCAACCGGGATCCTGATTGGGCCTCAGAACGAAGTATTAACTCTTTTGAACTGCTTGCTTACCTTAAGTTTGCTTTCCATTTAACCGACGATCAGAAATATGAGAAGGAGTATCGACGGTTGATCAAAGACGAGGGCTATCTTGAGAATGTCTCCCGACTGAACAAGAAGAATCCGGCATGGCAGATCTATTTTGACCGTACGCTTGAGGGTTATCTATTCCCAATTCTATTGCGGTACGAGAGAGATCCGAAGTTGAAATTATTTTATAATCAGTTGATTGAAGAGTGGATGGCCATTCAGCCTTCCGGTGAAAATCTCATGAATAACCTGAATTATGCTTTTGCAACAGGAAAGAAAATAAATGTCCCTCAAACAATTGAATTTCTAAAAGATACTCCTCTTGATCTGCTGGATTGGCCCATTGATCACACCTTGCGTGAGGACGTCCAGGTCGTGAGAAGTCCAATTCTTGAGGAGGTTCAGATTGCAGAGCTTCCTCCTGCAAGTGAGCGCGCAACGGTGAGATGGGACAGAAATCCTTGGTCTGCCATACAAGGTGATTTAAAGAAAGTTAGAGAACCGGTATTTTGGCTCTGCCCCTATTGGATGGCACGTTATCTTGAGATTATTCAGAAACCATAAGAAACCAAACTAAACGATAATAAAGACTTACTTATGAAAATGCGATTTATCAATTTTATTCTGCTGATTCTAGTTCTGGTCAGTTGCGAATCTTCAAAAAACACGGCTCCGCCTGAGGTCATTAACCTCCGCACCGAATATGTCCAAAATCCAATCGGCTTGGATGTTAAGAGTCCTCGTCTTTCGTGGCAGATGCATAAAAACTTAAATGGAGCCAAGCAAACAGCTTATCAGATATTGGTTGCAGCTACTCAAACTCAATTGTCCAGTGACAAAGGCGATCTCTGGGATTCAGGTAAGATTGATTCTGATCAGTCGATTCAAATAACCTATAAGGGTTCTGAATTAAAGTCTGGTCAAAAAGCATTCTGGAAAGTTAAGATCTGGGATGAGCAAAATCAACAATCGGCTTGGAGTAAGACCGCTAATTGGGAGATTGGTTTAGTAAAGGCTGCTGACTGGAATGCGAATTGGATTGGGGCACCAGAATCTTTGATGACAGGCGAATTTAAAAATGGATCACCACTATTCCGTCATGAGGCTTCTATCACCAAGAAGATTAAAAGTGCTAAGGCCTATATTAGTGGATTAGGTTATTATGAGTTGTATATCAATGGCGCTAAAATAGGCGATCATGTACTCTCTCCTAACCAGACAAATTATGATCGTCAAAAGGTGGAGAAATGGTCGGAATCACGGATAGGAAATATGAATTCGACAGTTCTCTATGAGACTTTTGATATCACCTCTTCGCTAAAAAACGGGGCAAATGCACTTGGGATA
>CAIVGL010000070.1 GCA_903905505.1 uncultured Bacteroidia bacterium | reverse complement strand
TTAGTGATCAGAGAGTTACTGAAATTGAAAACATCTTAAATAACAGACCAAGAAAACGTTTTGGATTTGAATCTCCTATATTTGTAATGGAAAAATTATTGTTTAACCCAAAAGTTGCATTTGTAGCTTGAATTCAGCAATCCAATTATGTTACTAGTTAGATCTTTATTAACTTTAACTTAACTAAAGTACCCTAAGAACGTTAAAGATGAGTCTTGGCTTGAAATTTAGAACTCTTTTCTTCCTATTTCTACTCAGTAGTCTAACCGTCTATTCCCATAATTTAAAGGGAGTTATAAAAGCTGTGGATGGCACTCCAATTCCATATGCGACGGTCTTTGTAAAGGAGGCTTCACTGGGTGTAACCACCAACGATGAAGGTAAATTCCAACTGGATTTGCGCTCTGGAACCTATACCATCAACTTCAGAAGCATGGGCTACATTCCTAAAATTCAAACTGTTGTAGTAACTCAAAAAAGTTTCGATCTAAATATCGTGCTAGAGGAGCAAGTAATTCAAATAAATACCATAGATATTAACTCCAATAGTGAGGATGCCGCTTATGGTATTATGCGCAAGGTGATTGCACTATCCTATGTTCATTTAAATCAAGTCAGCTCTTTTGCCGCAGATGTTTATCTACGAGGAACGGTGAAATTTGAAAAGATCCCAGCTTTAATACGCAACCAACTGCACCGAAATAAAATTGACATAAAGTCAGGTGATGTATTTATCAATGAAACAGTTAGTGCGATAAACTTTTCAGCTCCTGACAAATACGAGCAAAAAATAGTTTCGGTAAATTCAACTTTTCCCAAAGTTGTAGATTTTTCCGTGGATGGATATCTAGGGACTAGTCTATATCAAGACAACATCAATGTCATGTTTAGCCCTCTTGGCAAAAATGCGTTTACCTATTACAATTTTAGGTATGAAGGGTATTCGCAAGAGGGAAAATACACCGTGAATAAGATTAAAGTCATACCAAAGAGAAAAAGCAAGCAGCTTTTTGAAGGATATATCTATATTATTGAAGATCTATGGTGCCTGAACAAAGCAGATTTAAGTTTTGACACACCCTTAGGAACAGTGAAATTTCGTTTGGTTTTCGATGAGGTCAATAATGGAGTATGGCTCCCTGTAGGTCATGATTACACCTTTAATGGAGGAATGATGGGCGTAAAAGGGGATGCCCGATTTATTGCCTCTATAAAATATGCAAAACTCAAAGTCAACGATCAGGTTTTGTCCATGTTGAATATAAAACCGAGTGCTACATCCGCATACTCTGCAGCAAAATCAACTGCAGTCAATAGCAATGTATTGAATACAACATCAGCAAAGAAAAAACATAAAATTGGGCAGCTATTAGAAAAAGATAAACTTACAAATCGAGATATGTCTAAACTATCTCAACTAATGGCTAAAGAAGATTATGCTGTTAAGCCTGATTCCTTAAAATCGCTGGAGATAAAAGACAAAGTCAAGGTAACTATAGATAAAGAAGCCAATAATCGTGAAGTAAGTTATTGGACGGCTATGCGCCCTATCCCACTATCGTTAGACGAAATGAAAAGTTTAAGTCAGAGAGATTCTTTAGATATTTTATCTGAGAAAATGGGCCAAGACACCTCATCAGTTGTGAGTCACAAGCGTAATTATGGTTTATTAAATCCTCTATTCTTTGGTATACGCCGGCCAATTGGGCAGTCTAATTGGGCCATAAAATACGATGGGTTAATATCCACCAAGCGAATTAGTTTCAATGCTGTCGATGGTTGGAATTTGGCGCAAAGTATTTTAGTTACTAAGGAGTTTAAGCCTGGCAATGCCTTAGCGTTAACACCAACCATCTCCTATGCTTGTGGAAGAAGCGCCGTCTTAGGATCAGGAGTCGTAACATATACCTACAGTCCTTTGAGAAGAGGCTCTTTTGAACTCTCCTTTGGGAAAGCTACCCTTGACTACAATACGCCTAACAAGGCTGTTCATCCATTTATCAATTCGGTATCTTCCCTGTTTTATAAAGAGAATTTTGGACGTTATTACCAAAGTGAATACATAAGTGCGGCAAATTCTATTGACCTAACCAATGGGCTCGTCTTGTCATCCTCTTTTAAAATGAATACGAATTACCAATTAGAAAACTCAACAAATTTCTCCTTCCTTAAAAAAGAGGAGATTTATACTCCGAATCTCCCATCGAATAGATCATTAAATAATAGATCTATCTCCGATCAATCAGGTGCTATTATGGACCTTAAAATTGAATACACTCCGCACTATTTCTATAGAATTAATAGAGGTTTAAAGGTGATGTCACATGCGAACTATCCAACATTCTTTTTCGAATACAAGAAAGGGATCAAAGATATCGGAGGCAGTGTATCGGACTTTGACTATCTAAGTGCTGGATTTCAATACAATAAAGAATGGAGTTCTACCTCAAGCAT
>CAIVGL010000069.1 GCA_903905505.1 uncultured Bacteroidia bacterium | reverse complement strand
TAGGTGATCTTATCCAATAAAGAGGGGAAAAACTTACTCAAAAAGACCGAAAACTTACCTTCGATTAAGGTCATGATCAACGACCTCTTCCGTTTCTTGATCGCTTGAGCGATCAGATATGCACACCTTTCAGCACTCATCATCTGATGCTCATCGCGTGGCGACTCTCCCTGTTGTTGGCCATCAGCTAATAAAGCCGATTTGCGTACCTCAGACGCCGTATAGCCTGGTGCCGCCACAAGGACATGCAATCCACTATGTAAATGTTCGATTCGAATGGTATCTAAAAAACCACGGACCGCAAATTTAGAAGCCGAATAGCCCGTGCGACCAGGTAATCCAAGATATCCAGCAATGGATATAATACCCACCAGCGATCCTTTGGACGCTAACAGATGGGGGAGAGCAAACTTGGTGCAATAGACCGTTCCGTAGAAATTAACATCCATTACCCGCCGAATAACCTCTAAATCGGTCGCCTCAAACATCGATCGCATCGATATTCCTGCATTGTTGATTAATATATCTAGTCGACCGAATTTCTCAACGGTCTGATTAATTAAATTCTGACACTCTGATTCAATGGCTACATCGGTCTTAACACATAAAACCTCTGTGTTTACTAACGCTGATTTCAACTCGTCAAGTTGTTCCATGCGACGTGCACCTAACGCTAACTTCGCCCCTCTACTAGCCATTTCAAGCGCTAAGGCACGACCAATACCCGATGAAGCGCCAGTAATCAGTACAACTTTATCTTTCATAAAAAATATTTTAAATGCTAATCACTCTGTATTGCAAATCAATACCTCATTTAATCCGAACAAAACTACAAATAAAACCACTCTTTATACGAATTTGTCTAATTGGGATTTGTATAAATTAAAAAACACCTTATCTTTGCAGCGCCTTTGAAAAACAAAGGTATTAAGAGGATGACTCAGTAGCTCAGTTGGTAGAGCACATCCCTTTTAAGGATGGGGTCCTGGGTCCGAGCCCCAGCTGGGTCACCAAAAGCCTGCAAATCAATGATTTGCAGGCTTTTATTTTTTAGATATTTGAATGTACTTTATCTAAAGTAGAATAATCAGTACCTTTGCTTGCGTTAATAAACAGAGAACTTATGCTAAGCTTTGAATCACACTATCGTGTTTGCTATGGCGATACAGACCGTATGGGCTATATGTATTATGGGAACTACCCGCGTCTATATGAGATAGGACGAACAGAAATGATCCGCTCAATCTGGAAATCGTATCGCGAAATTGAAGATAGTGGTCTGATTTTGCCTGTTCGAACCATGAACGTGGTTTACCACAAACCGGCTCTTTACGACGAGCTATTGGTGATTAAAACGGTGATAAAAGATGTTCCGAAAGTAAAATTTCGAATGTATTCTGAGATCTATAACGCCAATGGCGACTTAATCAATGAGGCTGAGGTGGTGCTTGGTTTTATGAGTGCTTCAACGGGAAAGCCAGCAAGGGTGCCTAATGAGTTTGTTGAAATCTTAACTAATCTTCATCCCTTTGAAGATTAGGATTGTTTGGGTATGCTAAATGCCTTTAATGGCAATTAGCGTAAACAGACTGATTGCAATGGATACGATAATAAATCCAACAATTTTATTGGCCCGCCATAAAGTCTCGGTGGTTAGTTTATGTTTGAAACCATAGGCTAACCCAGTGATGATCAACCACCAGATGGCTCCTCCTGCAAATATCCCACCTACAATTAATCCAGCATCTAAGAGTTCTGAAAATCCCAAGGCAAGACTGTAGCTGGAGAAAATTGCAATAAAAACAAATACAGATAATGGATTCGTAACCGTCAATAAAAAGGCTGTAAAGAAGTCTTGTAGATAAGAAGTCCCGTTTTGTTTGAACTTTTGGACCTCCTTCGCAGGATTAGAGAAGAAAATATAGAGACCAAGACCCGCAACCATGGTCGCCCCCGTGACTTTGAAGTAGATCTCATAACGGTGGATAAAATCGATGATGATGGTCAAACTAAATCCAGCTATGATCGCATAAATTGCATCAGAGGCTGCGATTCCTAATCCAGAGATAAAGCCAGATTTCCAATTTTTATTTACCGTCCGTTTGATGCATAACATCCCTAAAGGTCCCAGTGGAACTGAGACCGCTAAGCCAATCATCAAACCTTCCCAAAGCAATTTAAAGTTCATGTCTCGGAAAATAGAGGTATTAAATAGATTCTGTTGAATTATAATAGACAAAGGTAAAATTTGACTCGATATTTTTTACTTTTATCCCAACGAACTTTTAATAAATACTGAACCTATGAAACACATTTTTTTAATCATTTGCTTTTCTGCACTTAGCGTTCAGATCCTGACTGCCCAAAATGAAATAAAGCTCTGGCCCAATGGCCAACCAGGAAATAATGAATGTCCTAAACCAGAGGAACGTTTTAATGGCGGAATGGTTCGTTATGTCTCTGAAGCTACAATTACCTTGTATTTGC
>CAIVGL010000068.1 GCA_903905505.1 uncultured Bacteroidia bacterium | reverse complement strand
TTTATGTATGAATTCTGATGCGGTCCTTTTTGGAGCTATCGGTCATCCTCGTTTTGACAATGACCCATCTGCAAAAGTACGTCCAGAGCAAGGTTTGCTTGCTATGCGTAAGAAATTGGGTCTTTATGCGAACATTCGTCCTGTCATAGTTTTTGATTCTTTATTAGATAAATCACCGCTTAAACTTGATCGTATT
Source organism: uncultured Bacteroidia bacterium (assembly GCA_903905505.1). Taxonomy (GTDB): domain Bacteria; phylum Bacteroidota; class Bacteroidia; order Bacteroidales; family Prolixibacteraceae; genus JAAFHB01. The sequence continues at coordinate 4,008 of CAIVGL010000068.1, read as the reverse complement.
CAAGGGGTTGATTTTGTAGCAATCCGCGAGCTTACTGGAGGTATCTACTTCGGTCAGCCACAAGGTCGTTCTGAAAATGGAGACACTGCTTTCGACTCTTGCGTTTACACCCGTATGGAAGTTGAGCGTATTTTAGAGCTAGCTTTTCAGTTTGCAATGAAACGTAATAAAAGACTTACTGTAGTCGATAAGGCAAACGTACTTGCTACCTCACGTCTATGGCGTCAGATTGCCAAAGAGATGGAACCAAAATTTCCAGAGGTGACTGTTGATTATATGTTCGTGGATAATGCGGCGATGCAGATCATTCAATGGCCTAAGAAATTTGATGTGATGGTAACTGAGAATATGTTTGGTGATATCTTGACTGATGAGGCTAGTGTGATCTCTGGATCTATGGGGCTTCTTCCATCGGCATCTATTGGTATCCACACTTCCGTATTTGAGCCTATTCATGGATCATATCCTCAGGCTGCTGGGCTGAATATTGCCAATCCTTGTGCAACAATCCTTTCTGCTGCAATGATGTTCGAATATGCCTTCTCTTTGATGGAAGAGGGTGCTTTGATTCGGAAAGCTGTGGAGGCTTCAATTGTAGCTGGTGCGGTAACTGAAGATCTAGCCGATGATAAATCAAAAGCTTTGAGCACTACAGCCGTAGGCGACTGGATCATCGAATATTTAAGCAAATAGTAATTAAAATAGCGTAAAATCAAATCCTATAAAAAATAATAAAATGGCAAATTATTTCAATACCTTACCACTTCGTCTTCAATTGGCGCAACTGGGAACTTGCGAATTCATGGATAGTTCGGAGTTTACGGATGGGGTAAAAAAATTAGCAGGTAAAAAAATTGTAATCATTGGTTGTGGTGCTCAAGGCTTACACCAAGGTTTAAACTTACGTGACTCTGGCTTAGATGTGTCTTATACTTTAAGAGCTGAAGCAATTGCAGAAAAACGTCAGTCGTTTAAAAATGCTTCTGAGAATGGATTTAAAGTTGGCACTTACGAGGAGTTAATTCCTTCAGCCGACTTGTTGATCAATCTGACTCCAGACAAACAACATACGAGTGTTATCAATGCGGTGATGCCTTTGATGAAAAAAGGTTCTACCTTATCATATTCTCACGGATTTAACATCGTTGAAGAGGGTATGCAGATCCGTAAAGATATTACTGTAGTCATGGTAGCTCCAAAATCACCAGGTTCTGAAGTGCGTGCTGAGTATGTCCGCGGCTTCGGTGTTCCAACATTGATTGCGGTGCATCCTGAAAACGATCCTAACGGTGATGGCTTCGAGATTGCAAAAGCTTACTGCGTAGGTACAGGTGGCGACAGAGCTGGGGTGTTGAAATCATCGTTTGTGGCTGAAGTAAAATCTGACTTGATGGGTGAGCAGACGATCCTTTGCGGTATTCTTCAGACTGGTTCCATCTTATGTTTCGATAAGATGATCGAGAAGGGTATCGATGCTGGTTATGCTTCAAAACTTGTTCAGTATGGCTGGGAAGTTGTTACCGAAGCTTTGAAACATGGTGGTATTACCAACATGATGGATCGTTTGTCGAATCCAGCTAAGATCAAAGCTTACGAACTTTCAGAAGAACTAAAAAATATCATGCGTCCTTTGTTCTGGAAACATATGGACGATATTATGTCTGGCCATTTCTCTAAAACAATGATGGAAGATTGGGCTAACGACGATAAAAACCTTTTGACTTGGCGGGCTGCTACAGGTGAGACTGCTTTTGAGAAAACTCCTGCTGCTGACGTGAAGATCTCTGAGCAAGAATATTTCGATAATGGTACCCTAATGGTTGCCTTCGTTAAAGCTGGTGTTGAGTTAGCTTTCGAAACGATGACTGAAGCTGGTATCAAAGAAGAATCGGCTTACTATGAGTCATTGCATGAAACTCCTTTGATCGCTAACACGATTGCTCGTAAGAAATTATTCGAAATGAACCGAGTGATCTCTGATACCGCTGAGTATGGCTGTTATTTATTTGATCACGCGGCTAAACCATTGCTTGCTGGGTTTATGAAAAATATCGATACCAATGTGATCGGTAAAAATTTCAATACTGGTATTGACGGACATGTCGACAATAAGAGACTTATTCAAATCAATGAAGAGATTCGCTTCCACGAAGTAGAATTAATTGGCCAAGAATTGCGTGAAGCAATGGACGCCATGAAAGCGATACTCTAAGTTTATTTCATACTCCTAAAAAAAGCCCTGGACATCAACTGATGTTCAGGGCTTTTTTTATACCCTTGAATTTGGTTTTAAAGCCTTTTAAGCTATTTATATCCGAATAACAGATGTTTCCTTGATCCAGCCCTTATTGCCGTCTGGAAGGCTTACGTTGATCCATTCGCCAAGTTTATCGGTTAATTGGATGGTGACTCCTTCATGAACGATAAATAGTTCGGTTCCAGTCTCACTAGGTGATGCTTTCACATGGACGCTTCGTTCGGTTACTACCGCTGTATTGTGATGCGTAAGGACAGAGCTGAGATGAGATCCAAAGGCAAAAGTTAATGCGGAGATTCCAATAGATAAGATAGAAAGCCAGAAAGCTAGACGCTTAGATCGGTAGGAACTAGATAATAGGAATAGTCCAAAGAGTGCTAAAAAGCTGAAAAAGGTAATTAAGCTTAGTGTTCCCCAGAAATTAATCGACTGTGAACTAATGAGCTGTTTCCACCAACGCATAAATCCAGGTTCTGGAATGGTGACGATGTTGTCTACGATCTGAGTACGCGCAAGGTCTAAGTTGTATCGAATATCTTCGTCGTTTGGTGCAAGTTTCTTGGCTCTTTCGTAATTTAAAATAGCGTAGGTGGCATTTCCAGTTTTATAATAGGCATTGCCAAGATTAAAATAAAGATCGGCCGATTCGAAGCCTTGCGCCGTTACATATTGATATTTCTGAATGGCATTCTTGTATTTGCCTGCCGTAAAAAGCTGGTTGGCTGCGGTTATAGAATCTGTTAGGGCAGAAGACTGACCTTTTGATACGAAACCGATTACCACCAGCACCACAATTAGACAATATTTTTTGAGTAAGTTTTTCATTTTACATTTTCTCTTTTCATTATACCTTGAAATGTCAATTGATCTCTTTCTCCATCTGACTCATCACATCACAAGCCTCTTCATAAATCTCATGCATCTTCTGATTGGCATCTCCTGGCGCAAAACGGGCAAATTCACAGGTGTCGATGATTTGTATAAATCGAGTGACCACTTCTGAGGATGCTTTATGTTTTGAAAGCTCTGCCGCTCCCGATTCTTTGGTTAGGTCTGCAAATGGAATAGACATCTTGTCGCTAAGATAGCCCCAGAAAGCGCGTGTCACAGCTTCATAGAACTTCTCAGTAGATCCAGCTAGAAGATGCGTGTTGGCTTCTTTAAGTCGCTTTAATGCGATCTTACTTGCTTTCTTATTCTTTACACCTGCAACATTTGCATTTTCACGAATCTGCTTTTGATACATCAGATAAAGTCCCAATAATCCTAAACCTCCAAGTAAGTAGATCAAGTAAAAGCTAAATGATCCAAAGAAAAGGTCCCCTTTTGCTTTTAGTTCGATGTTTCCTTGTTTGATAAAACGAATATCTTTCCCAAGATATTTAACATCTTCTTTGGATACTGTACTGCTGATATTTTTCGATTGTGATCCATCACCTTTTGCAACATGAATCTTAAATTCTTGCGACGATTTAGTCACGTATTTTCCAGCACTTGGATCGAAATAGATAAAGTCGACAGGTGGAATGGTATATTCTCCAGCAAATCGCGGTAGGAAGAGATACTCGAATGAAATATTTCCATTGACCCCCTCTGCAGTTGCATTGAAGTTACTTTGCGTCTTTGGATCGTAAACTTCAAAATCAGCTGGTAGTTTTAGTTTTGGTGCATTTATTAGTTTGATATTCCCATTTCCGTTAACATCCAATTTTAAAGTTATCGCATCATTCTCTTTGACATTAGCTGAAGTT
>CAIVGL010000067.1 GCA_903905505.1 uncultured Bacteroidia bacterium | reverse complement strand
TTTATGTATGAATTCTGATGCGGTCCTTTTTGGAGCTATCGGTCATCCTCGTTTTGACAATGACCCATCTGCAAAAGTACGTCCAGAGCAAGGTTTGCTTGCTATGCGTAAGAAATTGGGTCTTTATGCGAACATTCGTCCGGTCATTGTTTTCGATTCTCTATTGGATAAATCACCACTTAAACTTGATCGTATTCAAGGGGTTGATTTTGTAGCTATCCGCGAGCTTACTGGTGGTATCTACTTCGGTCAGCCACAAGGTCGTTCTGAAAATGGAGATACCGCTTTCGACTCATGCGTTTACACCCGTATGGAAGTGGAGCGTATCTTAGAGTTAGCTTTTCAATTTGCGATGAAACGGAATAAAAGGCTTACTGTTGTCGATAAGGCAAACGTTCTTGCTACCTCACGTCTTTGGCGTCAGATTGCCAAGGAGATGGAACCTAAGTTTCCTGAGGTGACTGTTGATTATATGTTTGTGGATAATGCGGCCATGCAGATCATTCAATGGCCTAAGAAATTTGATGTGATGGTAACGGAAAACATGTTTGGCGATATCTTGACCGATGAGGCCAGTGTGATCTCTGGATCCATGGGACTACTTCCATCGGCATCTATTGGTATCCACACTTCCGTATTTGAGCCAATTCATGGTTCATATCCTCAGGCAACGGGATTGAATATTGCCAATCCAGCTGCTACAATCCTTTCTGCTGCGATGATGTTCGAATATGCCTTCTCTCTGATGGAAGAGGGTGCTTTGATTCGCAAAGCTGTTGAGGCTTCAATTATAGCAGGTGCGGTAACCGAAGATCTAGCTGACGATAAATCGAAAGCCTTGAGCACTTCTGCCGTAGGCGACTGGATCATCGAATATTTAAGCAAATAGTTAATAAAATAGCGTAAAATCAAATCCTATAAAAAATAATAAAATGGCAAATTATTTCAATACCTTACCACTTCGTCTTCAATTGGCGCAACTGGGAACTTGCGAATTTATGGATAGTTCGGAGTTTACTGATGGGGTAAAAAAATTAGCAGGTAAAAAAATTGTAATCATTGGATGTGGAGCTCAAGGGTTACACCAAGGTTTAAACTTACGTGACTCTGGTTTAGATGTCTCTTATACGTTAAGAGCTGAAGCAATCAAAGAAAAACGTCAGTCGTATAAAAATGCATCTGAGAACGGATTTAAAGTTGGGACTTATGAGGAGTTTATTCCTACAGCTGACTTATTGATCAATCTGACTCCAGATAAACAACATACCAGTGTTATCAATGCGGTGATGCCTTTGATGAAAAAAGGGTCTACCTTATCGTATTCTCACGGATTTAATATCGTTGAAGAGGGGATGCAGGTTCGTAAAGATATTACTGTGATCATGGTTGCTCCAAAATCACCAGGTTCTGAAGTGCGTGCTGAGTATGTTCGTGGCTTCGGTGTTCCAACACTGATTGCAGTTCATCCTGAAAACGATCCTAACGGTGATGGCTTCGAGATTGCTAAAGCATATTGTGTAGGTACAGGCGGCGACAGGGCAGGGGTGTTGAAATCATCTTTTGTGGCTGAAGTAAAATCTGACCTTATGGGCGAGCAGACTATCCTTTGTGGTATTCTTCAGACTGGTTCCATCTTATGTTTCGATAAGATGATCGAGAAGGGTATTGATGCTGGTTATGCGTCAAAACTTGTTCAGTATGGTTGGGAAGTTGTTACCGAAGCGTTGAAACATGGTGGTATTACCAACATGATGGATCGTTTGTCTAATCCAGCAAAGATCAAAGCGTACGAACTTTCAGAAGAACTAAAAAATATCATGCGTCCTTTGTTCTGGAAACATATGGACGATATTATGTCGGGTCATTTCTCTAAAACAATGATGGAAGATTGGGCGAACGATGATAAGAACCTATTGACTTGGCGTGCTGCAACAGGTGAGACTGCTTTTGAAAAAACTCCTGCTGCTGAGGTGAAGATCTCAGAGCAAGAATATTTCGATCATGGTACCCTAATGGTTGCTTTCGTTAAGGCTGGTGTTGAGTTAGCTTTCGAAACGATGACCGAAGCTGGTATCAAAGAAGAATCGGCTTACTATGAGTCGTTACATGAAACTCCGTTGATCGCTAACACCATTGCTCGTAAGAAATTATTCGAAATGAATCGTGTAATCTCTGATACTGCTGAGTATGGCTGTTATTTATTCGATCATGCGGCTAAGCCTTTACTTGCAGGGTTTATGAAAAATATCGATACCAATGTGATCGGTAAAAATTTCAATGCAGGTATTGATGCACATGTCGATAACAAGAGACTTATTCAAATCAACGAAGAGATTCGCTTCCACGAAGTAGAGTTGATTGGCCAAGAGTTGCGTGAAGCAATGGACGCCATGAAAGCGATCCTCTAAGGTTATTTCAACCTCATAAAAATAGCCCTGAACATCATCTGATGTTCAGGGCTATTTTTATACCCGCAAATTTGATTTTAAACCCTTTTAAGCTGTTTATATCCTGATGACGGATGTTTCCTTGATCCAGCCCTTGTTGCCGTCAGGAAGACTTATATTGATCCATTCGCCAAGTTTATCGGTTAATTGGATGGTTACTCCTTCGTGAACGATAAATAGCTCTGTTCCCGTCTCACTAGGTGAGGATTTAACGTGAACACTTCGGTCGATTACGACTGCCGTATTGTGATGAGTAAGTTTTGAGCTCAGATTAGATCCAAAAGCAAAAGTCAGTGCAGAGATCCCAATCGATAGAATAGAGAACCAGAAAGCTAATCGTTTGGAGCGATATGAACTCGATAGCAGGAATAGTCCAAAGAGTGATAGGAATGAGAAAAAGGTGATCAAGCTCAGTGTTCCCCAGAAATTAATCGACTGCGAACTGATCAATTGTTTCCACCAGCGCATAAACCCTGGCTCAGGAATGGTGACAATATTGTCGACAATCTGAGTGCGTGCAAGGTCTAAGTTATACCGGATATCTTCGTCGTTTGGTGCAAGTTTCTTGGCTCTTTCGTAATTTAAGATAGCATAGGTGGCATTCCCAGTTTTATAGTAGGCATTGCCAAGATTAAAGTAAAGATCGGCCGATTCGAATCCTTGCGCCGTAACATATTGGTATTTCTGTATGGCATTCTTGTATTTTCCTGCCGTAAATAACTGGTTGGCTGCGGTTATAGAATCTGTTAGGGCAGAAGATTGACCTTTTGAACCCAAGCCGATTACCACCAGCACGACAATTAAACCATATTTTTTGAGTAAGTTTTTCATTTTACATTTTCTCTTTTCATTTTACCTTGAAATGTCAATTGATCTCTTTCTCCATCTGGCTCATCACATCACAAGCCTCTTCATAAATCTCCTGCATCTTCTGATTGGCATCGCCTGGCGCAAACCGGGCAAATTCACAGGTGTCGATGATTTGTATAAATCGAGTGACCACTTCTGATGACGCTTTATGTTTTGAAAGCTCCGCCGCTCCCGACTCTTTGGTTAGGTCTGCAAATGGAATAGACATCTTATCGCTAAGATAGCCCCAGAAGGCACGTGCCACAGCTTCGTAGAACTTCTCTGTCGATCCGGCTTGAAGGTGTGTATTGGCCTCTTTAAGTCGCTTTAATGCGATCTTGCTTGCTTTCTTATTCTTTACTCCAGCAATATTCGCATTTTCACGAATCTGCTTTTGATAAAGGAGATAAAGTCCTAATAATCCTAAACCTCCAAGTAAGTAGATCAGGTAAAAACTAAATGATCCAAAGAAAAGGTCCCCTTTCGCTTTAAGTTCGGTGTTTCCTTGTTTGATAAAACGAATATCTTTTCCTAAATATTTAACATCCTCCTTGGATACTGTGCTGCTGACATTTTTCGATTGCGACCCGTCACCTTTGGCAACATGGATCTTAAATTCTTGCGATGATTTAGTTACGTATTTTCCAGCACTTGGATCAAAATAGATAAAGTCGACTGGTGGGATCGTATATTCTCCAGCAAATCGCGGCAGAAAGAGATACTCGAATGAAATATTCCCATTTACACCATCTGCAGTAGCATTGAAATTACTTTGCGTCTTTGGATCGTAAACTTCAAAATCAGCTGGTAGTTTTAGTTTTGGTGCATTTATTAGTTTGATATTCCCATTTCCGTTAACATCCAATTTTAAAGTTATCGCATCATTCTCTTTGACATTAGCTGAAGTT
>CAIVGL010000066.1 GCA_903905505.1 uncultured Bacteroidia bacterium | reverse complement strand
GAGACAAATGGGTCCCTTATGTTGCGGTATGCTCACCATTTATTGCTTGGTTCATCGATGCCCATTCTGTTCAACTTTTAAATGGTTACAAAATAGGATTTGAGTTGATTATCCTTAATGGGGCGATAACTTTTGCTGGTCTTTGGCTGATCCGAACAAAAAAATCGTTGGTTAAGCCGACTTAATATCCCACTAAATTAAGTTGTATCTTTAGTTCATGTGGATTAGATTCACATGGCACAACCAATGGTTTGAACTTCCTTTATCATAACCTATGCAATGCTCGTTGAAGTGGCTTGTACTATTTTCGCTATTCCTGTTGCACCATTCTACCCTAGCACAGCAAACAAACACGCTAGTTTTCTACAACGTCGAAAATCTTTTCGATACGTGGAATGATCCCTTGACGGCTGACGAAGAATTTTCACCTCAAGGGACCAAGCATTGGACGTCAGGACGATTAACCAAAAAATTACAAATGCTGTACAAAGCGATCATTGCAGCTGGCGAAGGTCAGTTTCCTTGTATCATTGGACTTGCAGAAGTAGAAAATCGTTGGGTAGTCGAGCAATTAATCGCTCAAACACCACTTCGTAAGGTTCCCTATGGAATAATACATAAAGATTCACCGGATCCTCGAGGCATTGATGTGGCCTTGCTTTATAGAAAAGACTTGATCAAGCCAATTGACTTTAATTTCATACCGGTTGGAAAGGTCGGGAAAAACGGATTCCAATCTAGAGACATCCTGTATTTAAAAGCTAAACTTAGAGACAAACAGGTCCATATTTTTGTCAATCATTGGCCATCAAGAAGCGGTGGGTATACCGAGACTGTAGCCAAGAGAGAGATTGCCGCAACTATTTTAAGGAGCCAAGTGAATGCGATTCAATTGGCTGATCCAAGCTCGCGCATTGTCATAATGGGTGATTTCAATGCGGGACCGACCGAGAGATGCATCCTATCCATTTTAAAAGCTATTGCTTATCCTGGTGATGATGATTTAAATTCGTTAGTCAATCTTTCAACTATGTGGGGGAAAACGGCAGATGGAACCCTTCGAAATGGGGGTCAATGGGAGATATTTGATCAAATAATATGTGCGAAAAATCTACTTTCCGATCCAACACTACAGGTTCAATCGAGTGCAAAGGGCATTTGTAATTACAATTTCTTACTAGAGTCGGATAAAACTTATCTTGGGTCGAAACCATTTCGAACCTATATGGGACCTACCTACCATGGAGGAACAAGTGACCATCTACCTGTGAAAATTCAAATTTACTCGTCACCCTAAGTTAGCCCTTGAAATTTCGCGATCTGAAACACATATACTCATCAGCTAAAATCAATTTCCAACCTGAAACATGAAATAAATCTCCTTAATCCAAAGAGCAGTTATGGGCTTACAACTTGTCAAAGAACAATATTTTCAGAATCAGAAGCCTAGAAACCAGAATAGTAAGAGGATATCAACTCATCTTAAAGGCATATTTAAAATCCACAATAGCCTGATTTATAATTAATTACATAAAAAAGAAAAATTATAAATACGATACCGATAGATTAATACGACACAAAATTTGTTGTTATCAACTAGAACCAATATCTTTAGCATTCAATTACGAACCATCAAACTTTATACGATTTATTTTCATCATGAAAGAAAACAGCAAAGTTTCAAGAAGAGGGTTTTTGGGAACCGGCGCAGCAGCTGCTGCCGCGATCTCAATAGTACCCTCAAACACTATTGCAGGTCTTGGACACCGTGCCCCTAGCGATAAATTAAACATCGCAGGAATAGGTATTGGCGGAATGGGTCATGGTAATATTAAAAACATGAGTTCAGAAAACATTGTAGGATTATGCGATGTAGACTGGAAATATTCTGAAAAAACCTTCAAAGAATTCCCAAATGCGAAGAAGTACAAGGACTGGAGAGTTATGTACGATGAGATTGGCAAATCTATTGATGGAGTAATGGTTGCAACTGCTGACCATACGCATGCAATTATATCTGCTACTGCCATTACTTTAGGCAAGCACGTATATTGCCAGAAACCTCTTACGCACAGCGTTTACGAATCAAGATTACTTACTAAGCTTGCAGCAAAACATAACGTTGCAACTCAAATGGGTAACCAAGGTTCTTCTCAAGAAGGTGTAAACCTTACCTGTGAGTGGATTGCAAATGGTGAGATCGGAGAGATTACTAAAGTTGAAGCTTTTACCGATCGTCCAATTTGGCCTCAAGGTCAGAACACACCAAAGAACGGTCAGTGGGTTCCTGAAACGCTTGACTGGGATTTATTCATTGGACCTGCGAAAAAACGGATGTACAATGAACTTTATCACCCATGGAACTGGCGTGGATGGTGGGATTTCGGTACAGGTGCATTAGGCGATATGGCTTGCCATATTCTACATCCAGTATTTGCTGGACTTAGACTAGGTTATCCTATTCATGCTCAAGGAAATTCGACCACCCTTCTTTCTGACAGTGCACCAACAGCCCAATCCGTAAGTCTTATTTTCCCAGAGAGAACAAAACCAAAAGATTTTAAAATCAAACTTCCTAAAGTTGAGGTTTTATGGTACGATGGTGGAATTAAACCAATGCTTCCAGCGGGCTGGCCAGATGGCAAAGACCCTAACGATGCAGGTGGCTGTGTAATTTTCCACGGAACTAAAGATAAGCTTATCTGCGGTTGCTACGGCGTACGCCCTTGGTTATTGTCAGGCCGCAAGCCAGACGCACCTAAATTCCGTCGTCGTGTTACATTATCACACGAAATGGATTGGGTTCGTGCAGCAAAGGAATCTCCTGCGACTCGTCAAAAAACAGCTTCAGACTTTAGTGAATCAGGACCATTCAACGAAATGGTTGTGATGGGAGTACTAGCTGTCCGTCTGCAAGGATTAGATAAAATCCTAGATTGGGATGGTCCAAACATGCAGTTTACAAATCTTAAAGATTCAGAAACAATTAAAACTGTTCTTGAGGATAAATTTGAGATTCATGATGGTCACCCAACATTTAATAAAACATATACCGATGCTATCAATGCAAAAGCGTATGCTGCAGAATTAATCAAACATACTTACCGTGCACCTTGGTCATTACCAGACATGCCTGCTTAAGTAGCGTTTTGTTAAAAATAAAAAAGGTGGAAGCAATTCCACCTTTTTTATTTTACAATTGGAGGTTTTATTTTATAGAAACTTGAAAAATATCGTCTCTAGGAGTTGAACATCAGAATTAATTTATAGAAAACCTTTAATTAATAAAATACAGTTCTGCGATTTTCTAAGGTGGAAATGTTACTTTTGTCGCTCATTTAACTAGACAATACTTAGCTTTTTAATGAAAACCCTCGAATTTGATATTATCGTTGTTGGCAGTGGCTTAGCTGGACTTCTTGCGGCTTATCATGCAGCAGATTATGGCACGGTGGCGTTAATCTCAAAATCGGAGTTAGACATTAGCAATTCATATCATGCTCAAGGGGGAATCGCGGCTGCTATCGGAGCTCAGGATCACACCAATGAACATTTCAACGATACCCTAATCGCAGGACGAAACCTGTGCGATCATGATGCGGTTAAACTACTGGTCGAAGAAGGTCTGGAGCGCGTTAAAGACCTTATCGCTCAAGGGATGGAATTCGATAAAGACGAAAATGGAGCGTTAATCTTAGGATTAGAAGGTGGGCATTCTCAGCGTCGAATCTTACATGCTGGAGGTGATGCAACAGGTAAAATGATGACTAGCTTTATGCTTCAAAAAGTATTAGGCAGGTCAGAGATCACAACATTCGAATATTGTGCCGCCCTGAAAATCGTAGTTGAAGAGAACTGCTGCAAAGGGATTCAGGCCCTGCATTATACCACTGGTGAGAATATTCTATTCCTTGGAAATGGAACTATTTTAGCTACCGGAGGACTCTCCCGATTATACTCTAGATCGACAAATCCCTATACCGCTACTGGTGATGGCATCGCTTTAGCTTGGCAAGCAGGTGCCACACTTGCCGACATGGAATTTATTCAATTCCACCCCACTGCGCTAGCTATTAACGGTGAAGATGCCTATTTAATCAGTGAGGCAGTGCGAGGAGAAGGAGCACATTTAATTGATGTCAATGGCGTTCGATTTATGCCTGATATACATCCATTGGCTGAACTAGCGCCTCGCGACATCGTTGCATCTGCCGTATTTAATCGGATGCAAGAAACAGGAGCCAATGTCAACCTTAGTCTTAGGCACCTAGACAATGACACCCTAAACGAACGATTTAGCTCTATTGGAGCGCACCTCAAACAGCTCGGCATCAATCTAATGACCGACTTAATACCTATCGCTCCCGCAGCACATTATATGGTTGGAGGGGTTCGCACCGATCTCTATGGAGCTACAAGTATCGATGCTTTATTTGCCTGTGGAGAAGTTGCAGCAACGGGTGTGATGGGAGCTAACCGACTTGCAAGTAATTCGTTATTAGAGTGCCTAGTATATGGCAAAAGAGCAGTCGATAAAGCAAGGCATTTAGGGAAAAATAAACCCTTGAAATCTGAGATAAAAGCAATAAATTTAAATGCGAATACCGACCAGCTATTCCTAGAGATAAAAAATGAGCTTGCCAATATCATGAGCGATCATGTTGGAATCGTTAGAAATGGGATAGGGCTCGAAAAAGCATTGAATAGAATAGATGAGATTGCAGATCAATTTAACATACCGAGTTCAGATTACAATTATCACAAGATCATCAATCTAACAGATATCTGTAGAACCATCACCCTCTCGGCCATCGAAAGAAAAGAGAGCAGAGGAGGCCATGTTCGGACAGATTATCCAGTTGAAATTGAAGAACAGCTGCATCATATTTTACAGGAAAAAGGTAAAAAGATTCACTATGAAGCCGTCAGAACTGCCAACTAAAGAGATCGACTTTGCTCTCATAAAGCCAATCATCGATTACGCGCTTCGCGAAGATATCGGATCTGGTGACATCACTACAAATTCCATTATTCCGATTGATCTTCAGACGACTGCCACCATGACAGCGAAGTCAACTGGAATCATAGCAGGGATTACAGTTGCAGAATACATCTTCAAAATACTCGATCCGAATTGCAGTTTAAAAGTCTACATCCAAGATGGCCAGTCAGCTAAAAATGGAGAACCTATACTGGAAATCAAAGGTTCATATCGCGCGCTTTTAACGGGAGAAAGACTAGCCCTAAATTTTATGCAACGCATGAGCGGCATTGCCACCATGACACACAACTGCGTGAAAGAGCTAAAGGGAACGAAAACACAAATTTTAGACACACGAAAAACCGTTCCTGGTCTCCGCCTTTTAGACAAATACGCCGTTCTTATGGGTGGGGGGACAAACCATCGAATTGGTCTGTACGATATGGTCTTACTAAAAGACAACCATATCAAGATCGCAGGAGGAATCACCAAGGCCATAGCTCAAGTTAAAACAGACAATCCAAAGAACTTAAAAATTGAAGTTGAGACGACAACGATCGAACAAGTTCAAGAGGCTCTATTACAAGGAGCTGACATAATCATGTTGGATAATATGTCAACCCAGATGATGACCCAGTGTGTAAAACTCATTGGAAATCAAGCAAAAATTGAAGCATCTGGAAATATGACCATCGAACGACTTAAAGAGGTTGCCGAAACAGGAGTAGACTATATCTCGATTGGTGCATTAACCCATTCGGTATTAGCCTTCGACATCAGTATGAATATTGAATCAGAATAACTTGAATCTAATTATTGACATAGGAAACAGTCAGACGAAAGTTGGCATTTTTGACCAAGGAGAGATCGTGCAAACCTTTTACACCCCTTTCTTTGACCAAAAACAATATGCGCAATTAAAAATTCAATACCGATTTATAAACAATGGGATCTTATCATCAGTTACCGATTACGACAGAGATTTCATTGAGCAATTGAAGGGAGAATTAGATTTATTTGTTGTTTTTGATGCACAAACACCAATCCCAATCAAGAACCATTACGAATCAAAGTCAACCCTTGGCCTTGATCGACTTGCGGCTGCAGTTGGTGCCTCAACACTTTTCCCGAACAGTGAACTGTTAGTCATAGATGCAGGAACAGCAATTACCTATGATGTAATAGACAAGAATAACGCTTTTCTAGGTGGTAGCATATCGCTTGGAATAGCCATGAGGTTTAAAGCATTAAACCAATTTACAGCTAAATTGCCTGAGATCAAGCCTACACCGCAATGTTCAGACTTTGGGAAAAATACCGAAGAAGCGATTAGGTCTGGCGTGCAACAAGGAGTTATCTATGAGATGGAAGGTTTTATCAACCAACGATTGGCACTCTGTCCAACTTGCCAAGTAATTCTTACAGGAGGTGATGCTGAATTCTTTGAACAAAAATTAAAAATGCCCATCTTTGTGAAACCAGAGTTAACCCTCATTGGGCTAGACCGGATCTTAGAATACACTAAAACGAATTAGCGGTGCAACCTTCTGCAATAAATATATTGAATAAACGGTGGAGCTCTAGATCATCCCTGGCAGCAAACACCCTTAGAATTGCAACTCTGCTTAACCTGATTCTGTTTATTTCCTCTTGTACTTCAAAAGTCTCAGATATCCCAGTAGATCTAATCGCAGCAAAAAAGATTCCCACGGTAGAGGCCTCAAATTTCGAAACGTATTATACCGATTCAAATGTTGTCCGATATTATCTAAAAACGCCCAAGCTATTGATTTTCAATCGTGAAAAATCACCGTATAAAGAATTTCCTGATGGGTTTCATATGCAGCAATTCAGTCCTGACAAGAAAATTCTTTCCGAATTATCAGGTAATTACGGGAAGAACTTTGAATTAGAGCAAAAATGGATCGCAACCGGTAATGTAATCATGGTCAATAACAAAGGTGACACCTTGCGTACCGAAGAGTTGACTTATCTCATTAAAGAGGATAAAATTTTCTCTGATAAATTTGTCAACATCAAAAAAGGCGATCAAGATATTACTGGCACAGGAGGTTTCGAATCGGATTCACAGATGAAAAAATGGTCCTTTAAGAAGACAACTGGCCACATATATGTGATAGAGAAGTAAAATCAAGATCAAAAAGCCTACTCTGAACGTCACAGAACAAGAAACCTGCACCACAAAAGATGTTTCTAAGCTTAGTTGACCTCTTGAAAAGCCCATATTTAAACCTTATCGGTTCAAAATAGAGTCCATCAGTGGCAAAAATGGCTTTTAGTCCTTAAATTTCACAAAAACTGAGTAAATCAAAAGCTGAAAATTACTATATTCGCACACTCTTAAAGAATTTAGATTAATAAAATTAGAAAGAATGGCAACATTACAGAAAATTAGAAACCGTGCTGGGATTGCAATTGCAATTTTCATAGGTATGGCATTAGCAGCCTTTATTCTGGGCGACTTATTTAAATCGTCAAGTTCGATTATGCGCGGCAAGCAAATGGAGATCGCTGAAATAGCAGGAAAAAGCGTCACCTATCCTGAGTTTCAAACCAAAGTAGACGAGATCTCAGAGGTTTACAAGATGAACTCTGGGAAAACGACTATTGATCTTAAAACGCTAGAACAAATCAGAGAACAATCGTGGCAAGGAATGGTGCGTAATATGACCATGAAAGACACCTATGAAAATCTAGGTATTGAAGTAACCTCAGTGGAACTTTTTGATTTAGTTCAAGGTAAAAATCCTCATGCTATTATTCAAAATATCTTCCGTGATCAAAACACAGGTGCAATCAATCGTGGTGCACTTATTCAATTTCTTAAATACCAACAAACGAATACAGCTGGAAAAGAGCGTAACTACTGGCTATTTATCGAAAATCAGATTATTGAAGATCGATCTTTCACAAAATACAACAACTTAATATCAAAAGGTTTATTCACAACAACCGACGAGGCTAAGAGTGATTTAAAAGGGAGAAATCACAAAGCCAACATTCAAGTTGCTTCTAAACTTTTCAGTGCAGTATCAGACAGCACCATTAAAGTTTCAGATTCTGAGCTTCAAGCTTATTACGAGAAAAACAAAGAGAAGTTCAAACAAGAGAACAATCGAAACATTGAATACGTTGCGTTTCCTGTAGTGGCTTCAAAATCTGACGAAGATAAATTAATCAAATGGTCAAATGGTATCAAGGCTGAATTTGCGTCAATTAGTGATCCAGCTGCCTTTGTAAACATCAATTCAGATGTTCCTTTTGATGCCTCCTTTTTCAAAAAATCGGAACTTTCACCGGAGATTGGAAATTTTGCCTTTGCTGGAAAAGCTGGAGATATCTATGGTCCATATAAAGTAAACAACAGCTGGAAATTAACCAAGATTCAAAAATTCGAAGAACTTCCTGATTCAGTAGAAGCTCGTCATATTTTGATTAAAATTGCCTCAGCACAAGAGGCTGATAAAGCGTCATCAAAAATCGACAGCCTAAAAAATCTTATCGTGATTAAGGGCGAGAAATTTGAAGATGTTGCACGCAAAAACTCACAAGACAATGGATCGGCCAATAATGGCGGAACATTGGGTTGGATTCGTCGTGGTCAGATGGTAAAACCTTTTGAAGAAGCTATATTCTTTGGGAAAGTTAATGATCTTCAAGTGGTTAAATCACAATACGGCATACATCTTGTACAGGTAATCAACAAAGGCAAGTCAGCACCAAATGTACAACTTGCAACTATCGACCGTATCGTCGAGCCAAGTAGTCAAACCTACCAAGCAACCTATACCACAGCAACAAAATTTGCCACATCAGCTTCTGACTTGCAAAAATTCAATGCTGCAATTACTGCACAAGGTCTAAATAAGAGAGTTGCCAATATCCGTGAGAACGACAAAGATATTCTTGGTATCGAAAACTCAAGATCATTGATCCGTGCAGCCTATAAAGCAACACCAGGAACTGTGGTTGCAGGAACTGAGCAATCTCCAATATTCGAACTTGGCAATCAATTTATTGTAGCCTATGTAACGGGCGAACAAGAAAAAGGTTTTGCATCGTTAAGTGCAGTTAAAGCTCGAGTTACGACAGAAGTTCGCAAAGAGAAGAAAGCGAAACAATTGATTGAGAAAATGTCAGGAAAATCTGACCTAAGTAGTCTTACCTCTACAGGGGCAACCTTAAGCGAAGCTAAAGATGTCAGTTTTGAGACTTACTCAATTCCGGGCGTAGGCTATGAACCCGCTATTGCAGGAGCTGCAGCGGCTTTAGAAAGCAATCAAACATCAAAACCTGTTGCAGGAACAAATGGGGTGTTTGTGGTTAAAGTTACATCTGTTAATACTGGAACCGATCAAGATGTTAAGTCAAATCAACAAAAACTTTCAGCAAGTAATGGCTACCGCACAAGCATGTATGCTTTCGAGGCCTTACGCGATAATGCTAAAATCGTTGATAAAAGGGCTAAGTTTTATTAATCAAACCCTCTACCCAAATTATAAAAAAAACCGCTTCTGCGGTTTTTTTTATGTCCAAAACTTCCGAAAAAAAATGGAAACCATTGATTTTTAACCCAATCGCCTAGACCAAAACAGCATAAAAACATGAAATATCAAATCAAGTCCTATTTTTATAGGCACAACACAAATAAAATTATATATTTTTCAATTTGCACCCTGTAAAATGACTTGGAAATTGTAATATTTTATATTTTTGCAACGATTACCTAAAAATATAAATATTTCCAACAATGATCGATAAAGGGGTTACTACGTTTATGATATTAGCAACTAGTTTAGTGATGCTAATGACACCTGGACTTGCGTTTTTCTATGGCGGGCTAGGAAACAAAAAAAATATTCTAAACATCATGATGCAGAGTTTTGTATCTGTAGGACTTACAACAGTTCTATGGTTTAGCTTTGGTTATTCATTATGCTTTAGTGGTACCCTTGCCAATGGCACCGATCTATTTGGAATCATTGGTAATCTAGATAAAGCCTTTCTAAACGGTATTACGCCAAAAACGATCATGCCTGGAAAAGCATTTCCTGAATATGTATTCTTTGCCTATCAGATGATGTTTGCAATTATTACACCTGCTCTAATAACCGGAGCCTTTATAAATAGAGTGACCTTTAAATCGTATGTGATCTTTTTAATCTTTTGGCAGATCTTAGTCTATTACCCATTTGTACATATGATCTGGGGTGGTGGAATTTTACAACAATGGGGTGTACTTGATTTTGCTGGTGGAATAGTCGTCCATGCAACAGCAGGCTTTGCGGCATTAGTGGCAACAATATTTGTCGGAAAGAGAAAGGGTAATGACCACGAGCCGAATAACATTCCACTAGTCGCAGTCGGAACAACACTTCTTTGGTTTGGCTGGTATGGGTTCAATGCTGGTAGTGAGTTAGATATGAATGACGTTACGGTAGCTGCATTTGTCAATACCGATGTTTCTGCTTCATTTGCAGCAGTCACCTGGCTTCTAATCGAATGGAACAGAGGAAAGCGCAAACCTACGTTTATTGGTTTAATGACTGGCGCTGTAGCAGGTCTTGCCACGATAACACCAGCCTCAGGCTATGTCACAGTTGGCGCAGCTGCATTTATTGGCATACTCGCTGGAATGGTCTGCTATTTGGCAGTTGAGTTCAAAAACCGAATGAAATGGGATGATGCCTTAGATGTCTGGGGCGTTCATGGCGTCGGAGGAATATTTGGCACCTTAATGCTTGGAATATTTGCAACAACTACGATCAATCAAACTACTCCAAATGGGTTATTTTATGGCGGAGGTTCCCTATTATTATTCAAGGAATTTGTTGCCTTACTGATCTCAATTGTCTGGGCAAGCTCTTTCACGTGGGTTATGCTTCACACCATCAATAGATTTGTTCCCGTTAAGGTAAGTGATACCGTACAAAAAGCAGGGCTTGACTTACATATTCATGGAGAAGTAGCTAGAGTAGAATAAGCTACTTGCCAATTATCTTTTGAATCTCATTTAACTTATTTAACGCCTCCATCGGGGTTAGATTGTTAACATCAAGATTCTTAATCTCATCCCTGATCTGCTTTAATATGGGGTCATCTAACTGAAAGAAGCTTAGCTGAAATCCTTCGCGCATCTCGGCTAAATCTTTTACTCGCTTGGCAGGAAGCTCCTTGCGATTGGCCAGCTCAAGCTGTTTCAGAATCTCTGAAGCTCGATTCACAACACTCTTAGGCATGCCAGCCATTTGCGCTACGTGGATACCAAAACTATGATTGCTTCCACCCGGGACTAGCTTACGCAAGAATATAACCTTATTTCCTGCCTCTTTGATTGTAACATTAAAGTTTCGAACCCTAGAGAACGACTTCTCCATCTCGTTTAATTCATGATAATGGGTCGCAAATAATGTCTTAGCTTTCCCTTTCGGATATTCATGAATATATTCCACAATCGACCAAGCAATCGAAATGCCATCATAGGTGCTCGTCCCCCTACCGAGTTCATCCAACAGAATCAAACTACGATCCGACATGTTATTCAAGATGCTTGCAGCCTCATTCATCTCAACCATAAAGGTAGACTCACCTTGCGAAATATTATCAGATGCTCCAACACGGGTGAAAATCTTATCGACATAACCAATTGAAGCTGCATCAGCTGGGACAAAAGAACCCATTTGAGCCATTAACACAATCAAGGCAGTCTGTCGTAATAACGCAGACTTTCCTGCCATGTTTGGCCCCGTAATGATAATGATCTGTTGCTCTTCATTATCTAGGTAAACATCGTTGGTGATGTATTTCTCTCCGATTGGAAGCGATTGCTCAATAACAGGATGGCGGCCTCCCTTAATGTCAAGCACTTGTGATTCATCAAGAAGCGGTCTCTTGTAATGGTTACTCTTAGCCACAGAGGCAAAAGATAAGAGACAATCTATTTGAGCCAAGAGGTTTGCATTTAACTGTATCGCCAAAATATACTCCGTTAACGCCGATACCAATTCATTAAATAACCGGATCTCAATGGCCAATATTTTCTCCTCTGCACCTAGAATTTTAGATTCATAATCCTTGAGCTCTTCTGTGATATATCGTTCTGCATTGACAAGTGTTTGCTTACGTATCCAATGTTCAGGGACTTTATCTTTGTGCATATTACGCACCTCAATAAAATAACCGAAAACATTATTAAAGGCAATTTTCAACGAACTGATACCGGTAGAGACAATCTCACGCTCCTGCATTTTGAGCAGGTAATCTTTACCCGTGAAAGCTAGGTCGCGCAATTCGTCGAGCTCAGGAGAAACACCTTGAGCAATAACATGCCCTTTTGAAATCAGCATCGGAGGATCGTTAAAAAGCTCATGTTCGATTCGATCCCGAATAGTCTGACATAAATTAAGTTGCTCACCTAATCTATTTAAGACTTTATTTTTTGATCCTGCACAAATCTCCTTAATCGGCTCAATGGCACAAAGTGCGACTTTTAGTTGCACAACTTCACGAGGATTAACCCGTCCAACGGCGGCCTTTGAGATAATTCGCTCCAGATCACCAATATGATGAAGCTGTTCTTCGATGGATAGTTTTAAATCCGCATCATCTGAAAATTCCTGTACAACCTCTAATCGATCATTGATACGTTGAATATCTTTCAAGGGCAAAGCGACCCACCGCTTTAACAAGCGAGAACCCATCGGACTAATCGTCTGATCGATAACTTGGACGAGGGTTTTTGCCCCTTCGTTAAGGGCATGAAAAAGTTCAAGATTGCGAACGGTAAAACGATCAAGCCAGACATACCGATCTTCCTCTATTCGCGACAAAGCGGTGA
The DNA here is from genome assembly GCA_903905505.1 of uncultured Bacteroidia bacterium. Taxonomy (GTDB): domain Bacteria; phylum Bacteroidota; class Bacteroidia; order Bacteroidales; family Prolixibacteraceae; genus JAAFHB01. The sequence continues at coordinate 1,507 of CAIVGL010000066.1, read as the reverse complement.
TATGCTGAATATGTGAATGCTGTGTAAAATCCAAATAGTGTAAGATCGCACCCGAGGAGATAATGCCCAATTGCAACGCCTGCACACCAAATCCTTTAAGAGAGGCCGTCTCAAAGTGACGCAAAAGACGATCGTTGGCGGCATCTTCGGTATAGATCCAATCATCCAACTTATAGGTATAAAACTTACTGCCAAAAAGCTCAATAAATAGCTTCTCCTTCCCTTTTTGAAAGAGCACCTCTTTAGGCTGAAAACTGCTTAGCAGCTTATCAATATATTCAAACGATCCTTCAGCTGTTAAGAATTCCCCCGTCGAAATATCCAAAAACGAAACCCCGGCCAAGGTTTTATCAATATGCACGGAAGCCAAGAAGTTATTCTCGCGATGCTCTAAAACATTATCATCGATAGAGACACCAGGCGTTACCAATTCGGTAATCCCTCTTTTAACGATATTCTTGGTTAGCTTAGGGTCTTCTAATTGTTCGCAAATAGCCACGCGCTGACCAGCCCGAACAAGCTTTGGAAGATAAGTATCTAAGGAGTGGTATGGGAAGCCAGCTAATTCGACAAAGCTTGCCGAGCCATTGGCGCGTCGAGTCAGGGTGATCCCCAATATACCAGAGGCCTTAATCGCATCTTCTCCAAAAGTCTCATAAAAATCGCCAACTCTAAAAAGCAATACTGCGTCAGGATATTTATTCTTAACCGCATAATATTGCTTCATTAGCGGTGTCTCGGCGTACTTATTCGGTGGTGTTGTCAAGGGATAAAGATTAAAAAAGAGACATTCAAACAAAGATAAGACAATCGACTAATGAAAGAACTTTTCACAGAAACTTAAACTCGTAAGTTTTCAACAAATCGTGTATAGAAAAAGTGAATCAAAAGAATTTACTCAAGGTTAAACTCCATTTCAAAGTTAAGCGACAAGATTATCTCGATAAAGCAGAGCACTTCCCGAACGTAAAATGATTATCAAACAGATTGGAATAACCAACCAATGAAAGGTCTGGGGTAAAAAGGCCATACCAAGCAAAAACAAAGCAGAACTGACAACAGTAAATTTCAAATACCCTAACAAACGAGGGCGTAAAGATTTGAAGAGCCACAAAATTGCAAAGATAAAATGAGTTGGAAGTGCCCAGATAAGATTCAGATTTGACCCAGTAGCCTCTAAGAGAGAAACAAAACAAAGGAAAGACAACAATAAACCACACAATCCCAATGAGAGAAAGAGAATGAAATCAAGCCATATAAAACGGCTCTTTCGACGAACCTCCAAAGCTGTTAGTCCAAGTATTAGTATGAACAAAGCAATAAAAAACACAACTGGCGAAGTAAAATCAAAAGCCGAAACCCTTGGAGTCGCCTGAAACAGTATCGTTTTAGGTTGGACAAACAGTTTCTTGACACCATCTCTTTCAACTGTTGCACTCGCCATGCTATTCATTAAATAAATAGGCAAAAACATCTTCTGAGCAAAAGTTGTTTGCTCATCGGTCGG
>CAIVGL010000065.1 GCA_903905505.1 uncultured Bacteroidia bacterium | reverse complement strand
TTAATAGTTCTGTTAATAAGCCCAAGTGGACTTAGAGTTTCGGATAATGAAGGGACAGAAAACCCTTTGTTAACAGCGGTATATATATTTACGTTAGGTAACGCTTGATAACCGAAAGAGATTCGTGGAGCTAAGATGGGTGTAAAATGATAAGCGCCAGATTGATTGATTGTATCGACTGATTTAAGGTCCTTGTATAAAAATCCAGAACTGTTAAAATTCAATCCGGCAGTAACAGAAAATTTCTGATAGCGCATTTCGAGTTGTGTGAAAAAATCAGTCTGGTACAATGTCTCCTTCCCATCTTGGAATAGAGATCCCTTCAGCCCTTTGCCTCCAGGATTTTCAGTCAATTTACTTCGGATATTCTCAAAATACAGGTTCCCTCCAGCAGAAAAATGAATCATCGTCCCTCCAACCATCTTTGATCTCTTCGTCAGTAAGCGACCTCCATATGAAAATCCCGATTCATTAAGAAAGTTAAAAGGTCGATTTTCCTCCGTATCTCTCGCATTTAAAAAGGATGACGCGGAATAATTCCAGCCATTATCCGCAGCATAATGAATGTTATAGCCTGAGAATATCCGATTTGGATGTTCATAGCCCGAGGTCTTCAACCAGCTTGTGGCTGCTTTTTGAGGATTAGTCAAGAAGGTTGTTGCATCCAAGGAGCTTGGAATTTGTGCTCTAATTTGTGAGCCAGAGATGATAAAGTTATCGTTAAGCTTAGCCGAATAGCTATGGTGCTGATTTAGGAAGAAGGAGTTACGGCTATACTGACTATTCTGACGATAGCCATCTGTTTGAATCCTTGAGATGGAAACCGATAAGTTGTTTTTTAGTGTGCCTGAGGAATAGCTAAGACTATTCTTACGATAGCCATAGCTGCCAGCCGAGCTTATTAACTTGATATTTTCTTGGTTGAAATTTGCACTTTGCGGATAAAAAATCAAAGTCCCACCCAACGAGGAGCCATATAAACTAGATGTTGGACCTCTTAGAACTTCTATCCGATTGATGTATTCAGGATTTATATCGTCAAAAGTAGTCTCTCCCTCGGCACTATACATAGGAATATCGCCGAAGAACAGTTTAATTTTTTTTGTCCCATAGGCATAGCGGGAACCCACACCTCGCAAGGTTAGCTTAATGGTTCCCAACGACCCTTCTTGCATCACAACTCCGGGCACTGAGGTCAGTGCAGAGGCCACATTAACTGCAGCCATCTCAAGTCGATCAGCGGGAATCACAGAGATTGATCCTGCGGCACTCTTTAATTGTCCAGGTGTACCAAATGCAGTGACTTGTATTTCGGATAAGTCTACTAGCTTTTTGATCTTAGAGGTGTCATTCTGAACCGCAGCATAAGCGCTTTTTTCCTGTGCAAAAACTAGACAAGCAGATAAAAGCAGGATGAAAAGCAGGATAATTCTCATGTTTATGAAAAATAGAATTCTAAAGTTGGGTTAAGGCTTTCTCAAGTAGCACTAATCCTTCTTCAAGAACCGATCTTGGGCATCCGAAATTAAGTCTAAAATATCCTTCTCCGCCAGTACCAAAACGACTACCATGATTCAGGGCGATACCTCCATCAATTAAACGTTTGGCCATCGCCTTTTCACTCAAACCATAAGCTGTTAGGTCAAGCCAAATCAAGAAGGTCGCTTCAGGCTTCATGAGTTTTACCTTGGGCAATCGAGTGGAGATAAAGGATTCTACACAGCTAAGATTTCCTTCTAAATAAACCATCAGTTGATCAAGCCAGTCAGAGCCATGTTGCAAGGCCGCTTCAGTGGCAATATTTCCAAAGATATTTCCACTATGGACATGTACTGTATTCAAGACCTGCTCATATTTAAGTCTGATTTTTTTATTTGGGATAACCACAAAGGCAGCGGAAAGCCCAGCCACATTAAACGTTTTACTGGCAGCCATTAAAACGGCACAGTTCATCGCCATTTTATCGGATATCAAAGGGAGTGGAAGATGCTTGTTTCCAGAGAAAACGACATCGGCATGGATCTCATCAGAGACCACAAAAATATGATGCTCCAAGCAAATTGCACTAAGTTCCTCTAATTCCGCTTTTTTCCATACCATCCCACCTGGATTATGGGGACTGCACAAAATCAAAAGCTTTGTTTTTGAGTCTATATTCTTCTTGAAATTATCAAAATCAAACGTATATCTTCCCTCTTTGATGATCAGTGGATTCTCAACCATCTTACGTCCAGAACCTTTGATACTGGTAAAAAATGGGAAATATACCGGTGGCTGAACAACAATCTTATCTCCAGGCTCCGACAAAGCCATAACTAACATGGTTATTGCAGAAACAACACCAGGACTCGTGGTGATCATCTCCTGTTCAATCGTCCAATTGTGACGTAGTTGTAACCAGTCGATAATCGATTGAAAATAGCTATCTGGACGATACGAATAGGCTAAGACCTCATGATCCATCCGCTTTTTGATCGCCTCTATGATAAAGTCTGGCACTCTAAAATCGGTATCAGCCACCCATAAAGGCAAGGCATTCGGATTGCCAAAATAAGTATCCAGCATGTCGTATTTTAAGGAATCAGTCCCCCGACGTTCTACGATCTCATCAAAATTGTACTTCTTCATACTACCTCTTTAACACATTCAGAAACTATATCTTAATCTTTTTCAGCACATTTAAATTCTCATGTTGCTCCACCTTAAGCACAAAATCAAAACGATTTATATCCAGACAAAGGTCGAAATCTGTCGATGGTGACCATTGATGATTTGCAGGATCGAGAAGTCGAGCACCATCGCCAACAGCAAGTAAATTTTTCATTTGCCCAAAATCGGTCTCTTTATCTAACAGAGTATCGCGCAAATATTCCGCGAGGAAGGTGTCTTCCTGAGTGGGATAACGACATTCGTAACCCATACAAACAAAGCTAACTACGCTTGGATTTTGTTGACGAATATACCGAATTATGGCACCCGCATTGACAAAACTACCCGTGATAATCTGATCAGCCAACGTTGCATTCACAATTCCCTTTGTCCCCGAGCTGGTGGTCATGACAATTGTTTTATTCTTAAGATCCTCCTGCAAGATATGAGTTGGAGAATTCCCAAAGTCAAACCCAGGAACCTTACGTTCCGATCGTTCACCTAAGGTTATCACATGGGGCATCTTCTCTTTAAGTTGAAAAGCCTCCTCAACATGTTCAACGGGAATTATCTGGTCCGCACCACCATCAAAAAGATAGCAAGCCGTCGAGAACGCCCTGAAGACATCGATAACCACGACTAATCCTCGTGCCTCTTTTGCCCCTTGAATAAGCTGAAGAATATTTATTTCCATAAAGACCATTCATTGTTCAATCAAGAACTTTTGTAATTTGGCCTCAAATTTAATCTAAATGCCGTAAAGAACGATGATAGAAACCACGCTAAATGGCCTCTCTTTTTTGCAATTTGAAAATTTAGCAAACTATTCCGAGCTTTTGCATTTTTCAACCTTGCGTTCAGGTGGCTCTAGCACTGAAAATTACCACTCCTTAAACTTAGGATTCAACTCTGGAGATGCCCCTGAAAAGGTCAAAGAAAATCGTCTTAAACTATGCCATTCTATTGGCATTGAACCCTCAACATTAGTCTTTCCGAAACAGACACATACGGGCACGGTAAAAAATATAACTTCCGACTTTTTCAAATCTAGCGAAGGAGATCAAAAAGCCTATTTGCAAGATACGGATGCCTTAATCACCAATCTAATCGGTGTATGTATCACGATTAAAACGGCCGATTGCGTTCCTGTATTAATTTATGATCCCAAGCAAAAGGTGATTGCTGCAATTCATGCCGGCTGGCGTGGAACGACGCAGCTGATAGTCCAGAATACCATTCAAGAGATGATCAAATCATTTGGATCAAACCCTCGCGATCTTATTGCAGGCATTGGTCCTTCAATTAGTCCTGAAGTGTATGAAGTGGGCGCTGAAGTTTTAGCCCATTTTGACCCTTCACATTATCATCCTAAAGAAGATAATAAAGGACTTCTAAACCTCTGGGAAGCAAACAAACAACAGCTACTAAGTAATGGGATTCAGGAAACCCATATTGAAATTGCCCAAGTTTGCACCTGGACAAATGCCAATAAATTCTTCTCTGCTCGACGCGATGGCGCCAAGACAGGTCGCATGGCAACTGGACTAATCCTCAAATAAAGAACTAAAGCTTTCGATTTGAGAATGAATACGGGAAGCTCTCTGGCTTCGTGCCTCTAGTTTTGTTCGGCACCTTGCTCATCTCAAACTGAAAAACTCCACCTTGCATTAAATCGGTATGGGTTAAATAATTTTTCTCATACGCTATTCCGTTACGAGATATCTTAGACACATAAACGTTATCATGAGAATTAGTTGGAGCAGCAAGCTCTAAAGTCTTCCCGTTTTCAAGTTTAAGGGTGATCTTCTTAAACAGGGGTGATCCAAGAATATATTCACCCGTTCCCGGTGCAACAGGATAGAATCCCATGGCAGAAAAAACATACCAAGCCGAAGTCTGCCCATTATCTTCATCTCCACACAATCCATCAGGGTTCGCATTGTATAACCGATCCATAACCTGACGAGCCCAATATTGTGACTTCCATGGTTGACCTAAATAATTATAGAGGTATATGGCATGCTGAACGGGTTGATTTCCATGGGCGTATTGACCCATATTCGCGATTAACATTTCGGTGATCTCATGAATCTGAACCCCGTAATACGAATAATCGAAAGTCGGTGCGGAAGAAAAAACTTCGTCTAGACGACTAGCCATCTTTTCGCGACTTCCAAAGAGATTTGCCAACCCTTGTGGGTCATGAAAAACACACCAGGTATAATGCCAACTAGATCCCTCAGTAAATGCATCCCCCCATTTATCAGGGCGGAATGGGGTCTGAAAGGTGCCATCTGCATTTCGGCCTCGCATAAAGTTAACCGATTTATCAAAGACATTTTGATAGTTCATGGCCCGTTTTGCAAAACGAGCAACCTCATCATTCGGACGTTTAAGATCGCTGGCAAGTTTCCAAATACACCAATCGGCAAATGAATATTCCAGTGTGCGAGCAGCATTCTCATTGATGCCAACATCATACGGGATATACCCTTTATCGTTATAATATTTAACACCATAACGACCAACGGAATGCACTGGCCCCTCATTCTCCGTGTTTTTTAAGATTGCTTCATAGAGTTTGGAGATATCGAAACCTCTGATCCCTTTTAAGTAGGCATCTGCAATATTGACTGCTGAATTAGACCCGATCATACAATTTCGGTGGCCAGGACTTGCCCATTCAGGCAGCCAGCCACTCTCGTTGTAGGTATTAGCAAGACCCTCCATCAGCTGAGCCGTAAGACTAGGATGCGTAAGGGTAAAGAAAGGAAATACGGCACGAAAAGTATCCCAAAACCCATTGTCTGTAAACTGATAACCACTCAATACCTTGCCATTATATGGGCTATAATGAATAATGTTATTTTTAGCATCGAGCTCATAGAACTTGCGAGGGAAGAGCATCGTATGGTAAAGTGCCGTATAAAAAGTGCGGTTCTGATCCACCGTTCCTCCAGAAGTCTGAATTTTTGAGAATTCAGTGTTCCATGCTTGTTCAGCTTTTTGCTTCGTTTGATCAAAATTTTGCGCTCCGATCTCACGATCTAAATTAAGCTGTGCTTGCGCTGGACTAATAAAGGAGGAGGCAATGCGCGCATGAACCAGTTCCCCCTTCTTTGTTTTAAAAGAGAGGACCGCCATCACATGAGTCCCCTCCGCCTTAGTGCTGTTTTCAGCAAACAAACTATCCTTCCAAGTAGAGGTGGCAGAAAATTCCTTGTCAAAAATGATCACAAAATAGTTGTGAAAATTCTCGGGAACACCTCCATTATTATTTCTACAATACCCGATAATCTTCTTCTCTTTAGGAAATATTTCCACCATTGAACCCTTGTCAAAAGCATCTAGAATAACATGTGATGCATCTGATTGAGGGAAAGTAAACCGAAACTGAGCAGCTCTTTCCGTAGGGGTAATCTCCGTGACAACGTCGTAGTCGGCAAGATAGGCTCGGTAGTAATGTGGTTTTGAGATCTCTGCTTTATGCGAATAGTATGAAGCGCGCTTATTCTCGTCTAATATCAGTTTGCCTGTCTCAGGGAACAGCGAGAAAGCAGCATAATCGCCGATCCATGGACTCGGCTGGTGAGTTTGTTTAAACCCTCTAAGTTTAGTGTCTCGATACATATAGGCCCATCCGCTCCCCATCTTATTGGTCTGAGGAGTCCAGAAATTCATCCCCCAAGGCAAGGCAATGGCCGGATAGGTATTCCCATTCGACAAGGAATGATCGGAGTCGGACCCCACCAAAGGATTCACAAAATCAACCAAAGAGGCGCTCTGGGTTAAATTGATTTGGCTAAATCCAACCGTAGAAAATAAAATAGCAGCAAGGTATAAAGGGAGAAATTTCATCATTATCGGAAACGTTTAGTTTTAGGCGAAAGAGATCTTTGCGATGTTCGTTAATCAGATGCAATAATACGGAGAAAATCAATTCATGAAAACCCCATCGTTCCATTAGCCGCTTACTTGAACTTCTAAGCCCGTTGAATTCCGAACTTTAAGGGCAATTTTGTTTAAATCGTCGAGCGAAACTTTTTGCAATTCACTAGCTGGGGTATCACGATCCAGGGTATAGATCATTACCGATTTAGGTCGGATTTCCTTCAAAAGAGCAATCCACGCAGCAACCTCGATATCGGTCGTATTATCAATTTCTACTCCCTTGAATAAACCCCGAAGGAACATGGTCTGAATAATCTGCTGCCCCTCAAATTGCTTTAGATTAGCCACGCAATTTTCTAAATTAAATCGGCCAACAGGTTGATCTAGGATTCTTATGGTTTGAGCAATCCCGGAATCAAGTTTTAGGATATTATCATCTACCTTTTTTAATGCCTCCACAACTTTTGCTTTATGAAGCATCGTAGAATTGGAAAGAACCGCAATCCGTGCCGCAGGACAAAGCTCATTTCGGAGTGCTAAGGTGTCGTCAATAATAGCAGCAAAATCAGGGTGCATCGTAGGCTCTCCATTGCCAGCAAACGTAATGACATCAGGTGCTTTATGCTCACACACCATCTCTATAAGTTTTGCTCGAAGTAAACTTTTCACCTCAGCCTGTTTCGGAAATTTCACCTTTACCGATCCTTTTGCCGGATTCCAGCCACATTCACAATAGATACAATCGAAAGAGCAAAGTTTCGAATCGTTTGGAAGTAGATTTATTCCCAATGAGATGCCTAATCTTCTGCTAACCACAGGTCCAAATATCGTTTGATCGAAAAGAAATGTCGACATAAGTCTAATTTTTAGAATGCGATTTTCGAGTGCAAGACAGATTAACTAAATAAGTTTTTTCAACGTAGAGGTAGGCTTTATGGCCAACATCTCCATATTGAGCCCTCCTATTAGATTCAGTCCAGGCTGCTTTCCAACCTCAATGGTGCCAGATCGGTCGGATATTGAAAGAGCTTCCGCACTATTGCGAGTAGCCCAAGTGATGATTTGCGTTAAGGAGATCATTGGGAAAGTTAATAGTAAATCTTTTATCAACTTAAACAAGGCCTCTTGATCATTAGAAGTATTTGATTTCAGACCGATACAGATCTTCCTGTTTTCTTGAAGTTCATGTTGTGCGTTCGTGAATAAATCGTTTGTCACAAGTGCATTTACGGCATCTAGGATGGTGAATTTCTGATGCGAGGACTCAGAGAGGTTAACCTCTGGGCTTAGAGGATCTGAAGTTAAGTTTGCATCAATAAATCCAGGAGTGATTATTCCGCTGTAAAACTCAACCGATGAGCGCTCTTCAAAAGCACCATTGGTATCAATAATTTCAGTTATTACACCTTGGTCGGTAGTCACCACAATGCCTTTATTAAGCAATACTCCAGTCCCGGTAAAAATATAATGAGCCGAAAACTTGCGCATACAACAATTATTTGGGTACAGGCGGGCTTATTCGACTTAATGAATCTTTGACTCTTAATTTAACCTCTAGTTCATTCAATTGATTGAGCACTTCATCGTAAATAAGCTTATATTTTTCGGGGTATTTGCCATAATACAAGACAGAGGCTTCAAAAGCTTTCTGATCGACCTTCAACCGTTTCATCGCCGAGAGGTAAAGATCATCTTGATAGCCATCACGGGTAATATTTTGCAAATATCGCTGCGTATAAAGTCCTTCTGCAAGGTGTATCTGCACAAGAATTGGAGTCATCTCTTTCCTGGTCAGAATACCTTTGGGTAGATCTTCCGAAGAGCATGCCATAAAGATCAGTGTGATGATGAGAATTCTAAATTTACTCATTCGTCTCCCTCCATTTTTTTGATCTCTTTTAGTTGCTTAGAAAAAGGCGAAGCAAAAACAAAGGCATCAACCTTTTTATTTCGTGTGGTAAAAATCTGGGAACTATTCCCTTCCCAACATTTTTCCCCCTCAGAGATAAAGAGGATATTGTCGCCAATCTCCATAACCGAGTTCATATCGTGTGTGTTGATAATGGTTGTAATATCAAATTCAGCCGTAATCTCTTTAATCAGGTTATCGATCAAGATTGAAGTTACGGGATCGAGACCTGAATTAGGCTCATCGCAAAACAGATAACGAGGGTTAAGAGCAATGGCTCTGGCAATAGCCACCCGCTTGCGCATCCCCCCAGAAAGCTCCGATGGATACAGGTGATTTGAATCTCTGATGTTCACTCGTTCGAGGCAGAAATTAAGTCGAAATAATTTCTCCTTCATCGTCATCTCTGTAAACATATCCATTGGAAAACGGACGTTTTCCTCAACCGTTAGCGAGTCAAATAAGGCCCCATTCTGAAACACCATTCCAATCTCTTGTCGCAATAAACCGCGCTCTTGAAAATTCATGGACTCGTTGTTTCGACCATCAAAAAGAATTGCTCCTCCATCGATATCAAAAAGGCCCACAATACATTTAAGTAAAACAGTTTTTCCAGAGCCACTCTGACCAATAATCAGATTAGTTTTCCCCTTTTCAAAAACTGTTGATACGTCTTTTAGAACATCACGTCCATCAAAAGACTTAACTATATTTTTGATTTCAATCATTTAAACAGCAATTGTGTTAAGACAAGATCAAAAAATAAGATCAAAATGCTTGTATTGACCACCGCCTTGGTGCTCGTACGCCCAACCTCTAGTGCTCCTCCTTGAACATAATAACCTAGATAAGCAGGCACGGAGGAGATTAAAAATCCAAATACAAAAGTCTTAATGATCGAGAAATAGACATAAAAAGGGACAAAACTCGTTTTGATTCCGGTAATGTATGTGGCCACTGTTACTACGCCAGAAAGTGGTCCAGTGATCAATCCTCCAATAAGGCCACATCCCACACTGATAATAAATAAGAATGGACTCATAAAAACAACCGCCACAATTTTCGGCAAGATCAAATACGAAGCTGAATTCACCCCCATAATCTCCATGGAATCGATCTGTTCCGTAATTCGCATCGATCCTAGCTCAGAGGCAATATTTGAACCAACCTTTCCGGCTAACATTAAACTTAAAACGGTGGATGAAAATTCAAGAATTAAGGTATCTCTATTCCCAAGGCCAATGATATAGGTAGGCATCAGAGGATTAGACATATTATAGGTTAACTGCAAGGTTATAATCCCTCCCATAAAAACAGAGATAATAGCCACAATCCCAATAGAGTTAATCCCAAGTTTTTCGATCTCAAGGACTAACTGCCGAATATAAATCGATTTTTTTTCGGGCTTTTTAAAGACCTTGACAAGCAACAAGAAATATTGACCGATGTGATGAAGTATTCCCACGGAATATAATTTAGTATTGAAACTGATAATTAGCCATTTAAAACCAAAATTATTCGATTTGTTCGGATATTATCTTGAACTTTATTTCTCGATAAAAGTACAAATAATTTCATCAATGACTGATAAATTCGATGACTTACCTTAGGTCGCTTGGTTAGGCTATGTTCGTATGTTTAAAAAATTAAATAAATTTGAATAAAATTAGACAAATGGAAAAGAGCAAGAATTTTTGCGTGATCATGGCTGGGGGGATCGGAAGTCGTTTTTGGCCTCTAAGCACAGCGGAAAAACCAAAGCAGTTTTTGGACTTTTTAGGTGTTGGAAGGACACTGATTCAACTCACCTTCGACCGCTTCTCTTCAATAATTCCAACCGAGAATTTCCTTGTCGTTACCAGTGAAGCACATAAAGAGCTTGTGAAAAAACAGCTTCCAGAATTAAAACCTTCGCAAATTCTTTCAGAGCCACTAAGGCGAAATACGGCACCTTGCGTGGCCTATGCGACCTATAAAATATTAGATACCTGTCCTGAAGCAAACATCATTGTTGCACCCTCTGATCACCTTATTCTAAAAGAAGATAAGTTTTTAGCAGAGATCGAGAATGGTCTTAGGTACGTGACCGATAAAGATGTGTTGCTCACCTTAGGTATCCAGCCCAGTCGTCCAGAAACTGGATATGGATACATTCAAGTTGCAGAACCAACCATTTTTGAAGATAGAGATAACCTCTTCCGAGTAAAGACTTTTACCGAAAAACCTGATCGAAAAATGGCTGAACTCTTTGTTGAAACCGGAGAGTTCTATTGGAACTCTGGGATATTCATCTGGTCAGCAAAAGCAATTCATCAGGCACTTATCGACCATCTCCCCGAGGTTAATGCGTTATTCGATTATGGCAAAAAGCATATTAACACTTCAGATGAGGTGCAATATATCAACAAAGTTTATTCTGAATGCCCCAATGTATCAATTGATTATGGGGTTATGGAGAAAGCTAAAAATGTATACGTCTTGTGTGCCGATTTCGGTTGGTCTGACCTAGGAACTTGGGGATCTTTGTATGAGAGCCACAAAAAAGATGAGTCTGAAAATGCAGTTAGTGGAGATAAGATCTTCTTATACGATTCACAAGGGTGCATCGTGAATATGCCTAAAAATAAAACGGCAGTCATCCAAGGGCTGAATGGGTTTATTGTCGTCGAGTCGGAGAACACCCTATTAATCTGCAAGAAAGAAGACGAGCAACAGATCCGTCAATTTGTAGCAAATGTTACACTTGCTGAAGGAACACTCAAGAAATAAGAGTTAACAGCTGATTGACTCCTGTCTTTTATCTCAGGCAGATTAATTGTGCTTTACGACAAGCAGTTGCAAAACTGAATCGCGAAGTTGATTGAATCTTGGTAGATGTTGAGGTTTTACGGGCTCTGCTGGGGGTGACTTAATCGTCAAGGGATTAACAGGACTGCCCCCCATATAAACTCTAAAATCGAGATGAGGCCCAGAAGCCAATCCAGTAGCTCCAACATATCCGACAACCTCTCCTTGACGCACACGAGTACCGACTTTTAGCCCAGCCGCATATTTCGATAAATGCATATAGCTCGTTTCATAAACCGAGTTATGTTTAATCTTCACCATATTTCCACCTCCAGTCGCTTGGTAGCTCTTTTGGGTCACGGTACCATCGCCAATAGTATACACGGGAGTACCAGTGGCTGCAGCATAATCTACCCCATGATGAGGCCTAACAATACGCAAAATTGGATGCATCCGATTATTTGAAAATCGAGAACTGATATGTGAAAATTTCAAAGGGGCCTTAAGAAACGACTTCCGTAAACTATTCCCCTTTTGGTCAAAGTAACTTACTTCATCGTCTTGCGCAAATCGGATAGCATAAAACTCAACACCACCTTGGCTAAATGAAGCCGAATAAATCTTTCCTAAGCCAATAGACTCCCCATTCACAAAATCTTCATCGTAAATAACGGTAAACTGATCACCTTTTTGAATTGCAAAGAAATCGATTGTCCAAGCATAAATATCGGATAACTGAACCGCTAATAATGGGCTAATATTACTCGCTTTCATCGCATTCCAGAGTGAACTTGTAATTATTCCAGATGAGGTCTGGCGCTTTGAAGTCACCTCATGCTTTCCTGCTGAGACCAACAAAGAACCGGTTAATGAATAAACATAATAATCAACATTGTTATTTTCATAAACTAGGTATAACGGCTTACGACTAACATCTTTGGAGTAGAACAGGGAATATCTATTGCCCGCCTTCATCCTCCGGAGATCAAAAACAGTAACCGAATTTCTGGCTAGCTGATCAATGGTAGATCCTGACACACCTGTTTCATTCAGAATATCAGAAAGATTTTGATTCTGAGAAACTCGATCTTCTTCGATATGAAAAGAGTCGGCTCTGAAGCCATAGAGCATTTTGGGCTCAACAATTTTCACAACGAGATCTTCACCAAGGGGGGGTATTTTCTGATAATAGCGATTAAGCCCAAAGAATAACAAGAGGATAAAAACGATAATTCCAACTCCAATAAGGATAGTTTTCCGACGATTGGCCATAAATAACAATTCTAATTTCGAACGGCTAAATTAGTTATTTAAGCTAAATCCTTAGTATTTTAGTTGGTCGAAACCCTTTCCATAAACACCCATAACCGAGTTGAGTGAGATAAACGCATTGGGATCAAGCGCTTTAATTTTGCGAAAAATATCTGGGGACTCTCTTTTCCGTACCACGGTCATAATCACCTTAACCCCCTTTTGAGTATACCACCCCGTAGCATCAAACATGGTCAGCCCTCGTCGCGATTCGTGGTTTATGCTATTTGCAATAGCTTCATATTCAGACGATATAATAAATAGCTGAACCGATTGTTGAGCTCCTGTTAGAAAGGCATCAATTGAGTAGGCCACCACCCACATGGCAACATAGCCATAGACCAATTTTTCAACCGATTGCAGCACCAAATAGGAAGAGGCAATGATCAATACATCGCAGTACATGATGATTCGGCCTGGACTGATATTTCGATATTTATTGATAATCATGGCAATAATATCAGTCCCGCCGGTGCTTCCCCCTTCATTAAAGATTAGCCCAATGCCAATTCCACCAAGGATCCCACTAAGCACGGAGGAGAGAAACATATCTTTTAAGATGGGCTCGTCAACATAGCGTTGCATAATATTTAGAAAGATGGCAATGATGGTCATGCTAAAAATGGTCTTCACACCAAAATTTGCACCTAATACCTTGATCGCGATTAAAACTAAAAAAATGTTGATAATAAAATAGGTGTACCCCGTACCAAAACCAGTGGCATAATAGACTAGCATAGAGATTCCAGTAACTCCTCCGGCAGCAATTTTTAGAGGGATCAAAAACGCCGTTACTCCAAAGGCATAGAGCGCTAAACCGATCACCATAACCGTATAAGAACGGATTTGGATAAAATATCTTGAAATCATACCTCAATATCTTTTTACAAAAGAACAAAAAATACCTATATATAATTGATTTTCAGGTAATTTAAAACGATTTCAGATTATTTATCATTTTGTTCGATTATTTTAAAATGGTATTCAATTTAACGCTATTTTTGATGAATTAACGTCTGTATTCAATTTACGCTGACTATCAGGCATTTAACTACAAATAAATCAGAATCGTATACTATAAATTAATCTCGAAATGAAAATTCACGAATACCAGGCTAAAGAGATTTTAGCACGCTATGAGATTCCTGTTACCAAGGAGGTACTATGTTATACTGTTGCAGAGGTAAAAGCAGCAGCAGAAAAACTAGGTTATCCATGTGTCGTTAAAGCTCAAGTTTTAACAGGTGGCCGAGGAAAAGCGGGAGGTGTTAAGCTTGCCCGAACATTAGCCGATGCAACTGCTGCAGCTGAAGCGATCCTTGGAATGGACATCAAAGGTTTTATTGTTGAGAAGGTATTAGTCGCGCAAGGAGTCTCATTTGTGAATGAGATTTATGCTGGACTGACCATCGACCGAAACACAAAATCGGTCGTTTTTATGGCTAGTCGTGAAGGCGGTGTCGAGATTGAAGAAGTTGCAAAAGACAATCCAGATGCAATTTTGAAATTCGCGATTGATCCCGATCTTGGGATCACTCCATTTGTCGCTCGTAAGATTGCTTACGCCTTATTCGATGATAGTAAGTTAGCGAACCAGGCTGTTGTGATGTTTCAAAAACTCTATCAAGTATTTTTGGATACCGATGCCTCTTTAGTGGAGATCAATCCATTGGTCATTACTTCAGACGGAAATCTACTTGCGTTAGATGGCAAGATGACTTTTGACGACAATGCGTTATTCCGTCAACCAGAAATTCTAGCTCTTAATGAGCCTGATGAAGATGAGATTAAAGAGCTTTATGCAAAAGATAAAGGACTATCCTATATTCGGTTAGATGGAAACATTGGATGCATGGTAAATGGTGCTGGACTTGCGATGGCAACCATGGATATGATTAAACTTTATGGTGGTGAACCAGCCAACTTCTTAGATATTGGCGGAAGCTCAAACCCTCAGAAAGTTGTTGATGCGATGAATCTTATTCTTTCAGACAAAAATGTCAAGGTTGTGATGATCAATATTTTTGGTGGAATCACACGTTGCGATGACGTTGCAAAAGGATTAATCTCCGCTTTAGAGCAGATCAAAGTTAAAATCCCAATTGTGATCCGTCTGTCAGGAACCAATTCAAAAGAAGGACTTGAGATTTTGAAAAATGCCAACCTTCCAATCGTTGAAACCATGAGCGAAGCAGCTCAAATGGCTATCAGTCTAGCCTAAGCGTTAATATTTAAGAAAATTTAATTAGAACTATCATGAGCATTTTAGTTAATAAAAATACAAAATTACTTGTCCAAGGGATCACTGGTCGGGATGGTGGTTTTCATACTCAAAAAATGATCGATTACGGCACCAATGTTGTAGGTGGCGTTTCTCCTGGTAAAGGTGGTCAAGAGGTGCATGGTGTTCCGGTATTCAATACCGTTGCCGATGCCGTAAAAAAGACTGGAGCTAATACTTCCATTATTTTCGTTCCTGCTGCCTATGCTGCTGATGCTGCATTAGAAGCCTCCGAAGCGGGTGTTGCTCTTGTGATCATCATCTCTGAAGGTGTTCCAACCCTTGACATGGTTCGTATCACTCCTTATCTTAAAAAGAATGGCACCAAGCTTATTGGAGCGAACTGTCCAGGGTTGATGTCTCCAGGGGAAGCCTTGGTGGGTATCCTACCAGTGAGCATCTTTAAGAAAGGCAATATCGGATTAATGAGCCGAAGTGGAACCTTGACTTATGAAATGGTTTACCAATTAACAAGCAGCGGCTTAGGTCAGAGCACTTGTGTTGGTATCGGTGGCGATCCAGTTGCTGGACTCTATTACGAAGAGCTTCTTCAGATGTTTCAAGATGATCCAGACACCCATGCAATTGTTTTGATGGGTGAGATTGGTGGCGACGCTGAAGAGCGTGCTGCAGAATATATCCGCAAGCATGTTACCAAGCCAGTAGTTAGCTTTATCGCTGGTCAGACAGCGCCTCCGGGCAAACGGATGGGCCACGCTGGTGCGATCATCTCAAGTGGAACAGGAACAGCAGCTGAAAAGATTGCCGCTTTCGAAAGTGTAGGCGTTCAGGTGGCTAAACAACCTTCGGAAATTCCAGGAATGCTAAAGAAATTACTCAACTTATAACGTATCTCACGTATTTTTACAAACAACAAACCCGGCTAATTGGCCGGGTTTGTTGTTTGTAACATGAGGAATTAAGCATCCCACATTAAGTTCTGAGAGAGGTTAGCTCAACTGATTTTAAAACTAGATATACGGAAGAATATTTTTCAGACCCAGTCGTCAATAAAAATAAAGAAGACGACGAATCCCTTCTTGTTGTATCAGAACTTAATTTCTTATTGCTTTAAAGACTGCGAATACAACTATAAACCGGAAGTATCCAGACACTCATTTTTTTATAAAAAAAAGGCTGCCCCCGAAGGAACAGCCTATCAATAGTTATTTTTTTTAGAATTTAATACACCGTAGTTTTAGGTGTCCAGTTAGCCCATCCAGCCGTCCAGTCTGTAGTCTTGAACGCTCCAACATAGTCAGTAGCATCTAGTCCTGTAGGAAGTCCGGTAGCAGCACCGGTCAACAAAGGTGAACCTGACTGTGGAATGAAATTAGGGGCTGCTAAGTTAAATGCTGCTGCAATCATCAGATCAGCATTTGCAACAATAGTTCTGTTTATTCTGGTAGCATCTTCAAAGAATGTTTTTTCTCCTGCAGCTGTTCCGAAAGGAGCCGCCATCCCAGAGAGAATACAGCCTTTAACCTGTGCACCTGCACCTGCAGTCCCTTTGGAATCATCCATTTTTAAGCCTACTGGCCAACCTGCAAATACTGAATTATAAACTTCAAGATTTGACTTTCTTCTAATGTGCATCGAAGCCTGAAACAATGGGTTAATCGTAGTTGTAGAAGTTGCAAGAGGTCCGAATAGACTAACATTAGCAAATCGTGGATTTGTTGTTGGAGTATTTGATGATCCTGTTCCGTCATTATCTGATTCAAAACCATTTGATTTTGAAATGTCGGCGACCAGCGGGTCACGTAAACCAACGATATACTGTACAAATCCGCTGAAACCATAGTCAGAATCAAACTCATCATCAAGACCACAGAAGGCAATTAAGTGCTTCGCATTAACCGTTCCGCCAAACCATTCGTAAGAGTCGTCATTTGAATAAGAAACCTGAATATAATCAATTGTGGTTCCGCTTCCAACACCACCCATTGTTAAGCCGTTGATCTCTTTATCTGTAGCGAATGCATAACCGGCAAATTCAATTCTGATGTATTTCAACACACCTGAATTATCACTGTTGTTGGTGCCACCATATTTCGCTCCTACACCACCTTCGATTTCAGCTTCACCACCTGCAACATTGATTATTGCATTCCCGCAAAGTATTAGGCCACCCCAGTCACCTGGAAGACGCGAACCAGCAGCTTTAGCTGATGTGAAAACGATTGGTTTTGCAGCTGTGCCTTCAGCCATAATCTTGGCACCTCTTTCAATTATCAAAGATGCCCTTGTATCCACTTTACCTTTGATAACAGTTCCCGGTTCAATTGTGATAATGGCGGGAGATTTTACATAGACCCAACCATCAAGGATATAATTAATATCCGATTTTAAAGTTATATTGGCAGTAATATTTCCAGCCAATGTAACTGTTGCTCCGGCAGCAGGGAAAACAGTTACGACACATTTGCCAGTAAAAAGGCCATCTGTGGTTGTAACAGTAATGTCTGTTGTTCCGGTCGCAACACCTGAAACAGTTCCGTCTGCTGCAACAGTTGCAACTGCGGCATTCAATGTTGTCCATGTCAATGTTTTATCTGTTGCATCGAAAGGAGCAATCGAAGCAGTAAGTTTAAGCGGAGTGCCAATTCTTACAATAGTTGTTGACTGATCAAGCGTTACACCTGAAGATTTGATGATCACAGGTTCTTTTTTGCAGGAAGAAATTCCGGCTAAAAGAAATGTCGCGATGAATAATCCATTTAAAAAAGTACGTTTCATAGAATTTAATTTTTTGTAAATAATTGAGGAAATAATCATATGCTGTTTTTAATATAATTTCAGGTTTAAGATTCAAATTAATTGACAGTTAGATTTTTTTAAAAGCGAAATACTAGTTCAAGCGAACAGCTGCCTCCTGGTTTGAATCTTCGAAGTACTTGATCTCGATCAAAATATTTGATTTCGGAGGCACCTCCCATATAATGGCTCATATCAACCTTGGTCTTGACATTTTGTTTGAATACTATACTTTGGTTAAGCATATCTTTGATGCTTAATTTTAGTTCTGCATATTTTCCTATTTTTTTACTGATTATAAAATCAACAAGATGTCGTGGCATTTCATAAACATCAGGTATATCTTCCCATGCATTTTGCTCAGGAACACCAACGATATTAATCCGCTTGCCGATCACATTGTATAAGAGATTAACCATCAGCCTGCTTTTTTCCAGGTCGCTATAGAAAA
Organism: uncultured Bacteroidia bacterium; assembly: GCA_903905505.1. GTDB lineage: Bacteria > Bacteroidota > Bacteroidia > Bacteroidales > Prolixibacteraceae > JAAFHB01. The sequence continues at coordinate 17,640 of CAIVGL010000065.1, read as the reverse complement.
TTCCGGCATTTACAATGTATGGTGATTGATCTGCCATTGGACGGGTCCTTTCAGTCACTTTATTTGTAAAGCTGATTTCACTTTTTATAAAGGCGCCGTTCAATACGATATTGATCTTTTCAAATAAGCCTGCTGAAGCAAGTCTTTTTCGCAATTCGGCTTCGATACCATAGTTAAAGGCTTTATCTGCATTTTGATAAGAGTATTCCAATCCACTTCCGGTATGCAGAAATTTTACTTCAATTGGATTGTAGAATTTTTTATAAAACAAGCCAACTGAGATAATTTCGTTTTCGGAAGGGTAATGCTCATAACGAATCTCGCCGTTATGGATTGTCGCATTTTTCAGAGTCGGATTTCCAGAATAGACAGCATTGTTATCAAAATCATAGAATGGGAAAGGGGCAATCTCGCGAAATTCTGGACGATTCAACGATTTGCCATAAGCCATTCTTAACAAATTCTTATCGTTGAATTTGTAAATTGCGTTCACTGAAGGAAGGAGATTGAAGGTGTCATTCATCACCGTGATCGGTTGCTGAAACCTGTCGTAGCTTTTGATCCATTGTTTATTTTTCTCCCCCCTAACGCCAGCATAGACCGAAAATTTTTCGGTGAAAGGAATTTGAAAGGCAACATAACCGGCAATCTGATCGTTATTTCCGGTATAGGAATCTGATTTCCCAGTCTCTTCGGCCAGCTTTATCCCTGTGGTTGTATTAATGTTTGCATCATTAAATATTTGGCCTATAGGCAGATATCCAATGCTATTGTCGTATTTTGAACCATCAGAAACTACATAACCCAATTTGCGGGCATTAAAAGTTCGTTCTTTTTTTTCTGCAAAAATACCAGCCTTCAATATTGGGTTGATATCAAATATTTTAAAGGTATTTTCAATATTGGCTCCAGCAGTATAAACGTTCTCATTCAAGTCCTGAAAAACTCGTCCTGCACTACTTGTGAGTGGACTCGAAGGAAACACCATATAATACTTACCATAATTGGGATTGGATATGGTTTCATTCATGATCAGCTTTAACCTTTTTAAATCAGGTTCATCGCGGTTCGCCATTGAATATCCTGCAATCCAGTCAATCTTAGTTTTATTCTCTTTAAAAGAATGTGTGCCACACAGCTGACCCAAATAGGTATCGCGGCTCATAAAGCCATACTCATACGATTTAATTTGGGTATTGCTATAATATTCAGTACCCCTACGAAAGGTGGTTCTTGTACTTCCAATGTGATTGAATAAATTACGAAACTCGATCTTATTTCCTTTGCCCAAAAAAGCACTCCAGTTATGCATTACTCCAAGCTTAGCGGTGTTTTCGTAAATATTATCTTTAAATGCAAAATCATACCCTGGTTTATCCTCCACAAAACGATAAACTCCGTAATTATTATTTTCAACGTCGAGTGTACTATTTGTATTTGAATAGTTGACAGTCGTCACTTCACCAATAATCACTTTTCTAAGTTTAATACGATGGGCCATTGAATAAGAAAAGCGCATATCAGGCATAGCTGTGGAAGCTTTTGCAAGCCAGTTTTTATTCAGCATACGTCCTAGCAATGTCTGGTCATTTGCGCCAACTTCGCGTAAATCTTTTGGGAATATCGAGGGTAGTTTTCTGGTTCCATCATCTAAACCTAGCCAATCTGTTTTCCCGCCATCATATTTGTAAATATCATTCAAGGTCGTTCCCTGCGTAAAAGACGTTCCAATCGAGAAGGAATAAAGAGTTGAATCAGGAACATCCTTTGTAGCTAGTTTCACAAAACCACCGGAAAAATCTCCAGGAAGTTCGGGAGCAGGAGTTTTAAAAACCATCATATTTTCGATCATTGCGCTGGGAATAGCATCAAATGAAAATGCACGGCTGTCGGATTCCAAACTTGGCGCTGAAGAATTATTAAGCCAAACACTGTTGTATCTTTGTCCCAACCCTCTTACGATTACGAAACGGTCGTCCACAATAGAAATCCCAGGCACCCTTTTTATAACTTCAGATGCATCCCTATCCTGTGAGCGCATAATCTGCTGACTGGAGATACCACTTGAAATTGTCAAGCCTGATTTAATTGCGCTGATAACCGAAACATCAGAGCCTTTTCTTATGGTTGCAGTTACCATAACTTCACCGATTGTGACGGAGGATTCTTCCAAATCGACTTTTAACTGTACTTTTTTATCCGCTACTACGACTACGTCTTTAAAGACAAGCGGATTATACGAAACATAGGAAACTGCTAAATTATACTTCCCCGGTTTTATTCCTGCAATGACAAAATGGCCATCGAAATCGGTAACAACACCTATTAGAGTACCTTCCACAATGACAGTAGCTCCAATAAGTGTCTCACCAGTTTTCTTGTTAAATACCAGGCCTTCGATACCTCCGGATGCAGCACTAACATTGCTGTTACACACTAAAATCAGCAAGAAACTCACAAGTGATCCAAATAGAATTTTTTTCATTTTCTCCATACTTCTGGTTGCTATGGCTGATTTAATAATATTCTTAAACAACTTCTCAAAAAAAATCATAAACACATTTATCAATTCATACTTTTCAGTTCACAAATTTGACGCTTAGATATTACAGATGTGCTACATAAAAAATACAAACTGGTTAAATTAATTGCCGTATTAATAAATCTTGTAAATTCCTCCTTTCTTACTGTAGGTATTGAAGTTTCTCCTCAGAAAATGATCCCTAATAATATCTTTTGTTTAGTTAAGTGTAACAATATCGCAACAAAATAAATGGCACTAAGTTTCCCTGAGCTAACTGTCCAGGGTTGACGTCTCCAAGGGAAGACTTGGTGGGAATTCTACCAGTGAGCATCTTTAAGAAAGGCAATATCGGGTTAATGAGCCGTAGTGGAACACTAACCTATGAAATGGTTTACCAATTAACAAGCAGCGGCTTAGGTCAGAACACTTGTGTTGGTATCGGTGGCAATCCAGTTGCTGGACGCTATGACGAAGAGCTTCTTCAGATGTTTCAAGATGATCTAGACACGCATGCGATTGTTTTGATGGGTGAAATTGGTGGCGACACTGAAGAGCGTGCTGCCGAATATATCCGCAAGCATGTTACCAAACTAGTGGTAAGCTTTATCGCTGGTCAGACAGCGCCTCCAGGAAAACGGATGGGGCACGCTGGTGCGATCATCTCAAGTGGAATAGGAACAGCAGCTGAAAAGATTGCCGCTTTCGAAAGTGTAGGCGTTCAGGTGGCCAAACAGCCTTCTGGAATTCCAGGAATGGGAAAGAAATTACTCAACTTATAACGTATATCACGTATTTTTACAAACAACAAACCCGGCTAATAGGCCGGGTTTGTTGTTGAAAGTTAGAAAAATAATTACGAATAGTTTCAACCTCTTTAGTACTAACTTTCGCCTTTTGCTGCATAACGGTTAAAATGCCCGGCCACTCACTCGCCTTAAGATGATTAGGGGCGTATAGATTATGACAACTCCCGCAATTTTGAACATATAACTTTCGGCCCAAATTCAAATCATCTAAATTTAGGCCTGTCTTATTAGCATCAGCAAGGGATGGAATATAAAGACTTGGAGCGCATGAATAGCTCACAAACACAACGCCCAAAAGTGCAGTGACTTTTACGCCCTTAAAATTCGCACGAAAAGATAAGCCTAGTTTGAACTTTTTCATTGTCAGCTAATTCTAAACCACCTCCTCTTAAATTTGCAACCTGCGGCATGCACGTAAGATTTATCCAAAATGCACTTTGCAAATTATGACCAAGGCCAGGCTCCCTCATTCTTAATTCCGCCTTCTTCTTGCCCAAATTTAGAGAAAATAGGAGGTAAAAAAGACAATCGTTAGTTGTTATTTCAGAACAAACTTCGCGGCCAATAACATAGGAACAAGGCCTTCTAATCAGTATAGTTTTCCTGAATAAAATAAAAATACAAGCATAACTGCACCTTACAAATCATTTTTAAAAGGGATACACTTCCCATTACAAGTAAATTACCGCATCGGCAATTTCGTTTACCTCATCCGAAGCGGCAACCATTACATCGCGCACACTTTCGGGCATCCCGGCAGCAAGACTTGAACCATTTAGTAACGCGACATAAGTCTTTTCATCCTCTTTAAGGTAAATTGAGATCCTGCAAGGCATCATGATAGAAGCAAACCGCACATCATTCTGCTCTAGAATTTTTCCCGAATATTCGGGTTTGCATACCTCAAGTACCTTAACCGATCGAACAACTTTTCCTGATTTGGCAAGAGATTGTTGCAAATCATGGATTGCCGGAATCATCCAGTTACGTCTTTCGGCTTCGGCAGTTAATAATTCAACGGTCTTGTCGAAGCCCCATTTACTCTCTTTCTCAATAATCAGCTGAATTGGTTCCATCTTTATTTTAATTAAATATTATAGATTTTGCATTTCGTATTAATTCCTTAAGTCGATAAAAAGTTCTTTTCGCCACCAAAGCACAAAGACACCAACAAAATACTAAAGGTGTTAAATGGTTTTGATTGTCCGTCAGCTAGCTGGAATCTGCATTCCGCACGAATGAATATTAATGTATTTCTTTAGCAATAGCTGCAATCGTTCCGTCAGCAACGGCAGTAGTGATCTGACGGTATTTTTTGCTGATCAAATCGCCGTCAGCAAATAGATCTGACATATTGGTCCGGTTATCCAGAAAATCAAGCTATTTATATCTGAATAGTTTCTGCTCCTGTTTTACATCGGCGAGATAACCTTTCACCTGTAATTCACTTATCAAAGCAGGATCATGAATATCCTCTTCCTTGCTAACTTTTAAGATCTTGACAGCATCATCAGGAGTCAGAATATCAGCGCTGCCAGACAGAGGATTAACAATAAAGAAATTATCAGAATCTTTTATCTTTGAGAAGATGTTGTATTTTGAAAAATACATGGAACTTATATATATTGCACAGATTAGCTATTTTAGCCAACAGTATATTTCTAACATTTGCCATTGCGGCAAGGACTTTTCACTAAAAATAGACCAAGCATTCCGCCATAGGCAGTGCTCATAAAAGGATTTCCAGTGATCGCGCAGCTACCGGAGGAACATCCCACATAGTGATAATATAGAAATCCGGCCAATGCACCAAGGGTAATTCCCAAAAATGGATTCCAGAAATTACGAGATTTATAAAATGGCTTTTTAACTTCTGTTTTTGATCCGATCTTTAACTTCTCTTCCATACTATAGCAATTGAATTATACGTAATACAAAGATAGAAAAAAGAAAATAATAAATCGCTTTAGTATCACCTAATTTTTTAATTTCACTATTTTTATACTTTTACACTGAATTTAAGGAATTATGGGAATAATTTTCAACAAAAATATTTCTGAATCAGAGATTAAGGAGCTTTTCGTCAGCGATGAGAAATGTCTTGAATTTCTGGCCGACCTAAAATGGGCAGAAGGTTTTACTTGTCGTAAGTGTGGCAATGAAAATTCATGTGGCGGAAAATCGTCCTTTTCCCGACGTTGCACAAAATGTAAGAGTGAAGAATCAGCGACCTCAGGAACTATTTTCCATCACTGCCGATTTCCTATTCACAAGGCGTTTTTCATTGCCTATAATGTCTGTAAAGGGAAGGAAGAGATATCAAGTTATGAATTTGCCCGACGTTTGGCGTTACGGCAGATGACCTGCTGGAATTTTAAAACCAAGATTCAGACTGCCCTTAATTCAATGGATATGCTTACCGAGCATGAAAAAGGCGCCATAGAACGGATGTTAGGCAACAAATAACCAAATTCTTTTAGACCCTATTTATAAGCCTTCTAATCTTTCAACTGATTATAAAACTCCATATACGGGAGTACATTTTTTTCCTTCCTGAAGATCGAAAGGTTATCTACAGAGATCAGCATCGTTCTAAAGTTCGACCCTTTAAGAAGATCCTGCACGGCCTGATTGGTGCTCCACCGTTTGAAATAAGCTTCTGCTACCGATCGTTTACCTAAACCTTGAACAACCAATAATCCTCGATTGGCATCTAAAACTTCGGAGGAGACCTCTATGGATGGCGCACCATAATTTGTCTGATTAAAAAATTTAATAGCCTGAATAAGCTTCGCATCCTCAAGTTGTTTTTTCAAAAAGACTAGGGCAAAACAATAAGAATCACCAGCTTTCGCGCGGTATAAACCTTGATAGATAGCCTTCGGTTCCGGCACGATTGTCGCAACCGTATCTTTTACTTGCGCTGACTGAACCACCACAAACTTCCCATTGTTCGTCGGATCGTCCTCCTTACGAATTTTGGCTAACAGATCCTCCGGATTAGGCAAAATCTCTTTCGGTACATCAGAATTGATATAGGAACTGTAGTTCTTAATGAAGAATGGAAGATACGAGTGGTAATCTTTATCGTTCGTTACAACTCTATAGTTCGTAGACGAAATCATAAAATTCACATATTCAAGACCCTTTAATGATGAAAAAACTGCCCGCTTTCGGATGATCGACTTAAAGTAGATCTGTCCCTCCTCCTTATCTGGGAAGTTGCGCACAACCACTAGTTGCGTTTTATCATCTAAACTTAAGGCTTCGATGTCGAAATCGGAGGAGGTGTAATAGTCTAAATTATAATTCGCGATATCGTAAATCAACCGATTCACCTCCACTTTTGAATCCTTTGGAAAGGCAATCACATAATAATGAAAGAGATTCTGATCCACTGAAAACTTACCCCCAAATTCATCCCCCGTCGTATTTGTCTTATTTTTCAATTCGTCGTTCGCTAACTGCTCTTTAATATACCCTTTCGCCAACAGTTGTTTATAGTCAGCCAAAGCATTAGAGGCAATAAGCGTTTTGATTTGAATCGCAATATCGGTAGTCGGAGTTTTAGGAAAATCTTTGATGTATTGTTCAAGATTGCCTGCAAATTCTTTCCGCTCTTGCGAAGCTCCCTTAGCGACGACCGCGATAAACTTCACTTTAGGAAGCAAGGTACTATCCGCTAACTGAGGGATGATCTGTAAAGCAGACGAAGCAGCACTTGGGAAATCGAATGCAAAAAATTGCTTTAATACAGCACCATATTCAACCTCCACACTCGCATTTTTCTTCTTCAACTCCACAAAATAATTGGGATTATTCAAGTATTGAGCATATTTTGAATTGGGATATTCTAACGTTATTTTCTCTTTGTAAGCTTCGCTATTTGCAACATCGCCACCCTCTTTATAGAGTTGATAGAGCTCAAAATATGCGGGAAGCTCGTAGAGACTTCCTTTAAAGCGTGCATTTAGATCCTTCAACATCGCTATGGCACGAGGAAAATCATTTAGTTCGGTACGATAAAGATGTGCCGCATTAAACATAGCACTTTTTACTTGCTCGATTGACACACTCATCAGCGAATCGGTCAGCGGGATATCTTGCAGATAATATGCAGCTGTTTTGGGATCGCTAACCTTTTTCTTCGCGCTTGGAATAGCTGTTTGAGCAACAGAATCGACTGCCTGTTCCGCCGCAACATCTAAATTCGATAGTTTATTCTTCCGACGCCAATTGTCTTCTAAAGCACGTTTTCCCCAAATTTTCTGAAAATCGCTCTTCCCAATGCCTATTGTTAACGGATTGTAGAAATACCATAAATTTTGATTGTCTGAAGTTGGAGTCCCCTGCTGTCTAAATTGTTCCGATCTAAAATAATTTTGATTCTGCTGATCCGCATTTGCATCGGCAAGCTTTTTGGCTTCTTCCTTTTGAAGTGCCTTAATCTTAAGATCGATCAATGTATTTCGATCTTTTTCAGACATCAATGCCAATTGTTGCAAGCTATCTTCACGCTCTATGGTATGGAGCGACTTCGCGAGTTTGTTCAACGATGTCGATCGTGTAACAATTTCGGCATAGCCAGGATAGTTAACGTCAATTACGGCAACAGCACTATCGTAATAACAGGCAGATTGAAGGTATTCATTTTGCTCATAGAAAATACGGGCCACATCCAGGCTCGAAATGGCTCGTTGTTGTTTATTGGAGAGACTATAACGAACAGAGTTTTTTAGGTCCTCAATCCCCTCTTTTATACGCCCTTCTCTCACGGCGATATTTGCCATTGTATAATAAATCCGGTCCCTATACTCCTTGTTTTTTGCAGCCTTTAACATCTTCGCCAGCTGCTTTTCGATCACCTTATTTTCGGCTCCAACAAGCTCCATTCGAGATATCCGAGCATTAAACGTCATTTGGTAAGGAGGGTGCATTTTCAGCACCTTTTGATATTGTTTTAAGGCCTCTTCGGGTTGTTTCGTGAGGGTTAAAAGTTGTGCTAAGATATAACTAGCCCGCAATTTTTCAGCTCTAGAAAGATGCATGGAAAGGGCAGTCTGTAAAAAGGGGATGGCGCCCTTTGGCTCATTAATTTTCAGCTGATATTGAGCCTGAACAAGGTTAAATGTAGGAACTAAGCTCTTTGGGAAACTGGCATCACGTGCCAATGCCGCGAAGATCTCAAGAGCAGGCGGGTAATCCCCTATTTCGATATAGGATCGTGCCATGCCCAATAAGGCATCAAAACGAGAAGGACGATCAGAAAATTTACGCACCACGTAATTAAAATTCTCTATCGCCAACCGATAGTCGTGTTTGCAATAGTTGGCCATTCCCATTAACACATAAGCCTTATCGACCCATTCGTTGTATTCCCCTTTCGACGCAAACTTCTTATAATACTCCGAGTTATTAGGCTTCCGTTCTGGACTCTTGGTAATTGAATGAAGGGCAATAAGTTTCTGGCACTTGGCAATGGCAAAATCCATATCTGATGCGGCAATTTTAGCTGCTTCAGGCAATGAATTCTTGAAGACTGGGAGCGTATGGGTATAGTCGTCGGGAATCGCTTGAGCCATACGAATATTCCCCGATTTATAACTCTCCTTCCCATTAAAATAGACGTTATAATGGGCAGTTACATTATGATAAGACCTAGAGGTGAACGTATTTTTCTTGATTGAACAGGAGATTATTCCAATCAACAACAAAAATAGGAGTATATTTCTACCTGTTTGTTTCATCCGAAGCTAACATTATCTCATTCATCAAAGGTGCGCAGATCGCTGCTCCCCGATTCTTCCACACCATAAACTGTTTGGGTAAAGTTACAAAGAGTTATGGTGAGGTTATGATTTTTTTATTCTTACCCTTTCTGTTGGACGCAAGTTCTCGTTTCGATAATCTAATTGCTCAATTACATTGGCTGCTAATATTCGAAATGCATCGGCTGTGGCGGTATCATCATTCCAAGCTACTGGGATACCACTGTCGCCTCCTTCCCGAATACTCATCACAATTGGAATCTGACCTAAGAATGGTAGATCTAATTCTTGCGCTAAATTTTTACCTCCGTCTTTACCAAAGATATAATATTTATGGTCAGGAAGTTCGGATGGAGTAAACCACGACATATTCTCCACAATACCTAAGACTGGCACCTCAATAGCCTTGCTTCTAAACATGGATACCCCTTTGATAACATCCACCAAGGCAATATCTTGAGGCGTTGTGACAATCACACTACCAGTAACAGGAAGTGTTTGAACTATGGTCAGATGAATATCACTTGTTCCAGGAGGCAAATCGATCAGTAAATAATCGAGATCCCCCCACATCCCTTGAAGAATCAATTGTTTTAAGGCATTTGACGCCACTGGTCCTCGCCAGACTAAAGCATTATCTTTATTGCCAAAGAACCCAATGGAGAGTATTTTAACCCCAAACTTTTCAATTGGAATAATCATGTCACGACCTTCAATCGACTCCATGAGGGGTTGGGTTTCCTCTTCTCCAAACATCTTAGGAATTGAAGGACCAAAGATATCCGCATCGATTAACCCGACTTTCCCCCCGGCTTTAGCAAGTGCGACCGCGAGGTTTGCTGCTACTGTAGACTTTCCAACACCCCCTTTGCCCGATGCCACAGCGATGATATTCTTCACCCCTGGCAAAACAGGAGCCGACATCCGATGCTTCCCTTTAGGGGTAATCAACAAGTCGTAATCGGTACCCAAAGCACTCTCGATCTCCGCTACACATGCTTCAGATACAGCCTTGATGTTTGGATCGGTATCCCGACCAAAGACTAAGGTAAAGCTAATCCGACTTCCAGCAGTGCGAATCTCTTGAACCATCTCGAGATCTACAATGTTATCGGTTGTTCCAGGAAAGACGACCTTTTTCAAGATGTCGGTTATTGTTTTTGGTATTACGGCCATTTTGGTAATGCTATAAAGTTATTTTTTGAAACGAAACCATTCTGATTTCGCCTATATTAAACGTATTCTGATAATCAATTTAAACTTTCAAAGGCTCTTAATGTCTGAAATCCACTTAAACGAAACGTCATATGACCTAAATTGTTCATCACAGCTCCACCATGGGGTCCCAGAAGAGAAGATTAAAGTCAACCACTCGATCCTTTTCAACTCGAATACCTTCATTCTGGAGCAACTCCTCCATCTCTGTGTGCGAACTAAAATGCATCTTACCCGTTAAAAGTCCATTCCGATTAACCACACGATGTGCCGGGACATAACTCGGCTGGTGATGCGAAAGGTTCATCGCCCATCCCACCATACGAGATGAGCCTGCACTTCCCAGAGAACGGGCAATAGCGCCATAGCTAGTAACACGCCCAACTGGAATCATTCGAGCCACCTCAAAGACACGCTGAAAAAAATCTGCTTCCATTTAGTTCTTCGTTTCGATATGATCTCGATTCGTATAACTTCTTCCAAAACTACGATAATCATCAAATTCAAGGTCTACCTCGGGTTCGACAAGATCGGATCCGTGCGGAATATATCGAAGGTATTTTATCGTTTTTCCCCGCTCTAGCCATTGCTGTTCATAAGCGGTAGGAATACTTAAAATCTCATCGGCCAATCCTGAGGCATAAAGATCATCTGTTTCTAAGGTTATTTCGAACTTGTTAACCTCAATGGTTGCTTGGGTATATTGGTATAAAAAGACACTGTCAGTCTTTAAATGGAGAACACCTCTAGGCTGAAGAATGGTATGATAGAGATCTAAAAAGCGAATGGCGGTGAGCCTTTTATTCGTTCGCTTCATTTGCGGATCAGGGAAAGTGATCCAGATCTCTGCAATCTCCCCAGCTCCAAAAAAATGAGAAAGAAGTTCAATATTCGTGCGGATAAATCCACAATTGAAGAGCTCATTTTGAAAAGCCTCTTTTGCTCCAGACCACATCCGTGATCCTTTAATATCGATACCGATAAAATTCTTATTCGGGAAAAGCTTTGCCAATCCAACGGTATATTCACCTTTCCCGCATCCAAGCTCTAAAACAATAGGATTATTATTTTTGAAAAAGTCGCGATTCCAATTCCCTTTTAGCGGAAAACCCTCATCAATTAATGAGCGATATGACAGTTGAATAACGTGGCCAAAAGTATTTAATTCTGCAAACTTGGCCAGTTTGTTTTTACTCATTCTATGGATGTTCTATTTTAATTTACAATGCTTTATCTAATGCGACACCAAAATCATGAATTCCTTTCAGAACACCATTTGGGGTGCGCATCCCTTGACGAACCGAGATGGTATATTTACCAACTTCTGGAAAGAATATGGTTTGCTTGTATGGATATTTCCGATCGTAAAGGTCGTGCAATCCACTTCCAAGCCACTCTCCTGTAGGCTTGGCGAGTGCAAGCTCCAGCGTATCGGTTGTAACTTTTCCGGTAGGAGGTGTAATGGCAATAAAAAGCCAAAGATTACTATAGCTATAGCGACCCTCATTGCGCACCATAAACGAAAGGTTATAAACTTTCTTAGGATCTGGAATCGTAAGATCAAAAACCAAAACAGTATCTTGATTCCAAGCTGATTCTGTTATTCGATGATAACTCTCGTAAACCGACTTTTGTCTGCATGAGGTCGATATCGACAAAATCACGATCATCATCAGCCCGGTAATTAAAGGCAGATTAGACCGAAGCGACATACTATATTCCCTGATCTTCATTCGATAATATTGGTTTTCTTGTTAAAACTGCACTATGTCTTTTTTTGCGATGAAACTTAGCCTCCGGATCAAAACGATCAATCCGCTCATCCCCAACGGCACTCTGATACACATGGGTTTCCACTTCAGATACCGGCAAAGCTTCATTAACTAACTGCTCCACTCTCTTGCCACTCCGATTGAGCAGCTGAATCTCTTTGACTTTGTCCACAGAGATAGCAACCAAGCTTCCTGGCTGATTATCAGCCCTTACATACCAAAAAACACCTTTGAAAATATCGGCTTTTAGGTAATTGTAGGTCCCCTTTTCTGTCTCTAATGGAATATTAGTCGACGGGAAATTTTTTTGTGCGTCGAGATAGGTATCCAGCTCAAAGTTAAGACAACACTTCAACTTTCCACACTGTCCAGCTAACTTCTGTGGATTCAGGGAGATCTCCTGATAGCGAGCCGCAGTGGTTGAAACAGAAACAAAATTAGTAATCCACGTGCTGCAACAAAGCTCACGACCACAAGGAGCGATACCTCCGATGCGAGCGGCCTCTTGTCGAGCTCCAATCTGCTTCATCTCGATTCGAATTTTAAACGCATCCGCATAGTCGCGTATAAGTTGCCGAAAATCGACTCGATCGTCGGCGATATAATAGAAGATTGCCTTGGTCTTATCCCCTTGATATTCGACATCCCCAATCTTCATATTCAGCTTAAGCTCTTCTGCAATTTTTCTAGCTTTTAGCATCGTGGCTTGCTCGCATGCAATGGCCTCTTCCCATTTCTCAAGATCCGTAACTTTTGCTAATCGATAAACCTTACGCAACTGACCATCCACCAGTGTTATCTTATGCCGATTCAACTGACGAAGCACTAAGTCGCCGACCAATGAAACCATTCCAATGTCATGACCTGGACTAGCTTCTACGGCAACCATATCGCCCGCTTTTAGGTCTAAACATTCTGTGTTTTGATAATAATCTTTGCGGGTATTTTTAAATCGAATCTCCACCACATTCTTCGTATTGGCGACACTTTTAATGTCGTAAAGCCAATCGTAGACATTTAATTTTGCACAGCTACCCACTTTCGCAGTAGCTGGACAACCTCGTGCTATCTTTTCAGGAGTATTCATACCATTGAGCTGTAAAGATTTATACGCTATAATCGCATATCGATCACCTAATTAAAGAATGAATCATACAAAAATAGTGAATCTAATCCGAAATAAGGGAAGTCCCAGAGCCTAAATCCAATGGATTCTTTAAAGTCTGATTAATTTGGAAACTTTCAACCCAAGATCGGTGAAAATAAGTTTAGCATTCCCGTTCTTGGAGATGTCAGTATACCCCTTTTCAAATTCCGCAAAAAGACCAAGCACATTCTTTTCGTTAATAAATGGGGCAAATTTACTGGAGAACGCCTGCTCTTGGTCGTCCATAAAGATCAAACTTGGTTCTTTCAAATTAGAGATGAAATTCTCGCGTAAAAGTTCTCCGCAATATTTCAACATAGCCATTTGTTTGACCCGGCCAATACCAGCCATCTCTTCCGACCACGACAAGATCTCTTGAAGCTTACGCCCGTAACCATTTCGCATTAAATTGGCAAACTGATTAAAGTTGAAATTTCTTTGTTCATCTTCCTGCAACAATTCAAGGGCTAAGAAATAGTTCCCCTTCGCCAAACGCGCAATCGTCGATGGAAGGCTGTTAGTCGAAGCGGCCAAAGGTGCTATCGCGGCAGCTAGCTCAGGCTCCGAAATCTTTGGGATTCGCACCAGTTGACATCTTGACCGAATGGTGCTAAGCAATTTCTCTTCCGATTCTGAAATCAGAATAAATAAGGTCTTCTGAGGTGGCTCTTCGAGAATTTTAAGTATTTTATTGGCACAATCGTCATTCATGGTCTCGGCCAACCAAATAATTGAAACCTTATAATCGGCTTCATACGATTTCTGGTTTAGCTTTCGGATTAATTCTTTCGCTTCAAAAACAAAGATTGACCCTTGCTTATTCTCTTCGGCGATGATCTGCATCCATTTTTCATACTGAGGATAAGGATTCTCCAGAAAATAGGGGCGCCATTTGGCAATGTAATCATTGGTCGTGGGCTTATCAATGGTTGAAGTCTTGATGACCGGAAGGGTAAAATGAAGATCTGGATGGATATATTGCGCCATTTTACGACAAGAGCCACACTCCCCGCAGGAGTCATTGTCGTGCTTATTGGTGCAATTAATATATTGGGCATAAGCTACGGCAAGGGCAATCTTTCCATTTCCAGGGGGACCGACAAAAAGCTGAGCATGAGGAATTCGATCCTCCGCAAAAGCTTGAATAAGTTTTCGTTTCGTACTCTCCTGACCAATTACTGCTTTAAATTGCATCCGCTATTCGCTGTTATTTTTGATAAAAAAGAGATCTAATCCTCTTGCTCATTGAAGCCTTCAAAAGTAGGAAGATTTGTTAAGAAAGGATTAAATTAACCGATAAATCTATTCAACATAAATACGCCTACCGACAATTTTACCTATCTTTGATAAACTTTTTACTAAAGTATTAGAAAATGCAGACGATTGAAAATTACAACTTTTCGGGCAAGAAGGCCCTTATCCGCGTAGACTTTAATGTTCCGTTGGATGAAAATTTCAACATTACTGACGACACCAGGATGACTGCTGCACTGCCAACCATTCGACAAGTGATTGACAATGGAGGTTCTGCAATTATTATGTCGCATCTAGGGCGTCCTAAAAAAGGGCCAGAAGATAAATTCTCTATGAAGCATCTGGTGCCTCATCTTTCAACCTTACTCGGTGGAATTGAGATTAAAATAGCTCCTGATTGTATTGGTGCTGCGACAAAAAATATCGCCGATAGTCTAAAGCCAGGTGAAGTACTTGTTTTAGAAAATCTTCGCTTTCATCCCGAAGAAGAGGGTGGAGATGCTGCATTTGCAAAAGAGTTAGCCGCGAATGGCGACTGTTGGATTAACGATGCCTTTGGCACAGCACACCGTGCACATGCTTCAACTGCGGTTATTGCTCAATATTTCCCGAATGATAAGTTGTTTGGATACTTAATCGAGAGCGAAGTGAAAAGCTTAGACAAAGTACTTAAAGCACCTAAAAGGCCATTTACCGCTATTATGGGTGGATCGAAAGTATCGTCTAAGATTACAATTATTGAAAATTTACTCAATAGCGTCGACAACCTAATCATTGGTGGCGGGATGACCTATACCTTTATGAAGGCCCAAGGGGGAAAGATCGGAAGATCGCTTTGCGAGGACGAATACCTTGGATTAGCCCTTGAGATTCTTGAAAAAGCGGAGAAAAAGGGAGTTAAGATTATTTTAGCTGTCGACACCGTTGAAGCTGATGATTTCTCGGAGACTGCAAATTCACGCGTTGTCCCATCAAAAAATATCAGCGACGGATGGGAAGGGTTAGATGTTGGACCAGAAACCATTGCGATCTTCAAAAAAGTGATCAGCGAGTCGAATACCATTCTTTGGAATGGTCCGGTTGGAGTGTTTGAGATGGATAAATTTGCCATTGGCACTAGAGCCATTGGAGATGCTATCGTTGAAGCAACAAGCAAAGGAGCCTTCTCGCTTGTAGGAGGTGGTGACTCGGTTGCAGCCGTTAACAAATTTGGGATTGCCGAACAAGTTTCATACATCTCTACCGCTGGTGGTGCGATGCTTGAATATCTTGAAGGCAAAGTGCTTCCAGGTATTGCAGCTGTTTTAGACTAAGAGACCGTATTAAAAAACATATTAAAACCCGGATAGCTACTATCCGGGTTTTTTTAGACCTTTACAGATGCAAAGTATCGTCGTATCACATGAACTATTACTTGAACGCATTTCAATAAGTGATGCGACCACTCTGTTTGCAGCTATTGATCAGAATCGGACAAACTTGCGCACCTGGCTTCCGTTTGTCGATCAGACCAAAGAGCAATTAGACAGTGAGAAGTTTATTCAACGAATCATCGAGAACCGCGATCACTCGTTCAACGAAGAGTATATGATCTGGCACCAAGGGGGGTTTGTTGGTGTGATTGGCTTTCACAACACCGATCGGGTAAACGAAAAGACAGAACTGGGCTATTGGTTAATTGATGAGGCGAGAGGCCAAGGCATCATAACCAAATGTTGCAAGAAAATAATCGAAATAGGGTTCGAAAAAATGAGGCTAAACCGCATAACCATTCGTTGTGCAGTGGGCAATTTGGCAAGCGAAAAGATCGCCCAGAAGCTTGGATTTACCTTTGAAGGTGTCGAATTAAGTGGGGAACGTTATAACGATACTTTTTTTGATTTGAAGCAATATAGTCTACTCCAGAAAGATTTTCTGGCTCATCAAGCAAGTCTTTAATCTGGAATCTGTTCAGAAGACCGATCCCTTCCCTTTATTCAGAAAGGGATTTAGACACTTTTTGTATCCAACGCCAATGCGTAATAAATAGGACGGAACAAATAATGATAAGCATGATGCTTATGGTAATCGATCGATGTGCCGAAAGTTTCGAGGACTGAATTTTGTCATTCTTTGCCGATTCATACATCGCAAGTAACGTTTTCTCATCAGGCACATAAGAGCTCTGAGTTGCTCCCTCCCCTTTCTGAGTACTCTTTAAAACATCCATCTTGTAATTTTCATACGACGCTAAGCTAGGCGAACCCTGCGGTTGCCATCCGGCATGCAAGGGATCCTGAAGATCAAAAACAGCATTCACTAAGGTGGTGATGGTGATTAACAAAGTAATCACCGCAATTAAGCACACGGCATAACCATAAATCTGGGCTCCAACTTTACTTGACTTTTCCATTTTTATTGAGTTTTAAAGTGAATGAATGAACCGGATATTATTTACACCAAAAATGTCAGCCAACACAAAGTTGCTAAATCAAGCACATTTACAAGCACTTAATTTAGCAATTTGACCCCTCCCCGTTTTACTGAAATACAGACATTGGTTCCCAGCTCAATAAATGTAATATGACTTGAAAGTTGATGAATAATCCAAGGTCCAATTTCTTGATTGAATAACCTATCTTCCAGAGGGGAAAGATTGGAGTGCATCTGAAACAAATCTGCTAAGGATTGATCTTTAACATTTACTCGAATTTCTTGTTCCGCCACTTCAATCCTAGCACAAACCGCACCATTTAACATGGGTTGATTCTGACATAAAAAACTATTTTCTAAGGCTTCAATTAAAACCAGCACCGTTCGAAATGAAGTATCGGGATCTAAACAAAAAAGATAGGCAATTTTAAAAATAAAATCATAGGCGCGATTTAATCCTTCTTTAGTTCTTTCGATACAAATTTGATGAGTTGCGATTGGGCTCATAATTCATGAGGATTTAGTGCAAATAATCAGTCTGGACAGCGAATGTCTTAGAAGGCTATGCAAAGCCATTTGAGTTTAAACGTTTTGTTTGTATAATTAAATTCAAGTAATAAATGCAACTTTTAGATTTCGAAGTAGAATAAACTTCAAAACAGGAAGGAAATTTAATAATTCCCTTCTCTGTTTCTAGAAAAGAAGTTATTTTACTCCTGTAAATCGCTAAAAATAAAGTTGT
>CAIVGL010000064.1 GCA_903905505.1 uncultured Bacteroidia bacterium | reverse complement strand
TTTAAAAATGAATAGAAATTTTAATCTTGAAGTCATTCCAGGACTTTACTTAAATAATAAGTTTAAGGAGGTTGTGTATACTCAGATTCGAATATCTCCGCTTAAAAATAGGGGAAAATACGTATACAGTGATCTTTCTTTCGTGTTATGGCCTGAGGTTATAACCAAGCTTGCAGGTGTAAAATACCCCGATTACTTAGATCAGAGTTTTTACAGGCCTCTAGGTGCCTCTACTGCGACTTACCTGCCTTTTAAGAAGTTTTCTGATGACAGACTTGTTCCGACAGAATATGATGATGTATTTCGCAAAGTATTACTGAAAAATAGTGTTGACGATGAAGCATCTGCTGTCTTAGGTGGTGTCTCAGGAAATGCAGGGTTGTTCTCCTCCGCAAACGATTTAGCCAAGATTGTGCAAATGTATTTGCAGGAAGGGACCTATGGAGGTAAGGAATACTTTAAAAATTCAACTTTTAGGCAATTTAACCAAATTCAGTTTCCGCAGAATAGGAGAGGATTGGGCTTTGATAAGCCATCATTAGAGGATCCAAAAGTTGATAAGCAAAATAAGTATCCTTGCACTTCCGCTTCACCTCAAAGCTTTGGTCATTCAGGTTTTACAGGTACCTTCTTTTGGGCTGACCCATCCAATGGATTAGTGTATATATTCTTGTCGAATCGTGTTAATCCTACGCGGGAGAATAATAAGTTAAGTGAGTTAAATATTCGAACCGGAATACTGCAGTCGGTATACGATCAATTGAATGCAGTGCCAAGTGCAAAATATTAAAGTGTATACATGAAGCTTCGCTTTAGTGAGCTACTGAATAATTGCTATTTTTGTTTAAATACTCTGTTTCTAATACGGTTTCAGTTATGAGGTATGTTTTTATCGTTTCAGCCATTTATGTTTTGTCGTTATTCGGTTGTCAGGCTCAATCGATAGAGCCTCTACAGCATGAAATCGATAGTATCGTAAAGAATTGGCTCCCTGATAAGCGTGTTGGAATATGCAATTTTACACTTGTTGAACACCAAGGTCAAGCCCTGACTTTAAAAGGAGAATCGCTTTTCCCCGAAGCTAAAGTTGAGGTATTAAAATTGATACACGACAAGGGAATCACTGTGATTGATAGTGTATTGCTATTGCCTGACACGCTTCATGTGGATAAAGTTTGGGGACTGGTGACCTTGAGTATTGCGAATATGCGTGTTAAGCCTGCCCATTCATCAGAGATGGCCTCACAAGCGATTATGGGCACTCCAGTGAGAGTATTGAAAAGTTATGAAGGTTGGATATTAATTCAAACACCAGATAATTATGTGGGCTGGACTAATAAATCAGCTGTTCACCAGTTGACCTTTGCTGCTCTTGAGAATTGGCGCAAATCAGATCGAATAATATACACTAGTTCAGAAGGGAATGTCTTCGCTGATGTGAAGCGGTCAGTCGTTCTAAGTGATCTTGTTGCTGGTGCTATAGTGGTACGGCACTCTGAAAATAAAGGAAGTTCTAGTGTGTCACTTCCTGACGGCCGTAAAGGGTATGTCGCAGATGCCAACTGGATTAATTTTAATCGTTGGAAAGATACAGCGGCCTTGCACAGTGAGCGTATGATTAGAACTGGAAAACAATTGATGGGATTTCCCTATTTATGGGGAGGCACATCCTCTAAAGGGATGGATTGCAGTGGATTTATTAAAACGATATGCTTCCTAAATGGTGTGATCGTGGAGCGTGATGCCTCGCAACAAGTTCACCATGGAACAGAAATAGATGTAAGTGGCGGTTGGGAGAAATTACAAAAAGGAGATTTGTTATTTTTTGGATCCCAGCAGACCAAAAGGGTTAATCATATTGGATTATATATTGGTGATAGTGAGGTGCTTCATGAGTCAGGGAGTGTACATATCAATAGTTTAGATAAAAAAAGATCTAATTTTAATAATGAGTTGTTTGAGAACTTACTTTCAGCGCGAAGAATAATTGGTTACCCCTCTTCAAAAGGTGTTGTACCCTTGAAATTGCACAAATGGTATTGATTTTTATAAGACTAGAAAAATAAATAATAGAACAAAGGTATATCCCGATGAGTAGAAGAAATTTTATAAAACTAAGTGGATTGGTTGCTGGGTCTTTAGCTTTTCCAGTGGTAGGTTCAGTAGATGCAGCTAATCGTTCAAAAAAGAGCAATACCCTGCGTAAATCCAATCTGAAATTGCGGTTTAAACCCTATGAACTGCAATTAAAGCATGTCTTTACTATTGCTACGAGCTCAAGGACGACAACGCCAGTTATGTTGGTTGAGATTGAATACGATGGGTTAATTGGTTATGGTGAGGCAAGTATGCCACCTTACTTAGGGGAGAGTCATAAATCGGTGACCGAATTTCTGAATAAGGTTGATCTGTCGGCTTTTCACGATCCTTTTGAATTGGAGACTATTATTGCTTATATCGATGGCATAGATAAGGGTAATTATGCCGCTAAAGCTTCTGTTGATATTGCTTTGCACGATTTAGTCGGTAAGATCTTACAAAAGCCTTGGCATAAGCTCTGGGGGCTCGATGTGACTAAAACACCAAATACTAGCTTTACCATTGGGATAGATGCGCCTGAAGTTGTGAAGGAGAAAGTGCGAGAGGCTGCTGAATTTAAAATCTTAAAGGTTAAATTAGGTCGGGAGACGGATAAAGAGATGATTCAAGCTATTCGGAGCATTACGGATGTTCCAATTTGTGTCGATGTCAATCAAGGGTGGAAAGATCGTAATATGGCTCTTGATATGATCCACTGGTTGGCTGAAAGAGGAGTTGTTTTTGTGGAACAACCCATGAGTAAATATGCTATTGATGATATGGCGTGGCTTACCGAACATAGTCCGCTTCCAACCATGGCCGATGAAGCGGTTCAGACGATCTATGATGTTCTTGCAACCCATAAGGTCTATTCGGGCATTAATATTAAGCTGATGAAGTGCGGAGGGATGCGAAATGCGCATAAGATGGCCAATATGGCAAAGACAATGGGAATGAAGGTTATGGTTGGTTGTATGACTGAAACCTCTTGTGCCATCTCGGCTGCTGCACAATTAGCCCCTTTAGCGGACTGGGCTGATTTAGATGGGAATTTATTGATAAATAATGATATCTACAATGGCGTGACCATTGTAAACGGGAGAGTCACGCTCAATGAATTGCCTGGGATTGGCATTCAATTAAAACACGTCTAAATCGAGCAGATTAAATTTTGGGAACATAGTTACAGGTCAACCGACTTAGAACGATTTGTTGTGCCTCTGTTCAACCTCCTTTTCTTTGTTAGTGAATGTAATTAGTAGCTGGCAAAACAAAATGTTTCAGCTTCTCAGGTTCGTCTTTGAGATTGTCTGAGGCATAAGTATGTATTTGCTCCATTAGACTAAAGAGCTCTTTAATGTTATTTTTATAGGTCTTTTTTTGCTCTTCAGCTCGTTGCAGTTCTTGCAACATTTCGTCGTGAACTTGATTGATCTTATTCGATAGACTAAGAATTCCCTCAAGAGTACAATCGGGACATTTGGCAGCGACTAGAAATTTATTTCGTTCATGGATGATCGAAATCGTTTTTTCGAGTAGATTTCTCATCTCCGCATGATCCTGCTTAATACGTTCCATTTCAACATAACCATATTGCTCAGATAGTTCAGAGTCATAGGGGAATGCTTTCTGAAGATAAAAACGGAAAATAATTAGATAGGCACGTGCTTGATCTGTTAAATCTTCCAACGTCAATAAATATTTCTGAGTTTTTTCTGCTGATTCATGCGTTTTATGATGAGACTGAACTTCATAAAATAACGCTTTGAATCGGTATATAAATGCCTCATCTAAAGGTGTGGTATTATTTGCAGTCCTTAGATATTTATCTTTTAAGTGTTTTTTGAATCCGAAGGCGATTTTTAAAATTTCCTGATCGGGGTAGGTCGAGATATTCATAGCTATTTACAATTAAGAGTATTGAATCATAATCATTTTTATTTAATCACCTTTATTCATCGCTACTTAAAGCCATTAGAGATTGCATTTACAGTATGTTAAGTAATATCAAAACGACAGATTTTATCTTCTCATAGTTGACCGCTTGATGTGAGACATATAAATATACACTCAAATTTCGTGGATTGTTCAGCTGTTGATGAAATTTTAAATATTTTTATAAATATTTAAAATCCAATGATTTAAATACCCGTATAGTTTTTTGGGAAAGTGTGCAATTGGGCTGAAGGAGCGCAAGCGAAATATCAGACTATTGCAAGATAAAATGGTAGGTGATTGTTCCTTTCTGGAAGGCTGGAGCGTTGGGGTCTGAATTAAATACGGCAGCTAAAGCTGCTCTTTTAGCTGCTTCAAGTAAGTCAGCATCGGCTGTATTGGAGCCTCTGACGCCTGATAAGGCTTTGGTAACCTTACCGTATTTATCTACTGTAACTTCAACAACAACAATTCCAGCTTCATTGCCTGGAAAGGATGGTTTAGGTAATGATCGTGCACTGCGCCCAGAAAGACTATAGGAGATCCCTTTCCCATCACCACCCCCTAAGCCATATTGATTGGCACCAGGAGTTCCATTTAAGCTTCCTTGGTTTCCTGCTCCATAGGTATTTCCTTGACCAGTGCTCTTCGATCCATTATCAGTTTTCCCCCCTCCAAAGGCATTTTTTGCTTTTGAGTTGATCGCTCCAATTTTTTTAACTTGTTCCTGCTTAACACGGTTCTCTTCAGCCTCTTTTTGTTCTCTTGCGATCTCTTCCTCCTTGGCCTGCTTCTGCTCAAGTGCTTTCTGCCTTTGGATCTCTTGGAGTTTTAGATTTTTCTCTTTGATCGCTTTTCTCTTATTTATGGCTACTGTTTTTTCGTATTCTTGAGTAACGATATCTTCCTCTTCTTTTTCTTTGCTTTGGGCAGATGAACGTGGTTTAGTAGACGATTTAGTTACTGGTGCTGGTTTTGCAGTTTCCACTTCAGGTGCCTGAGCTGCTGAGGGCTCTTCTAGACCTAATCCGGTGGTTGAATTTCCAAAGTCGACAAGGAATCCTTCTTCTTGAGGAGGAGTATGAGGGATTTTAAAGAACATATATAAAAGCCAAAACAATAGCCCCGCATGAAAAATCACCGTGGCTACTACTCCTTTTTTCTGACTTTTTGTAAGATTCATATTCTTAATAAATATATTTATTTTTTGTATGTCGAATCAATTCTTAATGGAATTTTCACTTTGTTTTTCTTTGGTCGATAATGATTAAAAAGATCGCCTAAAGTATCAAACTCCTCTTTAAATGACAATCCAATACCTTGTTTGTAAAGTGAGGTATCATAGATCAAGTCATCATTCGCTCTATTGTAAGCTTTCAGCTGAATTTTCCCCGACTTGTTAAGTTTTACAAAAACTTCAACTTGTCCTACAACAGGGTTAGTTACATTGGATTGAAGATTGCTATTGTTACCAATATTTCCATTAATGGTTACCCGGTCGTTTAATATCTGAGTGCTTAAGGCTAACTCCATTTGATTGGCATTGACTTGGTCGCCAGGTCTGTAGTTGAATCCGATATCAAAATCATTACTGATTTGAGAGAGCCAATTTGATAGCTGATTGGATAAAATATCAGATGTTGTGGATCCAACTACAGTTGCAGTACTCGATTGAAAATCTTGTCTTCCGCGGAGATATTCAGGTGTGAAAAATTGTCCCATCACCATTAACGACACCATTTGTCTGTTAATGTCATCTTGTGTGCTGATAAACTGCTGTAGTTCATTTTTAGTTCGCTCATCGGCAGTTGGGAAGTTGATGTCGAACTTAACGGCAGGATTAAGCAGCTTCTTCGATAAATTAATCTTACACTGAACCGGTATTCGTCGAGAGTTATCGTTTTGATTGTAATTCAAAAGTAGGTAGTTGATAGGAGCTTTAAGGGTATATAACGCATCAAGATCAACGGTGGCTCCATAAGGATCCCCATTCCAGGATATTACACCTCCTGGATTAATGCGGAACTTACGCACTAAGACATTCTGAAGCGTAAACATATAATCCCCTTTGTCGATCTTATAATCCCCATACATTAAGAAATTCCCATCTTTATCGTATTTGAAGTTTAAATCTCCAGATCCGTACCCACTAATGGCATCTCCAACCGTTGATCGGAAGATCATCTGAACCTTTGCGTCTGGAGTGGCTGTAACATCAAGATCGACCTCTAATGTTCCATCTGGTGTAACTATTGTGGTAGGTTTTCTGTTTTGCATTAACGTATCCGAACTAACAAATCGGATAAAATCGTAGTTGTTTACCGATTCTGGGCTTTCAATAGGGACATTTAATAGTGTTCCAGGCTTAGTCGCAAGGGAAATATCTAGCTTTATGCTGGCCACACGACCAGTAATCTTAATTCCACCTGCAGCATGACCTAAGCCATAAAAATAGTTGTTATCACTGGTCGAGGTGTTTAGAACTAAGAGATTATCTGTTGTGGCAGACATGTTGTAACGCATTTGGTTAAACAGATTGTGTGTAATATACCCATTGAATCGAGCTTTGTTCTTTTCAGGATCTAAAATCAGCACGTTTTTGAACAAGATAGAGTCTCCTGAAAACCGGACCGTATCGTTTAGTGAATAAATAACTTTGGTATAGTCAATCCCAATTTTCGTATTGGTTACTGCTACTTTGCCATTGAATTTAGGTTCTGCAAGTTTTCCCACTATATTCACCTGACCATTTCCTATCCCTTCAACCTTATTTGCAAAGCTTCCTAAGATTGGAAGTAATGTTTCAAGTGGATAATCACTAAATGCGGCATGGTAATTTATACTGTCACCATTGGGTTGATAGTAGCCTTTCAGGTCAAAACCTGCCTTGGAGTTCTTGACCAGTTTTAATGAGGTGTTAAGTTTCTTTTTCTCTTGGTCCCAGCTGTTGTCTAGGATAATATCGCCAAAGTTTTTTTCTAAGTAAGTGAAATCCGATACTTGCATCTTACTAGTTAGAAATAAAGAATTGTAAGGGTCAGCAATAGAAGTTGTTCCATTTAGCTCACCAAAAATCCCAATCTCTTCGCCCAATAGTAAATCTAAGTTGCTTAGTTTGACTTTGCTAAACTCCACATTTATTTTGTCTGCCGAGTTATTTGCCACTTTTCCAAAGATTCTAAATTTCTCTTGATTGTGATGAATGCTAAAATTATCAATTGAAACGGAGGTTGTATCCATGTGAAGGTGACTTTTTTCGATCACCCATAATGAATCGGCAAGGTAAATTTTAGATGGATTAAGGTAAAAATCGGCTGTGTTATTGCCAGCTTTGTTTTTTGCAAATATCCCTAGTACATCGATCTTGCCTGAGTAGGTAGGAAGTGCCGTATTGTTCCAACTTAGGGTGGTTTTCAGGCTGTCGTGTGACAAGGTGTTGTTGATAGAGAAGTTTTCAACAGCGATTGATCCTCCAATTAAGGCTTCTTTTGAGCCAATTCTAAAAAGCCAATTTTTCCCTGTATTGTGGGAATTTATAGTCAGACCTTTTAGCTGATGATCATTAAGTAGAATCTCGTTTATCGCCCCATTCATATTGAATATTTTCTTCTCTGAATCGATATTTCCAGAAAGAACTAAGGGAGATTTAATGATTAAGCCAGGAACAAAAAAACGACCAAGTTCTTCCGCTTTTTTAATTTTCAGATCATACTTGAACGAATTTTTGCCTGTTGAATTGCGCTTCGAAAAAGGTAGTCTCGCAGATGGTAAAAAATAATCCAAATAATCTCTAAATATAAGATCGAATTCGCCAAAGAGATATTTGCCATCAATTGTAAGATCTGCGATATCAGATCGTAGGGTGATGTTGTTCTTTTTGCTGTTGTTCGTCGTGTTAAAGGTGAGATTCTCAAAATTAAGGTTTTTGTCAGCTCTATGGAATTTAAACTGTTGAAGACTTATTTTTCCATTTAAATCGTCTAAATTATTTCCGCTAAAATTAGCATCTAGCCCTAGAGAGAGCATTGAGAATTTCTGTTCTTTATCTATACCTAGAATGGCAAGATTGGCTTTTTCTACAGTTGAGGTAAAATTAAATTCTGGAATTGCCCCTGCAAGGTCGGCCTTGCCTGCAAATGTCATCTTTAAATTATTGTCTTTTACATTTAAATCACCCTCGAAGCTTCGATTTCGCACTTTTCCGTTGACGTAGATGGAATCAACTCGGTAATGGTTGAAATATAGACTGTCGATGTTTCCCGATATTAAGGCATTGTATTTCTTGTCTGCAGATCTTGACCCATTAACTTTGATTTGTAAGGAAACCTCACCCAGAGGATCATAATCAATAAGTTTGCCAGCGTTAAACGATTTTGTTGTAAGGATCCCTTGGAAATCAATTGCCCCAGAATTTTTCGGTCGAATGGAAAGGTCTGTAGTCAATCGACCTAAACTTCCATCTATCGTGCCGTATGCCACAAAATCAGAAGGGAATCCAGTGAAATTCCCATGATATTTTAGGTTTACGCCATGTTGTAATTCTGAGGGTATTTTAAGGTGTTGAAACGGGTAATTATCGGGCATTTGGATCTGAGCCAGATCGTTGAAGTTAAGGGTGTTGTTGTAGATTTTAAAATAAATAAAGGTGTTCTCCCAATCGGGTAGTCCGCTGAGTTCTAAATCTGCATTTAGTTGAGTCTCTTTCCCTAATTGTAAATTTATTTTCTTGAATCTTAGGTTGTTTAATGTGCCTTTAGCTTCACCAGAGAACTGAATTTGTTCATCCATACCCCAGATATCAGGAACCATATAAGCTAAATCGGCTAATGAAATGGTTGATTTATTAAAGGTGCTTTCGATCTCATAAAGGTTTGCTAACGATTGATTTTGTTGACGACTTATAGAATCAGTTGCCATTAATTTATTCTTCCTGAATTTTAAATTCACAGCTTCAATGGTCGAGTTGTTTAACTTTAAGCTGAAATGATCAGCCTCTAATTGCGTTGATGTTATCTTCCCATTGAAGTTCAATTCCTGTATAGTTAGACCTGATTTTTCACTTAAGGTGGCTTTGGCTATCTCAAATTCTGTCAGACTATCCTTTTTTGTTATGTTTTTTATACTGAACTGCTGGATGTTAAATTCAAGATCTTTAAAATTCATCCCTTTTCTTAGGGTATCTGGAGCTGTAAGATCTTTGTATCTAAATTGTGAATTTGTTATGTTGAGGCTGTGGAAGGTTACTTTCCATGGATTGATAGAATCTGATTTTGTGGCGGTTGTATCAGATAGAAAACTGTAGTTAAGCTCTTTAGCTGTTTTCGAGATGCGAATCTTGGAGTCTTCAAGGTTGATATCTCCTAAATGAACTCTTCTGTTAAAAAGGTTTAGACTGTCGATTTTTAGGCTTAATGTGCCGATGTAGCACAAGGTATCTTTATGCTGATCTTCCACCATTACTTTTTCAAGTACAATTGATTTAAACAGCGATATATTCACCCCTTGAACACTTATTTTAGTCTTGTAGGTGTCGGAAAGCTGAGTTGCAAACCATTGTGCAATAGTTGTTTGAACCTTATCTGAGCGAAAAAGCATATACGCTCCACCTAGCAAAAATGTGAGGCAGGCGATAAGAATAAGTGCTATTTTAACCCTTTTTTTGATATTTTTGTAGCTTAAATTTGAAGAGACTACCAATGGGTTATCCCTTCTGTTTTGAATTTTTAAAAATAGCACTTTTAAAGTGTAAGCGAAAGAGAAATGGGGATAAAGTGGTTAAAGAATATTAATAAATAATGACGAGTAAAGATAAACCTATCCTAATTTTAGGAATTGAATCGTCTTGCGACGATACAGCAGCAGCTGTAATTAGTAATGTCCTAATACTTAGTAATGAAGTTTCAGGTCAATCCATTCATATGGCCTATGGTGGAGTCGTTCCGGAGTTAGCCTCTCGAGCTCATCAACAAAATATTATACCTGTTGTTGACTTGGCCATTAAAAAGGCAGGGGTGAAAATTGAAGATATCTCAGCTATTGCTTTTACAAGAGGGCCTGGATTGTTAGGCTCGTTACTCGTTGGGACTTCATTTGCAAAGGGTTTTGCCTTATCTCAAAACATTCCCCTTATTGAGGTTAACCATTTGCAAGGTCATGTTTTAGCTCATTTTATAAAGGAGCAAGATATAGACAAGAAGAATCCAACATTCCCATTTTTATGTTTGCTAGTCTCTGGAGGGAACTCTCAGATTATTGTGGTGCGCGATCATCTGGATATGGATGTAATTGGTCAGACGATTGACGATGCTGCCGGGGAGGCGTTTGATAAATGTGCCAAGGTTATGGGCTTGCCTTATCCTGGTGGTCCTTTGATCGATAAGCTAGCTAAAGAAGGAAATCCCAAGGCTTTTGTCTTTTCAAAGCCATCGGTTCCGGGTCTAGACTATAGTTTTAGTGGTCTTAAGACCTCTTTTTTGTATTTTATTCGAGATCAAATGAAGGTGAACCCTAATTTTATTGAAGAGAATAAGGCAGATATCTGTGCCTCTTTGCAAGAGACAATTATTCAAGTTTTGATGACGAAGCTAGTCAAGGCTGCCAATGAGACAGGTATTCGCACAGTGGCAGTAGCTGGAGGGGTTTCAGCTAATTCTGGTTTGAGAAATGCATTGTTGGAAATGGCTCAGCAGCATGGTTGGGAGATGCATATTCCACCGTTTAAATTTACCACCGATAATGCCGCTATGATAGCAATTACAGGATATTATAAATTTTTAAAAGGGGAGTTTGCGACCCATGATCTTGCCCCTTACTCAAGAGTGACCCTGAAATAATTTACTAAGCTGAATATCGATGTATTACCAATTAAAAATGGGAGAAAAGTTATCTTTTCTCCCATTTTTAATTCTTGAATCTAATTTTTAATTACCAAGCAAACATTGGAAAAGCCTCCATGGCTTTATTGACTTTGCCACGTACTGCTGCGATCACCTCTTCATTGTCGGCATTCTGAAGGACTTCGTCAATTAATTCTACGATCAACGTCATATGTTCTTCTTTCATTCCACGAGTTGTAATTGCAGGTGTTCCAACGCGTAATCCAGAGGTTAAAAATGGCGATCTAGAGTCAAATGGAACCATATTTTTATTGATGGTGATATCGGCTAAGACAAGGGCATTTTCCGCTTTCTTACCTGTAAGATCCGGGAACTTAGTTCTTAAGTCAATTAACATCGAGTGGTTGTCTGTTCCTCCTGAAATTACCTTGTACCCTTTGTCCATAAATGCTTTAGCCATAACTCGTGCATTTTTTTGAACCTGCGATTGGTACTCTTTGTAGCCTGGCTCTAGTGCTTCGCCAAATGCGACAGCCTTAGATGCAATGACATGCTCAAGCGGACCACCTTGAATTCCTGGGAAAATTGCTGAATCAAGAAGTGATGACATCATCCGTACCTCACCTTTCTTGGTTGTGATTCCCCAAGGATTTTCAAAATCTTTACCGAGTAGGATAATTCCACCACGAGGACCACGCAACGTTTTATGTGTAGTCGAGGTGACAATATGTGCATATTTAACAGGGTTATCTAACAGACCAGCAGCAATTAATCCAGCAGGATGAGCCATGTCAACCATGAATATTGCACCAATCTTATCTGCTAGATTACGCATCCGCTGATAATCCCATTCGCGGGAATAAGCTGAGGCACCAGCAATAATTAATTTTGGAAGCTCTTTTAGAGCAACCTCTTCCATCATATCGTAGTCCACTAGTCCAGAGTCTTCCTTAACACCATAAGCTATTGGACGATAGAGTAATCCAGATGAATTTACAGGAGATCCATGAGATAAATGACCACCGTGAGATAGATCTAATCCCATAAAGGTGTCGCCAGGTTTAAGGACTGTCATTAAAACAGCCATGTTGGCTTGCGCCCCTGAATGTGGCTGAACATTAGCATACTCAGCACCAAAAAGTTTTTTTAACCTGTCGATGGCTAATTGTTCTGATTCATCAATAAACTGACAGCCTCCATAGTAACGATGACCTGGATAACCTTCAGCATATTTATTGGTCAGACAAGAGCCCATAGCCTCCATTACCTGCTCTGAAACAAAGTTTTCAGAAGCAATTAATTCAATGCCATGTAACTGACGCTGTCTCTCCTTTTCAATAATTTCAAAAATCTGTGAATCTCTTTTCATACGATATTTCCTTTGGAATAAATTTCTTAATGCAAAATTACGGATTCTATATCACTAGAACGAGTAATGATAGCAAGTTGTTTTGCTAAGATTTCAACGATTGTTAATATTGTTATAAATTTACAAATCAGACCACACTTTTATCGGTTTAATTACTGGTTAAGATATTGTATATCATTAATTTGTAATTAAATTTAGTGTTTTAATTTGATTTTAAAATTTAGTTTGAGGAGCCATAAATATGATTAAGTTTGCTTTAACTATTTCAAATCGGACTAAACCAAAATATAATCATCATGAAAAGCCTATTATTTATTCTATTTTCACTCCTACTTATCACCGGGACTGCTCAAACAAAGTCGCTAAGAAAATCATCGCTTTTAATAGAGGATAAGCCTAGTTCTGTAGGTCTATCTCCAGATAGACTTGCTCGTATTGACTCACTCTGTGCCAAAGCGATATCCAATGGTGATTTGCCTGGGATTGTGGCTTTAGTAGCCCGCCGCGGAAAGATTGTATTTTATAAAGCTTATGGTAAATCAGATGTAGAAGCTGGTCGTGATCTAAAGCGAGATGATATTTTTCGCATCGCTTCACAAAGCAAAGCAATCACAGCAACAGCTGTTATGATGCTATGGGAGGAGGGGAGGTTTAAGCTCGATGATCCAATCTCCAAATATATTCCCGAATTTAAAAGCCCACAGGTTTTAAAAACTTTTCAGAATAAAGATACCACTTTCACGGGCACTGCCGCAAAGGGTGAGATAACCATTCGGCAATTGCTAAATCACACCTCTGGCTTAGGATATGGGGTTATTGATGGCGATGATCGGTTTAAAATGTTGTATAAAAAAGCTGGCGTGACAGATCTGTTTACAACTGAAAATATCACCATTGGGGAAAGTGTAAAACGGTTAGCAAAATTACCATTGCATCATAATCCAGGCGAGAAATTTACCTATTGTGAAGGTTTAGATGTATTAGGCTATTTAATTGAACTCGTGTCGGGTGTAACATTCGATCAGTATTTAAGAACACATCTGTTTGATCCATTAGGAATGAATGATTCTTGGTTCTATTTACCTGAAAATAAAGCTAGCAGACTGGTTAAGGTTCAGCAAAAAAGTGCAACTGGCAAGTGGTCAAATTACCCGACTACTTTTTATGATCCACAATATCCGATTACAGGGGCGAAGAAATTCTTCTCTGGAGGTGCTGGACTATCTAGCACAGCCAAAGATTACGCCACTTTCTTACAGATGTACTTAAATGGTGGTGAGTTAAATGGTATTCGGATATTAAGTCGCACAACGGTTCAAACGATTATGAGTAATCAGACAGGCAGCCTATTTAATAACCCAGATAAATTCTTCGGATTGGCTTTCTCTGTGAATGGCCCAACGGCAGAGCAGACTGGCGGATTGGGAAGTGTAGGTACCTTTGAATGGGGTGGCTATTTTAATACTCAATATTTTGCTGATCCCAAAGAGCAGACAATTGGGATCTTGATGAAACAAACCCAGGGTCCAACAGGTGATAGGACTAGCTCTAAGTTCACACAATTGGTTGGTCAATCGATCGATGACTGATATTTTTAACCTATTAAATTTATAGTATGACTAACGTATTAATTACAACTAGTATTAATCTTGAAGGATACCGTATTGTTAAACAATTAGGGTTGGTTCGGGGTATTACCGTTCGATCTCGAAGTATCATTGGGAATGTGGCTGGTGGATTTATGACCATATTTGGCGGTCGTAGTGCAATTTTCACTGAGCTATGTGAGAATGCTCGAGAGGAGGCGCTTCAGTTTATGATACAGCATGCTGAGCAATTGGGTGCAAATGCGATTATCAGTATGCGCTACGATGCGAATGAGGTGGCTAATGGCTTAACGGAGGTTTTGGCTTACGGGACTGCCGTTTTGGTTGAAACGATCGACTAATCAACCTAAAGGATAAGATCAAAAAAGAAGCGCTGTAATGAGATTACAGCGCTTCTTTTTTGCTTTATTTAAATCTATACGCTATAGGTTGATGATGCGGTATCGCCCCCTCTTCCAGTCCAATTCGTATGGAAGAACTCTCCTCGCGGTTTGTCGATTCGCTCGTAGGTGTGGGCACCGAAATAATCACGTTGCGCTTGAAGTAGGTTTGCCGGTAAGCGTTCACTGCGGAAGCCATCAAAGTAGGTTAATGCTGCTGCTAAGCAAGGAGCTGGAACGCCATGCATAATGGCACTGGCCACAACTCTACGCCATCCTGTCTGAGCTTTTTCAATGGTTACTTTAAAATATTCGTCCAGAAGTAAATGTTCTAATTTCGGATTTTTGTCGAACGCCTCTTTGATCTTACCTAAGAAAGCCGAACGGATGATACATCCTCCACGCCACATCAGCGCTATACCACCGTTGTTAAGGGTCCATTTGTATTCTTTAGCCGCTTCTCCCATTAAATCATAGCCTTGCGCGTATGAGATGATCTTAGCACCAAGTAATGCATCTTTTAAGTCGCTGATAAATTGATTCCGATCTCCTCTAAAGTGCTTCTCTGGTCCGGTTAAAAACTTGGAGGCTTTTACACGTAAATCTTTCTGAGCTGATAAGCAGCGCGCAAAGACCGATTCTCCAATTAGAGTTAGTGGAATGCCAAGGTCAAGAGCTGAAACGCCAGTCCATTTCCCTGTCCCTTTTTGACCTGCAGTATCCAATATTTTTTCAACTAAGGCTTCCCCATTTTCATCGCGATAGCCTAAAATATCTCGGGTGATCTCAACCAGGTAGCTATCTAGATCGCCTTTGTTCCAGTCGGAAAACACTTGATGCATCTCATCGGCATTCATCCCAAGCAACTCTTTCATCATCTGATAAGCCTCGCAGATAATCTGCATATCACCATATTCGATGCCATTGTGTACCATCTTCACAAAATGACCCGCACCATTCTCGCCAACCCATTCGCAACAAGGCTCGTCGCCAACTTTGGCGGCAACAGCTTGAAAAATAGTCTTGATCGATGGCCAAGCCGCTGGAGATCCCCCTGGCATCATAGATGGTCCTAATAAGGCTCCCTCTTCGCCGCCAGAGACACCTGACCCTACGAATAGTAATCCTTTGCTTTCAACATAGCTAGTTCGCCTGATGGTGTCAGGGAAATGGGAGTTTCCGCCATCAATGATGATATCTCCCGGCTCAAGGTGCGGGATGATCTGTTCAATGAAATCATCAACCGGTTGACCTGCCTTAACCAGCATCATTACTTTTCTTGGGCGCTCTAGATTCGCGCAAAGATCGGCAACGGTATGACAACCAATGAAATTTTTTCCAGCTCCACGACCATTGACAAACTTGTCAACTTTATCTGTTGTACGGTTGTAAACAGCTACGGTAAACCCTTTGCTTTCCATGTTTAGCACAAGGTTTTCGCCCATTACGGCTAGGCCAATTAGGCCAATATCAGCTTTTTTCATTTTGTATGTTATTTTCTTTGTGATGCTATAGTTTAAAACCTAATTGCTTAAGCTTAGTTATTGCTTTGATATTGTTGATTTTGCAGAATATCCGGTACACTGGAAATTCTCTTCGTACAGGATAGTCACCTCGTTGTTTTTCAAATGTTTTCACCGAACTTCTGAGTTTTTTATCATCTGAACGGATGTCATACGTGGCTAGAATTGCGTCTGAGAGAATTTGCTGCGTTGCTTTCCCTGTTCCATCGATAAAGATATCAAGGTTATCTGGCAATTCAATATCTGAACATTTCCAATTGTCTATTCCCAACTTGAAAAATTTACTCAGCGCTCGAATGCTCATGCTAGTGCCATTGGCTTTCCCATCTCTTGAATAGCCCGCAATATGTGGCGTTGCTAAGTCTACTAACGAAAGGAGTTCAAGGTCAATAGCAGGCTCATTTTCCCAGCAATCAATCACAGCGCCAGATAGTTGTCCATCTTTAAGGGCTTGTTTAAGTGAGTTGGTATCTATAATTTCACCTCGACAAGAATTAATGAGGATAGGTTTTTGTTTTGCTTTTGAAAAGAAGTTGGAATCGGCTAAGTGAAAGGTCAGGTCTTCGCCATCTATATTTAAGGGGACGTGAAGAGTAATGATATCTGATTGTTCAAGAATCTTATCCAATCCAACATAACCCTTTAGTTTTTCTCTCCGAACGCGGGGAGGATCATTTAACAGCACCCTCATTCCCAAGGTCTCGCACAATCGCGCCACTTTAGATCCTACATTCCCAACGCCAACAATACCAATCGTTTTTTCTGTTAGTGAGAATTGATGTTTTTCGGCTAGTACCATCAAGGCAGAAGCAATATATTGCTCCACCGATTTTGAATTGCACCCTGGAGCGTTAGTCCAGGCAATATTGGCTTTTTCACAATAATCTGTGTCTATATGGTCGAATCCAATGGTGGCGGTAGCGATAAATTTAACCGTAGAACCGATAAGTATTTCTTCATTGCAAATGGTCCGAGTTCGCGTAATTAAGGCATCTGCATCTTTAACCACTTCACCGTTTGTTTTATCCCCTGAGAGATAGATAACATCTGCGAAGGGTTCTAAAACACCTTTGATATAGGGGATCTTATCGTCAATTACAATTTTCATCTTAACCTTTCGTGTTGTAATAACTTTTTACCATCTCATCCATAACCCAACTGGTTCGTGCTCCAGAGATGCCGTTGGAGGGCGATTCCCCTTCGCCACGCAATTCGGCAACAATATCTGCCATTAAATAGGACTGCACATGTTTTGGGCGTTCAAAGCTAAATTCTTCTTTTCCAATGTTGTTTTCAAGTATTACCGGAGAATTTTTGAATGTGGAAAAGCTTATTCTTCCTTTTTCACCAATGATTTCAACCTCATCGAGTGTGCTTTTGTCTGAAGTAGTAAAGCACCACGTTCCTGTGCCAGCAATGCCTGTTTGATGGAGCCAATTTGCCATCACTAGATCTTCGGCGGGGTAGAGGCCTGCTTGATTCATAGCGTTCGCCTTAACTTGACTTATTGGTCCAAATACAAAATCAAGGAAGTCAAGGGTGTGCGAAGCAAGGTCGAATAGTAATCCGCCTCCTGCAATCGCAGGCTGAACACGCCATGGAGCCACTAATCGCTCTTGATCATTTTCTGGTGGTGCGTAAAAGCGAACGTTTACTAATCTTATTTGTCCGATCTGATTCGAATCGACAAGTTCCTTAACTTTGACAAATAAGGGGAGCGTTCTTCGGTAATAAGCGGTAAAAAGCGGAATATTTGTCATCTCTGAAACTTTGATCATCTCTAGACACTCGGCATAGTTTCGGGCCATTGGCTTTTCGACATAGACCGGTTTTCCCGCTTTCATAGCTTGAATGGCATATTCACAATGCGCATCTGGTGGCGTTGCAATATAGACTGCATTCACTTCCGGGTCATTGATAAGCTCAGACGCATCGGTGTACCATTTCGGCACCTTATGACGCTTAGCATAATCTTCAGCCAAAGCTCCATTTCGACGCATAACGGCAACTAAAGATGAATGCTCCGTTAGTTGAAGCGGTGGTCCACTTTTAACTTCTGTAACATCACCACATCCTATCAATCCCCACTTAATTTTTTCTAATCTCATTCTTTAGTCTTTAAATCTTTCGCGTACAGCCCAGAGCCCAATTGCAGGGTTCGAGATGTAATAAAACTCCTCCCCATTTGAGTCAATATTCCAACCATCCTTAAGTTTCTGAGGGTCGTATTGTTTAATTCTTTCCTTTAAGTTATCATATTTAAATCCTACACTTTCAATCTCTTGCTGATTTAGATTATTGCTTTCGTTCCCTGGGCAATAAGTAATCGAAAAACGACCCTCTGAGGAGCCATGGATCAGATGAGCTGCGGCACTTAAGTTATTACGCAGATCTTCATTTTCGCGAACCGCTTTTAAGGTTTCCGGGGTACCGAAATAGCCATATTTACGAATCATCTGATCAATCTCCTTATCTTCTCCAAACTCAGTTAGACCAGGTGCAAGGACAATAAGTTCTCCCTGATCAGCAATAGCCATCCGCGTCCGATAGATAGATTTGTTTCCCAACCAAGTCGACTTGAATTCGGCAGGATCAAGGTAGACCACCACTTTTTTGAATGGCCTATCGAGCAGATTAAAGTTCACTTCAAGTGAGAGCTTAGCGGCTGCCTTAAATACTTCCTGGTCGTCGCCGATAAATAGACCACGAACCTTTAGTTTTCCATCTTGAACATCTCGACCAACAACAGTAAGGATATACAGTATAGGAAGGTGTTTGGCGAAATGATGACTCGCATAATTAAATATTTTGCGTACAGGCGTCTGACTGCGTCCCATCATTTTCTCCATTCCGAAGGCAGCGCCAATGAAATGACTCTTATTGATCCCTTCTGCACCGCCTGTTCCGACAAAAATATTTTTATTGTGATTGGCCATCCCAACAACCTCATGAGGAACAACTTGACCTAGCGATAAGATCAAATCAAAGCCACCTTCTACCAGCAGTTTATTAACTTGTGCAGGCCAAGCAAAATCTACCGCATCTTGCGAGACTTCACGAATATATTCAGCTGGAACCTCTCCAAGGGTGATCACATCGTTGCGCCAGTCATGTTCCCGGAATAGCGTTTGTGGGATCTCTCCAAACATCTCAGAGATCTGATGCGACGTCATGGGCGTGTGAGTGCCTAAAGCGGGCAGTATGTCAGTGAGTTTTTCTCCATAATAATCATAAGCATAGCGAGTTAATTCGCCAGTTCTAGAAGCCAGACGTGTGAAGTCAGGAGGAATTGCTAGGACTTTATGCTTCTTTCCAAGCAAATCAAGAGCTGTATTCAAACCCTGTTTTAAATCTTCAGAAGATAGGGCAGTGTCCGCAGAACCAATTTGAAAGTAGATCATTTTTGAGATGCTTAAATGTAATTGATAGCTATGTTGCTTTAAGTTGATCGAATAAATATGAATTCAATACCCTTATCTTTTTACTCGGGCATTCCCTTTCCAGATACTCCACACCATCTCTTCGTCGGCTGGTTGTGCATAGTCGGTTAGGAAAGTTGTGGCAAGAGCACCTGAGGCCCAGCCAAACTGAATCCATTTATCAGATGACCAGCCTTTTAATATTCCATATAATAATCCTCCTACAAAGCCATCACCACCACCAATGCGGTCAAGAACTGCTATGGTACGTGGCTCAACGATCTGCCAATTGTCACCCTCAAGCATAATCGCACCCCATAGATGCTCATTTGAGCTGATAACCTGTCGTAAGGTTGTTGCAAAGACCGAAGTATTTGGAAAAGCTTCTTTTACTCGGCCAATCATCCCTTTGAAACCCTCAATTTCACTGGCAATTCCTTCACCACCAGTTTTAGGCCCTTCAATACCTAAGCATAACTGAAAGTCTTCTTCGTTTCCAATTAAGATATCGGATAGTGAAGCAATTTCGGCAAAGGTCGCGCTAAGCTCTTTCTCACGTCCTTTCCAAAAAGAGGCCCTGTAATTTAGATCAAAAGAGATTAATGAGCCTTCCTTTTTTGCTGTTCGCGCTAGCTGAAGACAGAAATTGCTCGTCTCAGCAGACAGTGCTGCAATTAATCCAGATAGATGAACGATCTGAACCCCCTGGACTTTAAAAATCTGCTCTAAGTCGAAATCTTTAACATTCAATGTTCTGCCAACTTCACCTGCTCTATCGTTTTGTACACGTGGTCCGCGCGATCCAAAGCCGCTATCTGCAATGTTAAATTGATGTCGATAACCCCATGGATCCTCTTGCGCGACTTCAGGTCCTTCAAAATCCATATTGCGACTTTTCAAGTTGCTTTTTATAAACTGAGCAATTGGACTCTCCTTAACAAAGGTGGTAAGCACTTTTACGGGCAGTCCCAGATAGGATGAAATACTTGCCACGTTTGTCTCGGCACTGGTGGCGTACATCTGAAAAAGATCACTCGAGTGAACCGGCTGGCCATTAGCTGGCGTTAGTCGAACACCCATGCTCGTGGGAACTAATAGCGACCAAGTAAATGTTTTTCTAAGTTTCAATGTCATTGCATTAAGTATTTAGAATATAATATTTTATATGCTGTTAATTTAAACTCCACTGTAAGCATTAAATCCGCCATCGACAGGAACGACAATGCCTGTAACAAAGGCTGAAATATCTGATAATAGAAAGAGTGCGGCACCTTGCAGATCATCTGGATTTCCAAATTTTCCCATTGGTGTATTTTGTGCGATTTTCTTCCCACGTGCTGAATAATCGCCTGTCTTTTCATCGATTACTAAAAAGCGGTTCTGATCACTAAGAAAAAAACCTGGCGCTACAGCATTGACACGGATGCCAGCTTTAGCTAGATGAACAGCTAGCCATTCAGTGAAATTGTTAACTGAGGCTTTTGCAGCCGAATAGGCTGGGATCTTCGTTAGGGGATGATAGGCATTCATGGAGGATACATTTAATACCACGCCAGACTTTTTATCTAACATATCAGTTGTAAAGACCATGCATGGCAGAATAGTGCCTTTGAAATTCAAGTCAAATACTTCATCAAAACCTTCAAGTTGAAGACCGTAAAATGTTTTACTTAAATCAGATAGATTGGCCTCTTCAAGCTGTTCGACTTGGGTTGTAGCTTTCGGTGAATTACCACCTGCGCAATTGATAAGTAGGTCAATAGGTCCGAGTAGGCGATTGATCTCTATTTTCGCTAACTCCAATGAGTTTTTGTCTAGCACATCTGCTTTTATTCCAATAATGGTCGCTTGGTGAACTTTAGACAACTCGGCTGCAACAGCCTTGGTTTTCTCCTCATTTCTTCCAATGATGGCAACTTTCGTTCCAACAGAAGCAAGGGCGTTTACAAGGGATTGACCAATTATTCCTGCTCCTCCAGTGATTACGCAAACTTTTCCATTTAAATCATCAAATGATATCTTTTTCATCTTTTCTAATTTGTCTAAAAAGCGGTTAGATGGATACGTAATATTTCAAGTTCTCTTTGGTGATAATATCGATAGCTGTATAATTTGATTTGGTAACCTTTTCTTTTCTGATCACCTGATCAAACAACAGGTTTATTGCTTTATATCCTTGAATTTCTGGATTTTGATTAAGTAAGAAATCGATCTTCCCATTCAGGAGTAATTCAATGTTCTTAGGAATGATATCGTAACCAATGATTCGTGGTCTAAGGCTATTGTGATCGAAAAGAGTTGCAATGAGATGTACTTTCGAATTCGAAACATAGACCGCATCAATCCCTTTTGAATGACCAAGTAATAGGTTGAATTTCTCGGAAGAAGAGATATTTTCGGCCTCCACTTCAAGTTTGATAATCGAATGACCTCTTGATTGTTGAGATTCAAAATAGCTTAAAAAGCCGCGCTCCCGTTGCAAAAGATGATTGGCATTTTGCAAATTCTTTGTAATATGAATGATCATGATATTACTCTGAGGTGCAAGGCCATAATCGATCAGCTTAGCTGCTAAATAGCCACTCTGCTCTGAATCTTGCACAATAAACCCAATGGGATTAGCCTCTTCTAGATGTGAATCAATAAACACATATGGAATGGATTGTTGATCTAGCAGCTCTGTAAACTTCAATGATTCTCGATGTCCCCATGGTGCGAGTAAGATGCCATCAGGTGAAGAATCTATTATCTTATTAGCCTCTCGGGTGAAAGATTGGGGATCTTCCATTTTAAAGTAGTGGGGGTCAAGCTGTACCCCAAATTGTTTGAGCTGATTGATGGCTTTGTTTATCCCGATTTGAGGCTTCGACCAGAATGAATCTTGATCTAAAGCCATAGGTGTGAGCGATGCAAAGGTGGTGACCTTTTTTGAAGCCAGTGAACTGGCTAAAATGTTAGGCCTGTAATCGAAGTCTTGAATGATCTTCAAGATCTTCTCTCTCGTAGACTCCGACACTTCGCCACGTTGATGTATGACCCGATCCACTGTGCCAATGGAAACGCCTGCCTTAAGAGCAATATCTAAAATTCGAATATTTTTCACCATTTATAACTCAATAAATAGTCAGAAGTTGTCGTAAGCTGATAGGCTAACTCTTTGTTAAACTTTGTTTTATCCTTGATAGTGGTCTTCAGAACTACAAAGATATTACTTTATCTAAAATGCAAAATTAATCCTATTTTTCTAATATCGTGTACGAACACGGAATAAAAATAATCTTTTAGAAAAATGATCGAAAAGGGGGGGCGATATTTTTGATTTAAAAGAAAAGAAATTACCTTCGTGAACGAACACGGATAAATAAATCTAGCTTTTCTAGCTGGTGCAAATACAAAGATAAGATAAATACAATTAGTTAACGAAATATGCAGATAGGTAAATACAGTTTAGGCATTGGAGATCGTTTTGGTCATCAAGGCGAAGCTCAATTAAGGGCGGTAACAAAGGCGGCACAAAAGGGAATAGAGATAATTCCAGTTTGGAATAAGTCAAATAGAGAGCATTCGTATATTCATTCAAAGCCAGAAGATACTCGAATTGAGGCTGATGCTGCTGTTTTAGCGTTAGGGTATAAGGGTCAGTATTTTGTTGATGCTGATCATATTAATCTTTCTAATGTTCAGGGATTTCTCTCCTCGTCTGACTTTTTCACGTTGGATGTGGCCAGCAAGATTGGCACCTTATCGACTCCGTCAGAAATTACCAGTTTTAAAGCTTCTTGTGCGAAATATGCTGGTTCTTTAAACATTCCTGGTATTGCAGCTCCATTTATCATCTCGGATCAACTGCTTGAGCAGATTGCGCAGAAGTTCCTTGCCGCTATGGTTGAGGCAGGTGGTATATACCGTTTCATTGCGGAGCAGAAAGGTGCAGCTAATTTTGTTACTGAAGTTTCAATCGATGAGGTGGAGGTCCCACAAACGCCAGTCGAACTATTCTTTATTTTAAAGATGATCGCTGAAAATGGCATTCCAGTTCAGACTATTGCTCCTAAGTTCACCGGTCGTTTCAATAAAGGGGTTAATTATGTGGGTGACATTGCACAATTTGCTCGTGAATTTGAAGAAGATATTTTAGTTATTGATTATGCCATCAAAGAGTTTGGATTACCTGCTAATCTAAAATTAAGTGTTCATTCGGGTTCAGATAAATTTTCAATCTATCCCGAGATTGCCAGAATCATTAAGAAATACGATAAGGGAATACATATAAAAACTGCTGGTACGACTTGGCTTGAAGAGGTAATTGGTTTAGCTCTTGCTGGTGGTGAGGCGTTAGATTTAGCTAAGCATTTTTACACTTCAGCGTTATCTCGTCAGGAGGAGTTATGTGCTCCTTATGCAGATGTCATTGATATTAAACAGGCTGAATTGCCTTCGGCTCAAGAGGTGAATCTTTGGGATAGTGCAAAATTTGCAAATACCCTTCGCCATATTCCAGGGCAGGCTGATTACAATCCAAACTTCAGACAATTGATTCACGTTGGATATAAGATTGCCGCGGAGAGTGGAACACACTATACCGATTTGTTGAAAAAACATCGTGATTTGATTGGTTCGTGTGTAGAGGAGAATTTGTATGAGCGTCATTTGAAAAGACTTTTTGAATTATAAGAAGTCTCACGACTTCATAACCTAAAGACTCAGGACCATGAAACCATTTATGGATGATGATTTTTTGTTGCAATCTGACTTTGCCAAGCAACTCTATCATGACTATGCGGCGAAGATGCCGCTCTTTGATTACCATTGTCATATTTCACCACAAGAGATAGCTGAAGATCGTCGATTTAATAATCTGTCAGAAATTTGGCTTCACGGAGATCATTATAAATGGCGTGCCATGCGGACAAATGGGGTCGCAGAGCACTATTGCACTGGAGAGGCTTCTGACTGGGAAAAGTTCCAAAAATGGGCTGAGACAGCACCTCATACCATGCGTAATCCTTTGTATCATTGGACTCACCTAGAGTTGCGTAAACCTTTTGGCATCAACTCCTTGCTAAGTCCTGTTACCGCGAAGCAGATCTGGGATGATTGTAACCAGATGCTTAGTCAACCAGATTTTAGTTGTCGAGGAATCATTAAGAGGGCAAATGTTAAAGTTATCTGCACGACCGATGATCCAATTGATGACTTGCACTACCATCAATCCATTCAAAAGGATGGTTTTGAGGTGAAGGTAATACCGGCTTGGAGGCCTGATAAAGCAATGGCCATTGAGGATTCTAAAGCATTTAACGCATATATTGATCAATTAGAGCAAGTCTCGGCGAGCACTATTCGCACATTTGATGAGCTTATGGGTGCATTAGAAAATAGACATCACTATTTTCATCAAAATGGCTGTCGGTTGTCAGACCATGGATTGGAAACGATCTATGCGCAGGATTATACGATTGCTGAAATACGAAAGATTTTCAGCAATGTTCGAGCTGGAAAATCGGCTTCATTTGAAGAAATATTACTGTTTAAGTCGGCCATGCTCTATGAATTTGCGGTGATGGACCACTCACGTAATTGGACGCAGCAATATCACCTTGGGGCGTTGCGCAACAATAATTTACGCATGAACGCTACGGTTGGACCTGATAAGGGGTTTGATTCGATTGGCGATTTCTCGATGGCTGCTGCATTAGCTAAATTTCTAGGTAAGCTAGATTTTGAGGGTAAGTTAACGCGCACCATTCTTTACAATTTAAATCCGAGTGACAATGAGATGATGGCCACAATGATTGGCAATTTCCAGGATGGTGTGACGCCAGGTAAAATTCAATGGGGCTCAGGCTGGTGGTTTTTAGATCAAAAAGAGGGGATGACCGCTCAGATTAATGCCTTGTCGAATATGGGATTATTA
Source organism: uncultured Bacteroidia bacterium (assembly GCA_903905505.1). Classification (GTDB taxonomy): domain Bacteria; phylum Bacteroidota; class Bacteroidia; order Bacteroidales; family Prolixibacteraceae; genus JAAFHB01. The sequence goes on along the minus strand of CAIVGL010000064.1, from coordinate 15,718 downwards.
AGTCGATTTGTGGGAATGTTGACTGATTCTAGGAGTTTTCTATCCTACTCACGGCATGAGTATTTTCGACGGATTTTGTGCAACCTGATCGGTCAGGATGTAGTGAATGGTGAGTTACCAGCTGATTTGAAGTTTTTAGGTTCAATGGTTGAAGATATCTCCTACAACAATGCGCAGCGTTATTTTGATTTTGGACTATAACTAAAATAATATCAAGTTCTTTGGCTATGTTGGCCTATTGAAATTTACAACTAATTAACCAAACTAAATGAGCGAATTAAATAAACAGTTAGGCAGTTATCGATGGACTATTTGTGCCTTGGTATTTTTTGCAACGACAATTAATTACCTTGATCGTCAGGTTATAAGCCTGTTAAAGCCTTTTCTAGAAGGGGCTGGGTTATTTGGTTCTGATCCGTTGCGTTATGAATCGGTTTATGCCAATATTGTGATCTGTTTTCAAATTGCATATGCATCAGGAATGCTTGTTATTGGTGGGGTAATCGATCGATTTGGAACAAAGATCGGGTATGCCATCTCTTTGTTTGGCTGGAGTCTTGCCGCAATTGGACATGCCTTGGCAAAAAGCCCTTTTGGTTTTGGAGTAGCTAGGGCTGCCTTAGGGGTTCCAGAGGCTGGGAATTTTCCTGCGGCTAATAAAACTATCGCCGAGTGGTTTCCTAAAAAGGAGAGAGCTTTTGCCACAGGAATATATAACTCCGGAACTAATATTGGAGCCATCGTAGCTCCCTTGGTTGTCCCTTGGATAGCCATCACCTGGGGTTGGCAGATGGCCTTCGTAGTCACTGGTGCTATTGGTCTTATTTGGCTGATATTCTGGTATTATATTTATGATTCTCCGGAGAATAAGCTTCAGAATGGTAAGTTATCTCAGGCGGAATATGATTTTATCTTAAGTGATAAAGATGAACTTTCAGTTGCAGAATCTAATGCTGCAGCTAAGATTAGCTGGTTTAAACTTCTAACTTTCAGACAAACGTGGGCATTCTTTATAGGCAAACTATTAACAGATCCTGTTTGGTGGTTTTTTCTTTTTTGGTTGCCTGCATTTCTGAAAGAACAGTATGGGCTTAAAGGGACCGAGGTGAGTTTTCCTATTGCTGTTGTTTATATCATGACCACATTTGGAAGTGTCTTGGGTGGTTGGTTGCCTAAGTATTTTATGGAGCACGGTATGGATGCCAACGTAGCTCGAAAAAGGGCTATGTTTATTTATGCCTTATTCCCGTTATTAGTCCTTTCGGCGCAATATTTTGGAGGGTATAATATGTGGTATGCTGTAGTGATCATTGGTATTGCAGCCTCAGCTCATCAGGCCTGGTCTGCCAATATTTTCACCACTGTTTCTGATATGTTTCCTAAACGGGCTATTGCTTCTGTGACAGGCATTGGAGGAATGGCTGGGGCCATTGGCGGAATTATGATTGCAAAGTCAGCAGGCGTGCTCTTTGACCATTATAAAGCTGCTGGTGATATCCGGATTGGATATGGTATTATGTTTATGATTTGTGCTTTTGCTTACATATTAGCCTGGACAATCATGCATTTGTTAGTTCCTAAATTTAAAAAGATTGATTTGTAATCTTTTTGATCTGCGAATTACGAATCAAGCAATCTGTTTACCCTAATTTGCTGAACTCCTTTTTAAGGGTGTTGATCGCGTTGGAAATTAGCTGATCATTTGAGCTCAGGTAGTTTTCAATGATCTTAGTGCTTAATAATAAGGCAGGTACATCATTTTCTATCTCTTCGGCTGCCTGGTTGATGATCCGAATTAGATTCTCTTTGGCTCCTCGAATTGTTTCCCAAAGCGTCTGAGACACATAGATTTGCTGAGATAAATTATGGTCAAATTCCTGTCTGACATGACTTAGTAACTCTTGATGATAAGCTGACGCCGTTAATTCATGAGGTGAAATACGAATCAATAAGGATTGAGGAGATATTCGTTCTAAGAGCAAGGTAAGTCTTTCATAAGCCTGCAATTTTATCGGTAGGATCAATTTGGAGTTCTTAATTTGCAACTCCATTTCGCGTTGTTTCTGATTATTTTCGAGCATGTCTCGAAACATAAAATAGGCTGTAAGAAATACTAATAACGCAGGTATTCCAATCTTTAAGATTTCCCAAAGACCATTTGGTTCATTTAAATTCATAATATTGATTTATTTGGCTTGTTTTTGTTCTGTTTTTGACTCATTTTTAATCCTCTTTCCTGCAGAGTCTGAAACTTGAACATACAGGAAGAATATAAGTATAAAGTAGGAAATTGTTAAAAATGAGAGTAACGTATATCGTTTCTTTTCAAAGTAAAAGAATAATAAGGCAGACAAGGCAAGCACTCCACCCGCCGCACTTTGCCACCCAGTTGAGATAAGGAGTTTTAGGGCTGTGTCAGCACTTGTGATCTCAAGCTGAGAAAGCCCACTTAATAAATTAAAATAAAGTGCTGCTAGTCCGGTGCAGACTAGTGTGATCCAGCCAATAAGGGTTAGGCGTCTGTTCTTATCTACAAAGCCGATGGTGAGTAGAACGATTCCTAAAAATATGCCCCATTGAGGGACTACAGTTGGCAAATAAAGTTCAGAATTGGGCATGTTTTAATCCGTTGTTACGCTTGCAAATTAATCTATTTCTAATTAACTATTAAATAAAACTCAGGTAAACTTTTATATCCTTATTTTTGAGGATTAAAATGATAATAAAGAAGAGGATGAAAATAGTACCAAATCCGTTAGCTAAAGGGTTGATTTTTGACATTGATGGGACCATTTGTGATACCATGCCGGTTCATTTTATTGCATGGCGAACCACGGCTGCCGAATATGGAATAGATTTCACAACTGAGTTATTTGCAGAGGTGACAGGTGTTCCTGCGTTGCAGACCTGCGAATATTTAAAAAATAAGTTTGACCTTGATTTTGATCCAATGGAATTCTCCCTGCGCAAAGAGGAGCGTTTTGAGAAAACAATGCATCTGGCTCAGCCTATTGTCCCAATCGTTGACCTTATTCGAGCCTATAAAGGTAAGATTCCGATGGCCTGCGGGACTGGCGGATCACAGCATTTAGCCTGGAGAACTCTTGAAATTGCAGGTGTTAAGGATTGTTTTGAACATGTGGTTGCAGCAGAAGATGTGATCAATCATAAACCTTTTCCAGACACTTTTTTAAAGGCTGCTGAACTTATTGGAGTCGCTCCTTCGGAATGCGAAGTGTATGAAGATGGAAGACTTGGTATTGAAGCCGCTATTCGAGCTGGAATGTTTGTGGTGGATGTGACGCAGTTTTACGAGGTGACAACTGGAGAAAATATTTAGTGGAATTTATGGATTTCAAACTAATATCAGACTATAAGCCTACTGGGGATCAGCCACAAGCCATTATTCAACTTGTTGATGGCGTTCGCGCGGATCATCCCTATCAAACGTTACTTGGGGTAACGGGGTCTGGTAAAACGTTTACAATGGCTAATGTGATTACACAAGTGCAGAAGCCAACGCTAATTTTAAGTCATAATAAAACCCTTGCAGCCCAGTTATATGGGGAGATGAAGCAGTTTTTTCCAGAGAATGCCGTGGAATATTTTGTCTCCTACTATGATTATTATCAGCCAGAAGCCTATTTGCCGATAACGGACACGTTTATTGAGAAAGACTTATCAATCAATAAAGAGATTGAGAAATTGCGTCTAAGCACGACTTCCGCTTTGCTTTCGGGAAGAAGAGATGTGATTGTTGTATCTTCGGTGTCGTGCCTTTACGGCATTGGTAATCCGCAAGATTTTCATGCAAATGTGATTAAGGTTAAAGTTGGCGAAGTGATTAGTCGCAATGTCTTTCTTCGTCAATTAGTGGATGCGATGTATTCGCGAAGTGAGATCATTTTTCAGCGGGGTAACTTTAGAGTAAAAGGGGATACCGTGGATATTTTTCCAGCCTATGCTGACGACGCCATTCGAATTGTTTTCTATGGGGATGAGATTGAAGAGATTGTCTTGTTTAATGCTGAAAATGGTGCTTCGCTTAAGGAGATGGACCATTGTGTGATTTATCCAGCAACGATATTCGTGACCACGAAGGATAGTATTCAGCTAGCAATTAAAAAGATACAAAACGATTTAGTTGCACATGTTGATTTCTTTAAGCAGTCTGGGAAGTTCTTGGAGGCCAAGAGAATAGAAGACCGAGTCACCTATGATCTTGAGATGATTCGGGAATTAGGTTACTGCCCTGGAATAGAGAATTATTCACGTTATTTTGATAATCGAGAGCCGGGTTCACGTCCATTTTGTTTACTGGATTATTTCCCGGAAGATTATTTGATGGTGATTGATGAGAGTCATGTGACCATGCCACAGATCCATGCCATGTATGGAGGCGATCGATCACGGAAAGTTAATTTAGTCGATTATGGGTTTCGATTACCAGCTGCCATTGACAACCGACCATTGAAATTTGAAGAGTTTGAATCGATTGCGCGTCAAGTGGTTTTTGTTAGTGCCACTCCTGCGAATTATGAACTTGAAAAGAGTCAAGGTGTTGTGGTGGAGCAAATTATTAGGCCAACTGGGCTTCTAGATCCGCAGATCGAGATTCGTCCACGTATCAATCAGATCGATGATTTAATGGAACAGATCCATTTGCGAGTGGCTGTGAATGAGCGTGTTTTAGTGACTACCCTTACCAAGAGAATGGCTGAAGAGTTGCAAAAATATTTTGATCGGATGCACATCAAATGTCGTTATATCCATTCAGATGTGGAAACGATGGAACGAGTTGAAATTATGGAACAACTGCGTAAAGGTGTTTTTGATGTTTTGATCGGAATCAATCTTTTGCGTGAAGGACTTGATTTGCCAGAGGTTTCGTTAGTGGCCATATTGGATGCAGACAAAGAGGGTTTCCTTCGATCAGAGCGCTCCCTAACGCAGACTGCTGGACGCGCGGCGCGAAATTTAAATGGTCGTGTGATCATGTATGCTGATAAGATCACCGATTCGATGCAACGAACCATAGATGCGGCCAATTATCGTCGAATCAAACAGCACGCTTACAATGAGGAAAATGGACTGGTGCCGACTCAGATTATAAAACCGACTCGCGAAATTATAGGGTTGGAGTATCGACCAGATAAATCTCTAATAGGGAATGGTTATGTGGCTTCAGAAATTGGTGATGTAGCTGCAGATCCAGTGGTGAAATATATGACTGTTGAGGCCCTAGAGAAGACCATTCTTAAAACTCAGAAGGAGATGACTAGAGCATCCAAAGACCTAGATTTTATAGAGGCTGCTAGATTACGGGATGAGATGTATCGATTAAAAGAATTTTTGAATACAAAGCTTAAAGGGTAACAGGACCTTTTGTATTGGACTATTGCTTTGCTTTGCTTAGGTTATATAAAAAAGGAAGAGACGCTAAATAGCGTCTCTTCCTTTTTTATATAGTTGAATAGGGACTATCCTAAATAAGTCTTAAGCAGTTTGCTTCTAGAGGTATGGCGTAGACGACGAATCGCTTTTTCCTTTATTTGTCTAACTCTTTCACGTGTTAGTCCAAATCGTTCACCGATCTCTTCAAGAGTCATCTCTTGACAAGCAATACCAAAGAACATCCTGATGATATCAGCTTCGCGTTCGGTTAGCGTAGTTAAGGAGCGATCGATCTCACGTGAAAGTGATTCATCGATAAGTGCTCTATCTGCGCTAGGTGAATCGTTGTTGATTAAAACATCTAACAGGCTGTTATCTTCTCCGTCCACAAAAGGAGCATCAACAGATACGTGTCTTCCTGAGACGCGCAGTGTGTCGGCAACTTTATCTGCTGGCAGTTCAAGTTGTTCGGCAAGCTCTTCAGGTGAAGGTCTTCTTTCGTGCTCTTGCTCAAATTTAGAATAAGCCTTGTTGATTTTATTCAACGACCCAACTTGGTTAAGAGGAAGTCTTACGATACGTGATTGCTCAGCCAATGCTTGAAGAATAGACTGACGAATCCACCAAACGGCGTAAGAGATAAATTTAAATCCTCTTGTTTCGTCAAATTTTTCAGCAGCCTTGATTAGACCAAGATTACCTTCATTGATTAAGTCGGGTAGACTTAACCCTTGGTTTTGATATTGTTTAGCAACAGAAACCACAAATCTCAAGTTCGCTCTTGTGAGTTTCTCTAGAGCTGCTTGATCACCTTTTTTAATACGCTGTGCTAACTCAACTTCTTCTTCAACGGTAATTAACTCCTCCTTACCGATTTCTTGAAGATATTTGTCAAGCGAGGCACTCTCGCGGTTGGTTATCGATTTTGTAATCTTTAGTTGTCTCATTCTTTCTGATTAAAAGTCTGCAAAGTTACAAATATTTGCGGTATTGTACAATACCATTAAGCTGCTATTTCTCTATTTAACCCAAAATGTTATTCTTCAAGTTTGAAAACATAATAGGTCCATTCTCCAGAGGGGTAAATTCCCTCCACTAAGATAGGCTTTTTATTGCTTGCTTGTGATAGTACTCGTTTAATATCTTCAACACTTGAAATTGGTATTTTGTTCATGTCGGTTATGATAAATCCAATTTTCACACCGGCATCTTTTAATTTCCCTTTTTTAAGGTTAAGAACTTGAACTCCTTCATCGATTTTCAACCTCTCTTTATCTTTTTGTGAGATTGGTTCGAAATCACCACCTAAGATTGCCAAGCTCTCTTTTACAATGGTTGTATCGCCTTTGGTATTGCGCAGTGCGACTGTAAATTGCTTCATTGCACCATCCCGTTTTACACTTAGGTTAACCTTATCCCCAGGGCGGTATTTCGCGATCTGTTCTTGAAGTTGGGCTACCGTGTTCACCTGATTGCCATTAACGGCAATAATAACATCATTGGCCTTAATTCCAGCTTGACGCGCGGCTCCTTCTTCAGTAGTTTTGCTAACATATACCCCTTCAATCTTGCCTAAATGTTCTGATTGTGCTAAGTTATCATCTACATTACGAATCTCTACCCCTAGTAGAGCGCGTTGAACTTCGCCGTATTGTTTAAGGTCTTCCACGACCTTGCGTGCGATTGAGGCGGGTACTGCAAAGGAATAGCCGGAATAAGATCCTGTTCTCGATGCGATAGCGGAATTTACCCCGACAAGTTCTCCCGATGCATTGACTAAGGCACCACCGCTATTTCCTGGATTTACCGCAGCATCAGTTTGGATAAACGATTCGAGAGGTAATTGTCCACTAATGATTCCAATATTTCTCGACTTGGCACTAACAATACCGGCTGTTACCGTTGAGGTCAGATTAAACGGATTTCCAACCGCAAGTACCCATTCACCCAGCTTTAAGGTTTCGGAATTTCCCCAAGTGAGGTAGGTCAGATCTTTAGCATTGATTTTGATTAAGGCGATATCGGTATTGGGATCTCGGCCAATGACTTTAGCTGTGAATTTTCGGTTGTCATTTAAGACAACTTCAATGTTGTCTGTATCTTCGATAACATGGTTGTTGGTTACAATATAACCTTCAGCGTTGATGATAACTCCTGAGCCAGCTCCCATACGATACTCAGGCTCTTGATTATTTCCACGTGGCATATTGTTCCCTTTTGGACCAAAAAAGAAGTCGAAAAGCTGATTCTCATTTGCACCACCCTGAGATTTTATTTTAGTGGTAATATGCACAACGGCATGAACACTTTTCTCAGCTGCCTGCGTTAGGTCGGGTAGCTGAGCTTGAGGAGCTAGGGGAGGAGCGCTATAGTTGGTATACTGAACTGCGGAATTCCCCTGCAAGGGTGAAGTGGATGAGTTTCGCTCAAGGGTTGAATAAATAACGATGGCAATGATGGCCCCGGCAAAAGCAATTGCCAATGATTTCGCAATTTTTTTCATGTCGTCCATAACTTGTTTCAATTTTAAATGATAAACTTAATTTTTATCTCTCACGTTAAATAACCAAACAATTTATATGCCAATATAAGCACTTCCAAACGAAAATAGAGTGATATAAAACTTCATTTGCCCCATGATTAACAATCTTTAACGTCAACTAGAAAATATTTGGGAGGTATATGCTGCCTGAGTGCTAAATGGTCGAGATTTAAAACTTAGAATCACAAGGCAATAGGAGATATACTCTATGGAAAAGTAGGTTTAGGTGATCTGAACCCTTTTTATCCACCGTCCTAGTTCCCCTATCCAAAGCACGACAGATGTTGTTCCAATAATGAAAAGCCAATCTTTTAAAGAGAGCGGAATAGTTCGGAATATTAAGCCTCCATACTGAACAATAAGAATCTGTCCGATTAAGATTAAGAATAAGACAACAACAAAACCAATACTCTGACTTAAATTATGAAATGCCGATTTTCCAGAGAGAAAAGCCTTGGCATTAAGCATATTCCAAAATTGAAGCATCACAAAATAGGTGAAGTAACGGGAAAGATCAAGGGGACTTATATCGCCTGACTTGTCCTGAAAGTAGAGGAGTAATCCTAGAAGAAAGATTATAAACAGTATTCCGACAGAAATTATTTGTTGTCGCATCTTTTTGGTGATAATAAAATCAGTTGATTTTCGAGGTTTATGATCCATAACTCGCTCGTTAGGTGGGAGTGAGGCTAAGGCTGCAGCCGCAAATGTGTCCATGATAAGATTAACCCAGAGCATTTGAGTGATCGTTAGTGGCAATTTATGACCAAGTAAACTTCCGATCAAGACAAGGGTTAACGCCGTTAGGTTAATGGTTAATTGGAAAAGAATAAATCGTTGTATATTTTGATAAAGCGAGCGCCCCCACATAATCGCGACCGCAATACTGCTAAAGGAATCGTCTAATAAAGTAATGTCACTAGCCTCCTTGGCGACTGCGGTTCCAGATCCCATAGATAGTCCTACTTGTGCGAAATTTAAGGCCGGAGCATCATTGGTTCCATCGCCAGTTACTGCGACTATGGCTCCATTTTGTTGGAGTAACTGAACAAAACGTTGTTTGTCGGATGGTCGTGCCCTGCACATAACTTTTAAGTGCTGGATTCTAATACGGGCCTCTTCGTCGCTAAGTAAAGCAAACTCGGCACCAGTAATTATATTATGTCCTAGATCACTATCGTTCCAGACTCCTATCTGTCGAGCAATCTCCTTGGTGGTTGCAAGTGTGTCTCCAGTAACAATTTTTACTTCAATGCCCGCTTTCAAGCATTGAAGGACAGCTGATGGAACATCATCTCTAATCGGATCAGAGATAGCAATGAATCCTAAAAACGTAAGGTTGGGTTGTGTTAATTCTCCATTTTTTATTCGAGCGATATTGTCTTCTATTGGCTCATAAGCAAACCCGATGGTTCGCATCCCTAACTCTTGGAATTGCAGTAATACCTTATCAATTGATTCTTGGACTCCCGAAAGCGCTACTGTTTTATCGGTATATCTTACTTGTTTGCATTTCGAAAGGATAACTTCAGGAGCACCTTTAACAAACATTATTTTTTTCCTTAATAAAGCAGAGTCTACTAAGGTTGCCATGAATTTTCGTTCTGTAGAGAACGTTAATTGCTCAATGACCATCGATTGATTTCGGATGTTCAAGTAGTTTATCCCCATCGAATATAACCATTGTAACAACGATGCTTCGGTAGGATTTCCTACTGGTTTTATTTTTTTTGGATTCGAAAAGTCAAGATGAGCCGTAGAATTGGTGGCAATATTTTCTTGAATAAGTAAGCTTAATTCATCATGGTTGAACTCCTGGTTTTCGAGCCCCAAGAAAACAGATTTGCTAACCTTCATTTTATTTTGGGTTAGGGTACCCGTCTTATCGGTACAAATAACGGTTATGGCGCCTATCGTCTCGCAAGCATGCATCTTGCGAATTAGCGTGTTCGATTTTAGCATTCGACGCATCGACAAGGCTAGGCTCAATGTCACACTCATGGGCAGTCCTTCAGGCACGGCAACGACAATCAAGGTTACTGCGACCATGAAATAATGCAGAACTCTTCCTGCGTCTTTAAAATTGATCCACGTAGAACTATTAAACGAATCGATCCCAACTAGCTTGCCGATCAGGAGCAAAGCCATAAATGTTGCTAGACCTATTGTAAGCCAGTAACCCCAACTTTTAGACTTGAGGTTATTGCGAACTTTTTTGTTAGGTCTGAATAGCATTAGTGCATCATAATAAATGGGGAGCCATACTTTGGTCAGAACAAGTAATCCACTGACAACTATTATGCAAATTGATCCAAGCTGGATAATTGTTAGTTGGTTCTCTGAACGATTAAAGAAGAGGTCCTTCGCAAATAAGGTGATAAAGGTTAGTATTCCAAGTGCAAATCCAATGACACCTATAAACTTGGCTAACTCTTCTAGTTGGAGGCTTAATGGGGTGATGGTTCCAGATAGTTCAGTTGACTGTATGGCTAATTTCCCATATTCTGAATGGTCACCAACGGCTATAACTCTTAGCGTACCATGCCCTTCCAAGACTCTTGATCCGCGCATAGCCCAATTTGAGGGATAGGTCGATTCTGAGTTTAACGTGGAGGGATTCGCTGATTTGTTAACACTTGGTTCTCCCGTGAGGCACGATTCATCGAGTTGAAGTGAATACGATTCAAGGATTTCGCAATCTGCAGGAATCTCCTCACCAGAACTGATTATCACAAGGTCGTGTACTACAATCTCCTTTTTAGGGATTTCACTGATATGACCATTGCGAATAACCTTTACAAGAATATCTTCGGTTACTTGATTCAGTAAATCGAATTTTTTAGAAGCATCATATTCAAACCAAAAACTAATACTTGTGGCCAGTAGTATGGCAGAAAATATACCAATTGTTTCTGCAAACTCATTCTCAATAAATGCAATCCCGAAAGAGAGAAAGGCAGCGACTAAAAGAATTCGAATGATCGGATCTTCATATTTCTCAAAATAAAGCTTATACCATGGAGTCCGCTTGGGTGGCGTTAGGGTGTTGGCTCCATATTTTTTCCGGCTCTCATCAACCTCTTTAAGACTCAGACCAGTGTAATACTTTTGAGAATTCATCGCAGAGAATTTATTCAGATTTAATCCTTAAAGGTATCGAATAAATTGCTCTTCTTTAATGATTTGACAAATAAATTAGATCGGGAACCGATTTTTGAAAAGTAAAGAATAATGTTTCCTGTAAGGCCAGAGTTGAATTTAAGTGTTGTTTTGGGTCCATTGAGCTGAAAATCTGCAAACTATCTCTAGTTTGCAGATTTTTAATTTTAAAAAAATAACTTAGTCTGTTTAACTCTCATCATTTGTTTCAGCCAGATCAAGTTCTTTTGCAATTATTTCGGGCAGCTCCACATCTTTCAATTTACGCTGTATGGCTCTAGTGCGCTTTCCTAATACATCATCCAGTTGATTTAAACCAGTCTGAATATTTCCTTGCGCCTTTTCTACTAAACCACTAAAGAGTTCAAACTCTTTTTTTACGGCTCCGAGAATTTTCCACACTTCACCACTCCGTTGCTGGATAGCTAAGGTTTTAAATCCCATTTGAAGACTGTTTAAAATAGCTGCTAGGGTAGTGGGACCAGTGACTACGATCTTATAATTACGCTGTAATTCATCCAATAGGGAGGCACTCCGAACAACTTCAGCATAGATCCCCTCGAAAGGGAGAAACATAATTCCAAAATCCGTTGTGTTTGGCGGATCGATATATTTATCGTGAATATCTTTGGCCATCTTTTTGATGGTGGTCTCCAGTACTTTTTGAGCAGCATCAATCTTAATAAGATCCCCTGTATCATGCGCCGCTTGAAGCTGTTCGTAGATATCTTTTGGAAATTTAGCGTCGATAGGAAGCCAGACAGCGGTGTTTTTATCGTCTTTCCCAGGAAGTTTAATGGCAAATTCAACTAAATCAGAGCTCCCATTTTTTGTTTTTACATTCGCCTCATATTGACTAGGTGCTAGTATTTGTTCCAATAACATGGCAAGCTGCACTTCACCAATGCTTCCTCGGAGTTTGACATTGCTTAAGACATTCTTTAAACTACCAACATCTTGAGCCAGTGTCTGCATCTCGCCAAGCCCTTTTTGTACATTCTCCAATTGACGCACAACCAATTCAAATGATTGTCCAAGTCTCTCATTTAGTGTTTTTTGAAGTTTCTCATCAACGGTTATCCGAATCTCTTCAAGTCTTTTCTCTGTCGTCTCAACCATTTTCTTCTGCTCTTCGCCAAGAAGTCCGAATTTCTCTCGCTGAAGCTCATTAAATGAAACAATGCTCTTTTCGAAACTCTCCTGAAAAGATTTAAACGATCGATCTAGGTTATCGCGTTGTTGCTGGCTATCTATCTTTGCTTGTGTGGTGATCTCTTTTAGGGTCTCTGATAGCTCCTTTTTGAAATCTTTTAAGGTCTCGTTAAGTTCGCCTCTATTACTCTTGGCAATAGCACTATTCTCTTCTCTGTTGATTCTAAAGTCTTCGCGAAAGCTGGCTTCTATTTTTTGAAGGCTTCGCTCTAGTTCCTGAAATTTTTCTACCTGAGGAGTATCTTGACCTCTTTTTCTGAAAATTAGAATCAGCGTAATAAAAACGTTGAGTCCTAAAAGAAGAATGATTAGCTGCTGCTCGTTCATGGGTTAGGGAAATTTTCAGCGAGGTTATTTGGTTTATCTGAAAGGGCTTGCTGGTGAGAGTTGTTTAATTAATTAGCTCCAGTTTTAATAAATTTATTGATGATAATTTTTAATAGATTATAAAAGAATGGAATTAAGGTCACAATGATTAGTCCTAAAAATATCAGCAGGAAATTATTTTTAACCCAGGCATTTTCTCCAGTGAAATAGCCTAATAAGGTGAAGAATGGGACCCAGATTACAGAACCGATCACCGTATAGTTGAGATATTTGCTGTATTTAAAACCCGATAATCCGGCAAAAAAAGGAATGTAGGTTCTGATAACCGGGAAAAATCGACCGATAATAATTGACTTCGCCCCATATCTATCGTAGAAATTACGTGTTCTATGGATATAAGGGATAAGATATTTGACAACAAACTTGTTGGTGCTTTTTTCTAATTTATGTCCAAAGTAAGCGCCAACAAAATAGTTCGTTAAATTTCCTAGAATAGCTGCAAGGATGAGTAAAGGAACAAGCCAAACGATATTTAAAGGCGTTGAGGCTGCAATTACGCCGGCTGAGAATAGTAAGCCATCGCCTGGCAGAAAGGGAAAGAATAGTAATCCGGTCTCACTATATATTATTAAAAATAGAATGACATAAGCCTCCATCAAATTGGCAGAGACAATTTTCAAAAGGACCTCATCGGTATGCAGTACTAATTCTAACAGTTCATTCATTCGACGAATATTATCTTTTTGCCTGACACTTCTATAAAACGTAACCTTATAACTTCTGTCAAAAGTAAGAAAAAGACTAATGAATTGAGTATGTTAGGCAATCAACTTTTTATGCTATTCGTCGAAATGATATTATTAGGGTCCTTTGTTTTATTAGTCAATCGAAATCAGTTAATGACAAGGGTTTTTATCCAAGTTTCTAGGGGGTTGCTCTTGGAGTAATTTATCAGCCATTGCATCGCCTAGTTCCATGCACATCTTGAATTTATCCTCTTTTAAAGCCCCTTTTTCTTCAATGGGATCATAGACCATTTCCCATTTAATCATCTCAGCAAACTTCTTTAAGTTGTTTACACCACCACCATTCCAAAGGAAATTGCCAAAAATGCCTAAGTAATGTTCTTTGGGAGCCATATGTTCTATGGTCGCTAATAAGGTCTCTACATTGGGGAATAGGGCATTGTTATAGGCGCAACTCCCCACAATAAACCCTTTGTATTTAAAGATGTCATTAATGATATAAGATGAATGTGTCTTAGACGAGTCGTAGACGCGGATGTTTTTTATTCCTCGAACACTCAGCTGTCTGGCAATTACCTCTGCCATTTTTTGAGTGTTTCCATACATCGAGCCATACACAATGACCACACCCTGTTCCATTTCGTAATTACTCCATTTCGAGTAACGACTAAGGACCCAGTCTAAGTCAGTTCGCCAAACAGGTCCATGCGTTGAGGCGATCATTTGAATGTCAAGGACCGAGAGTTTCTTCATTGCTCGTTGAGTATGAGCGCAGTATTTACCAACAATATTGGTGAAATAGCGCATCACATCGACCTCGTAAAAATCTAAATTAATTTCATCATCGAAGACCCCACCATCTAGTGTTCCATAACTTCCAAATGCATCGCCAGAGAAGAGTATTTTATGGTTGACATCATAGGTGACCATCGTTTCGGGCCAATGAACCATTGGGATTGTTTGAAATTGCAAGGTGGTTTTTCCTAAACAAAGCGTGTCGTCATCATGTACCAGCATGACCTTGCCTGGATCGATACTGAAGCTTTCAATAATTCCAAATGTTTTCTTGTTTCCAACCAGGGTTATATCGGGATACTTGCTTCTAATCGCTTTTAAAGCTCCAGAATGATCCGGTTCCATATGATTGATGATCAAATAATCTATCTTTCGGTCTCCAATGATTAATTGTATCTTTTCGAGATAATCTTCTATAAACCCGCGCTCGGCCGTGTCTACAATTGCGATTTTCTCGTCATCAATTAAATAGGAGTTATAGGAAATTCCATTGGGGATAGGCCAGATATTTTCGAATAGATGTGTTCTTCGATCATTGAACCCCAAAAAATAGATGTTTTCAGCCAGTTTAATGTGATGCATAGTGTAGTATTTTGATCAATTTGCAAACAGCTTCAAGATGCAAAATTACGAATAAATGATGCAACGATAAGCTATAATGATTTCAAATAGCCATTGATTTCACTATCGAACATTTTTCGTATTTTCGCCCTGTTTTAAAGTAGATCATGAACATAATATTTGACAATCTGACCTCGATGATGCAACGTCTTATCCAACGTTTAAAATCACTTTCAATCTTTTGGAAAGGTATAATCGTGGGGTGTTTGATCCTCTTGCTCTTGGCTGGATCTTTTGCACGGAAGTACTATCTGGCCGTTTATAAGCCGAATGTTCTAGTTTCTAAGATTCTCTATATACGCACTGGGGGAGACTTTCAACAAGTGCTCGATTCGTTAGTTCGTAACCATATACTGGCAGATCTGTCAACATTCAAATGGGTCAGCTCACAAAAGAAGTATTCGAAAAAGGTTCTTTCTGGTGCCTATCAGATCCAAAAAGGATGGAATAATAATCAGTTAATTAATGTTTTACGATCTGGAAAACAGAAATCAGTAAAGGTTACCTTCAACAACATTCGGTTTAGAGAGGATTTAGCTGGTCGGTTGTCGAAATATCTAGAGGCTGACAGTACCGCCTTTTTTGAAACGCTCAATGACGATAGGGTAGCGGCAGATTTGGGAATGTCTTGCGAAGAGTTTCCAATGCTTATTATTCCAAATACCTATGAATTTTATTGGAATACCTCTCCAAAAGAGTTTATTGCTCGGATGAAAATTGAATATGATCGGTTTTGGACTAATACTCGAAAAGACAAGGCTGTGAAATTAGCTTTAACGCCTATTCAAGTCGTAACGATAGCCTCAATTGTGCAGGAAGAGTCGAATATGAATAGTGAAAAACCACGCATCGCAGGGGTCTATATCAATCGATTTAAAAGTGGGTGGCCCTTACAAGCTGATCCGACCATAAAATATGCCTT
>CAIVGL010000063.1 GCA_903905505.1 uncultured Bacteroidia bacterium | reverse complement strand
CCCATCTTTAAAATCCAATGAATAGGTGGTATTCGACTTGAGCTTCTCGCCTAAATCAACGATGATCGATTTCCCTTTTGTACGGATAATCGGCTTTTTCTCGGTTGGTGGAGAGACGATAAATTTTTCGCTCAGTCCTTCAACGACAACAAATTCATTAAAGGTGACCTTGATTTTTTGGTCGTTAAAGTTGGTCTGATTAAAGCTGGGAATGCTATGGATCACGTAGGGCGGGATGCTATCTTTAATCCCTCCTGATGGCATTCCAATATTGGCGCACGAGGTAAAAAAGGTAAGATACCCAATGATAACTAGAACCAGTATGAGTATTTTGTTTGCCAAGCTATGCGATTAAAAAGTATCGTAAAAATCGAAATACGAATCGATGTAAGTCTCTTTTGATTGATAATCAAGGAATGGTTTCTTCGATTCTTTCATGTAGCTTTCAACCTCAGTATTGATATTCTCAGATCCTTTAATCGTGGCATCCGAATAGTCAATGGCTAATTTGCTCAGATTCACAAAGGATGGGTCCTTGATCACTGAGATGTCGTTTAAGGAGATCCCATCTTCCGCAATCTTTGCAGCCATATTGGGGGAGAGCGTTTTTTGAAACGCATCATCGTAAACCGAATAGATGATCTTTGAATTGGCAAAAAGTGGATTGTCTTTGTAGGTGTTTTTTACAAACAGGGGAACCATGCCGGTAAACCAACCATGACAATGGATAATATCGGGTGACCAACGTAACTTAATGACCGTCTCTAAAACGCCTCTGGCAAAAAATATGGCACGTTCGTCATTGTCATCAAATTCAACACCTTCTTCGTTGGCAATGGTGTATTTACGTTGGAAATAATCTTCGTTGTCGATAAAATAAACCTGCATGCGTGCCGCTTGTATCGAGGCTACTTTAATGATTAGTGGATGATCGTTGTCGTTAATAACCAAATTCATTCCCGATAATCGAATCACCTCATGCAATTGATTTCGGCGCTCATTAACACACCCAAATCGGGGCATAAATGTACGGATCTCTTTCCCTCGCTCTTGGATTCCCTGCGGTAGGTATCTTCCGATATTGGAAATCTCAGATTCAGGCAAATACGGCGTAATTTCCTGCGAGATAAATAAAACCTTCATTTTTTCCATTGCCTCAACTTAAATAAGTTTTGCAAAAATATATAAAAAATACTGAATATTCATGCTTTTAAGGGATTGTCTATTTTGACCACCCTTGAAAACCTTTCGTGGTATGCAGATATTTTGTTACTTTGCACCCTGTTTTTAGCTATTTATGAAGGTTTATTCCGATAGGTTATCGATGCACCAAGATCTTGAAGAAATTCGAGCTCGTGGCGAGAAAATTGGCTTCGTTCCAACGATGGGAGCACTGCACGATGGACACCTTTCACTCGTCGAACAGGCCCGGCAACAATGCGAGGTGGTGATAGCCTCCATCTTCGTCAATCCGACCCAGTTTAACGACCCGAACGACCTGGCCAACTATCCGCGTACGCTAGAGGCCGATCTGAAAATGCTCGAATCACAGGGGTGCGATATCGTCTTTGTCCCAACGGTCGAGACGATGTATCCTGAACCAGATAATCGTATCTTTGCTTTTGGAGAACTCGAAACGGTGATGGAAGGACAATTTCGACCTGGCCATTTCAATGGGGTCGCTCAGGTGGTTAGTAAACTTTTCGATCTGGTAAATCCAGATAAGGCGTTCTTTGGACAAAAAGATTTTCAACAGCTGGCTATTATTAAAGCGATGGTCAAGCAGCTAAATCTTCCGGTCGAAATCGTACCTTGTGCCATCGTGCGCGAGCCCGACGGACTGGCGATGAGCTCGCGAAATAAATTGCTCCTTCCCGAATATCGGAAGTGCGCACCTCAGATCTATCGCATTCTCAGTGAAGCGAAAAATCTTGCCAAGAGCCATTCGGTGGCTGAAGTGAAAAACTTTGTTTGTCAGGAGATCGAACAGACCAATCTCCTAAAATTAGAATATTTCGAACTCGTCGAGGAGCTTTCGCTAAAAGCGATTCAAAGCTGGGACGAAAGTGGAATCAAAGTAGGTTGTATCGCGGTGTTTGCCGGCAAAGTCCGACTCATCGACAACCTTATATTTAATCGGTAACGCATAAAGCTATGTTTATAGAAGTTTGTAAATCAAAGATCCATCGGGTGACGGTCACCGGCGCCGACCTTCAATATGTGGGGAGTATAACCATCGACGAAGAGCTGATGATCGCCGCCAACCTACTCGAAAACGAGAAAGTCCAAGTGGTGAACATCAACAATGGCGAACGTCTCGACACCTATGTCATCCGTGGCGAAAAGGGGAGTGGTGAGATTATCCTCAATGGCCCCGCCGCTCGTAAAGCCGCTGTGGG
>CAIVGL010000062.1 GCA_903905505.1 uncultured Bacteroidia bacterium | reverse complement strand
TGTGGCATCTTAAAAAGGAACTATATTTTATTATTTATGCTTTGTAATACTTAAATAAACAACTTAGAACTTATTTTGTTCGTAAAATTAGTAAAAAAGGGGCTTCAAAAAAGGGGATTTGTTCTATAAAACCTGATTTTCCCGTGATTTCTAGTTTTAATCCTCAAATTTGACTTAAAAATCTGAAATAAATTATTTTTTTAAGTCCTAGACCCCAGATAAATATAAAGTTTTGTTGAAAAAAAATCAAGATTTATTCGTTGAATTAAATTTAAGTTAATTATGAAAATTGAATCTAAATAAGCTTAAAATTTATCCAACTATATTTACATTTTATCAGATCTAGAAAATTTCATGTTAAATCGCATTCTCAACATTCATTTTACTTTTCGAACTAATCAACTTTAATTAAATTCGCCAATTCTGATATACCGAAACCTTACAACCAACGATCCCCTATGAAACGTAGAAATTTTATTACCCATTCCCTTTTAACGGCTAGCGCATTAGCTGCTGCCCCCCAATTGCTATCCGCGAGCTCGAACGAAAAAAAATCCATGCGCCCAGAGGCTTCAAAACGATTATTCAAAAGTGAGGCCGTAGAGGCCGAAATAATAAAGATTAAGAAGGACATTGCCGATCCTGAGCTAGCCTGGTTATTTGAGAACTGCTATCCCAACACCCTAGATACTACGGTTCATTTCTCAGAAAAAAATGGCGAATTTGATTCGTTTATCATCACGGGAGATATCAATGCCATGTGGCTGCGCGACTCAACAGCGCAGGTCTGGCCTTATCTCCATTTGGTGAACCAAGATCCTCAACTGAAAAAACTTTTTGTGGGCGTTATTAATCGTCAAGCCAAATGCATCCTGATAGATCCTTATGCGAACGCGTTTAATTTTGGACCAACAGGAAGTGAATGGAAGAGTGATCTTACCGATATGAAACCGGAGTTGCATGAACGTAAATGGGAGATCGATTCGCTCTGCTACCCAATAAGATTAAGCTACCATTATTGGAAAAAGACCGGAGATACAACCCCTTTCAATGCCACTTGGCTAAAAGCGGCTAAAAATATTGTCAAAACTTTCACAGAACAGCAACGTCTTTCGGGTAAAGGGCCATACCATTTTATGCGACTTACCGAGAAACAAACAGATACAGTGTGCGGCGCAGGATATGGAAATCCAGTTAAGCCAAATGGACTGATTTGTTCAACCTTCCGCCCCTCTGATGATGCCACAAACTATTTATACCTGATCCCTTCAAATTATTTCGCCTTAACTTCTTTAAGACAACTAGCAGAACTAGTAACGGCAGTACATAAAGATAGTGCGTTTGCTTTAAAATGCTCTGGATTAGCGAATACTGTGGAGAAAGCCCTTAAGCAGTATGCCTCTGCATCGCATCTTTCGTATGGTAAGATTTTATCGTTTGAGATCGATGGTTTTGGCAACAGACTTTATATGGATGATGCCAATGTGCCAAGTTTATTAGGAATGCCCTATCTGGGCACATTAAATGCCAATGACGAGCTATACAAAAACACACGAAAATTTATCTTAAGTAAAGATAATCCTTGGTATTTCGAGGGGAAAGCAGCAGCCGGGGTTGGCGGTCCTCATGTTGGTCCAGAGATGATATGGCCCATGAGCATCATTATGAGGGCCATGACCTCAACCAACGATCAAGAGATTATTCAATGTCTAAAATGGCTGAAGAATACCCATGCGGGAACTGGGTTTATGCACGAAACATTTCATCAAGATGATGCACAAAAATTTACCCGATCATGGTTTGCATGGGCCAATACACTTTTCGGCGAACTGATTTCAAAAATACACCAAGAACGCAAACATATCTTAACACAGCAACTTTGATACATACAAGGTATGCTAAACACTATTTATACTCATTAATTTTAGAGAACCATTGAAAAAGACCCGCTTGCATAATACCTTTATTTTAATTGCCCTAACCATTGGGTTGAACTCTCTTCAAACTTTAGGAAGCCAAAGGGAACATCAATTTAAATTTCGAAGCGATCACACCTTTAAGATTGTACAATTCACGGACATTCATTGGAATAATAACTCTCCCAAATGTGTTCAGACCACTGAGACGATCAACCTTGTTTTGGCAACAGAGAAACCTGATCTAGCAATCCTCACTGGCGATATCGTTACCGACCTGCCCGAAAAAGAAGGGTGGCTAGCTGTTGCGGAGATCTTTACAAAAGCCCAAATGCCTTTTGCCGTGGTTCTCGGAAATCACGATAGTGAACGGATCATTTTGCGAGAGTATATCTTTGAATTACTCCAAGCAAACCCTTGGTTTGTGGGTGAAAAAGGGCCTAAATTAAGTGGCTATGGAAATTATACTATACCACTGCAAAGCACTGATTCAAAATCAATTGCGTCTGTTCTTTATTGTCTTGACTCCAACGATTATCCGAAAGAAAAACGACTTCAAGGGTACAGCTGGATCAAGCACGACCAAATAGGATGGTATCGTAAAACAAGCGACAACTATACGGCAAACAATCATAATATGCCAGTTCCCTCCCTGATGTTCTTTCATATTCCACTGATTGAATTTAATTCAATCGTAGGAAAAGAATCCACCATTGGATCCAAAGGTGAAGGCGTAGCTTCTTCAGAGATTAACTCTGGACTATTTGGATCATTAGTTGAGAAACGAGATGTCATGGGGGTCTTTGTTGGACATGATCACAACAATAATTTCATTGGCGTCGATCACGATATCTGCCTAGGATATGGCCAAGCGACAGGATCAAGTGCCTATGGGAATTTAGAGCGTGGAGCCCGAATCATAGAACTTCATGAAAAGGAGTTCACCTTCGATTCTTGGATTTGCACTAAGTCAGGCACTTCTGATAAGTTCACCTTTCCAATAGGGCTCAATCGCGATCAAACACCAGCAACTTTTCTCCCCGCAATGAAGGTCATTGATCCTAAGCCAGGGGTTAGATATAACTATTTTGAAGGTCATTTTAAATCAACGGATGAGCTTGCTTCGGCAAAAGCTTTAAAGAGCGGCTTAAGTAAGAATCTCTTTATCGACAGAGGATTGCTCCGTGATTCATTTGCTCTTGAACTAACAACCTGGATTAAAATCCCAAAAAGAGAGGTTTATACTTTCTACACCTATTCCGATGATGGCTCAAAGATTTTCATTGATGGGCAGGAAATTGTAAATAATCCGGCAACGCACAAAATCAAACGTGCCGAAGGAAAGATTGCCCTTGAAGAGGGTTATCATGAATTAAAATTACTCCATATCCAAGGAGATGCAACCAATGAATTAGAGGTCGGCTTTGCTAGCAAATTTATTCGCGAATGCAAAATTCCAGACTGGGTTCTCTTCCATTAAAAGAGAAGAAGGTGCTAAAATCAGTTGTCAAAAGTCATCAATAAAATGGTCTTTGGCGTAAAAAAATCGCCATTCGACCATCCATCAAAAGAAATATCGAGGATTGGCGCTCTCCTTTTGCAGAATTGTACTAATTTTGAACCCGAATTAAAGGGAGTCATCGGATGTTTCAGAAAGATTATATCCTTCGGATGGTAGAGATGATTGGCGAATTAATTGCGGTCGTTCTTGGACTATTAAAGAGAGGTGATCTAGAACAAGCAGAGAGAGTTCTGGAAAGAGGGTACATGGATTTCTTAAGACAAGATGCTGCATTTTTTCACTCGTTATCGAATGAAAAGCTTACGACAGGCCTGATCGAAGAGCACCATTATCAGCATGGCCACCTAAGTGTATTAGCCGAACTGTTTTTTGCCGAGGGCGAGCTTTGTAACGCCCAAGGAGAACTAGAAAGAGCTAGTAAATGCTACGGGAAAGCGTTGGTTTTACTCGAGTTTCTTGAAAAAGAAGACCGGACCTGGTCAGAAAAACGAGAGGAGCGAATATCGGTAATTGGCAAAAAAATAGCGACATTCAATGCAAACAAAAGATTAAGCTAATTGTTATCATTAAATAAACATCATCACGATTATGGACGGTTACGAAGATAAAAGAAGAGGTTTCTTACGCAAATTAGGGTTTACCCTTGGTGCAACACTAACGGCTAACTCATTGATATCTGCGAATATTAAAGAATCGATTCAGGAGATGAACATCACTCCGGATCAGAAAACTTTTATGACTCATTATGAAAAATGGATGGATGAATTTATTGAAGTCATAAAAACGCAAAAAGTAGATCCAGAGAATGTTGCCAACAACACAAAAATTGTTGAATTGTCAGAGCGGGCTAAAAAATGGCAGACTCAGCTTCACGATTATATGAACGATGAGAAATTTGCCCGTTATTATATGATTTCGTCCGAGCGAATGACTATGGAGATCTAACCTTCTCTAAACATCATGGACTTTACTATCAATCACTACGAATTTGGACAAAGGCCTCCGGTGGCTCTCCCTTCCCGAGAATTCCTGGTCCTACTTCAAGAAGAGGGTATTCGAAAGCTCGTAAGTGATCATTACGACCTATTGAGTCAAAGCGAAGTGAAGCATCTCTTTCCACGTATTGATGAAGCTCTCGAAAAAGCCAAGCAACGCTCTTCCGACTTTTTTATTCAGATCTGCGGTGGTCACACCTACTACAATGAGAATCGTGGCAGACCGATGTTAGCCGCTCGTCATTCCCCATTTACGATTAACGAACACGCACGAAAAGTTTGGCTAGAGTGCTATATCGAGGTATTATCTAAATTAGACCTACCTGAAGAGGTGATCAAATCTTTCTGGGAGTACCTCAACACCTTCTCGTATTGGATGGTAAATACCAAAGAAGATTAGATCACCTCTAATCAAGAACAGTCTTATTTATCTCTAGTAACGCTCCCTATTGGACCTGCTGAAACTTTACACACCACGCAATTTTGCAGGGTGGCAACTTTTGAAGATCTGCAGGAACCTGAATAACTACTTCATTATTTTTTAACGACCAATCTAGCGGCTTTTTATAGCCAAGCATGTAAACTTTGGTGCCTGCCATTGGGTGAAGCGATTTAATCCGTATCTCAGCTGGCAATTTGGTCTCTTCCTTCGCCGCTAAATAATAAGCATAAACAAAGTTCTGTTTCGAAGTAAAAGCAATATTCCCCTCTTTATAAGGTGCGATTGGTCTCGTACCATAAATTCCATCCTGATTTACAGACATCCAATCACCCATCTCATGCAACCTAGACAAGGAACCAGCAGGAAGCTCCCCATGACTATCTGGACCAATGTTAAGTAAGAAGTTACCCCCTTTAGCCACAATATCAACCAACAACTGAACCAACTGAAAGGTCGACTTGTATTTATCTTCAGGTTTATATGACCATTGATCGCCCATGGTCATGCAGGTTTCCCAAACAAACTCTAATGGCTTCGCTGGCACCTCTTGCTCTGGAGTACGATAGTTCTCATTCTTCCCATGAACATTGCGATCCACCATAATTAACCCTGGCTGATTTTTTCGCGCCATTGCAGCAATATCATCCATATGTATATCCTCGTGAGGCGCACGCGTCCAAGCCGCATCAAGCCATAAAATATCGATTGCACCATAGCCCGTTGTCAATTCTTCCACTTGCTTGTAGACAAAGCTTTGAAATTTCGCCCATGGGACAGGCTGTTTTAACGTATTGTAATTTGCACGACGCCCATGACCTGAACTATCAGGCAACCAATAATATGGACTGTGCCAGTCGGCCTTAGAATAATAGGCTCCAATGCCGAAACCCTTCTTGCGAAAAGCGGTGAACGCCTCCTTTGTAATATCTTTTCGTTTATTGGTATGAAATGGACAGGAAGGATCGGTAATCTTAAAATCGGTTTGATGGGTGTCATACATAGAAAATCCGTCGTGATGCTTAGTCGTAAACACAAAATATTTCATCCCTGCATATTTAGCTGCATCGGCCCATTTCTCTGGATTAAACTTCGTAGGATTAAATGTTTTATTCAATTGCCAATAGTCACGCTTAAACAAGCTGAAATCTTTATTGCGATCTGTCCAGGCCTTAACATCATCGGTTCTTGCCCATGTATCATCCTCCACCACAGGCCACGATTCCACACAACCCCATTGTGAATAGATACCAAAATGGATAAATAGTCCAAACTTCATATCCTGAAACCACTCCAGACGCTTCGCCAATGAGGTGTCTCTTGATGCTTCGTTACTCGCCATGGATTTACTTAAGGTCGCACCGGATAGATTGACAAGACTAAACGCCATAATAAGGCTTAAACTGATTTTTCTTAGGTTACTCATTTTAATTGTTTAGGTTATAGGTGTGTATTAAAATTCAATCATAACGCCAATTGTTGGCAATACTGTTCCTCCAGTGTTTTTGATCGACTTAAGTAGATAATTTGATGAATTATGAGGATCAGTCATTGGATTCCCACTAGCATCTTCCACCCTCACAAGATAATCAGGCTGATCGGATTTGAAATTATAGGCATTTTGGATGTCAAAATAAAGCATTAAAGACCACTTATTATAATACCACGACTTATCGACCCTTACATCAAGCTGATGATAGGCATTTAATCGAGACTTATTAAATCGACTATAATCTAAATAGCCAGCACCTTGTGCATCCCACGCCGTTTTTATTGCCGAACGATTTAAATCCCATGGAGTATAGGGTGCACCTCCTAGATAGCGCCACTTAAAACCAAGATCCCAATTTTTCTTGAGATTACGGGTGGCTGTAATGGTCAATAAATGTCGATTGTCCCACGATGAAGGGAGAAATTCCCCTTTCTTATCGGTAAACTCACTTCGCACAAAGGTATAGGTCGCAATCGCATTTAACTGTTTGTATCGCTTTAGACGACCTAACACTTCAAACCCATAAGCCCTTCCCTTGCTGGTTGAAGTAACGGCCTCATCGCCATAGACCCCATAGTCGGCTCCTTTACTAGCCAACGAAACAGAGTCTCTAACACAGAACGGGTAATTCGAATATCGTTTATAAAATCCTTCAACAGTAATTTGCGAATTATCAGAGGGTCTGAATTCAACGCCGGCAACATAATGATTGACATGAATATAAGCCAAACCATTTACTTGATTTACAAGCGACCCGCTAGCATCACGATAACCTAAAGTCGTATAAGAAGGAAGCTGAGCGAATTGACCAACATTAAAATTCAGCGAAGTTCCTGGAGTTAAACGTAGACTAGCAGAGAGGCGCGGGGAGATATTTTTCAATGGATTTGCCATCGCACTTGAGTAATTAGCTCCATCGGCGCGCAGTCCAAAAGAGAGATTAAGCAACTGATCAAGATAAGCATGACTGACCTGACCAAATGCCGCATATTTATTAAATGATAAGTTAGACTGATACGAAATCGTGTATGGCATATTTAAATCAAACGACTTCCGGTACGTGTGATTATAATAAGAGGCATGCTGCAAATCAACTCCATAATTAATCTTGAAATCGGAACTGGAACGGTAGTTATGCTCGTAACGAAATTTTGTTTCCAGTTCGTAAGAGTTATAGTCTAAGTTTAATTTGGAAGGGAGCACAACATTGTCTTGATATTTTAGCGCTGAATTATTTAACTTATTCTGACTTAACACATAGGTATCATTTCCGCGATCAGTAAAGTGTTTTAGCACAACACCTAAGGTATAGTTCCACTGATTATTCTCTGGCAAATAACCAAGAATGTAACGTTGCTCCTCCGTTTTATTCGCCGTAAGATTGAGCTTCGATTGATCTAAGGCTCCTAAACCAATAAACGAAAGCTCTGTTTTAGAGTTCAACTTCGTTTTCACTTTAAACTGAAAATCATTATACGTTGGTAAAAATGGCAATCCAATAGCTTGAAATAAAAACTGCAAATACGACCGTCTCACAGAGGCCATAAACGTCGTGTTTTTAGATAGTGGTCCTTCCAAGGCAAGCGCTAGGTCTGAGGCTCCAAGAGTGCCTCTGAACTTTAATTTTTCATTCGCCTCCCGTTGATTAAACTCCAAGACCGAGCTTAACGCGTTTCCTCTAGAGGATGGGAATGCGCCAGAATAGAAGTTTACCTCTCGCAGAAAATCAACATTTATAATCCCCACTGGTCCACCAGAAGCACCTTGAGTGGCAAAGTGATTCACATTAGGTATCTCCACCCCATCGAGGTAGAACTTGTTTTCACTTGGGCCTCCTCCTCGAACAATAATATCATTTCGAAAAGCAGACGATGAGGCCACTCCAGGGAACGACTGAATGACCTTCGAGATATCACGGTTACTTCCCGGACTCTTTTCAATCTCTTCAATACCGATTGTGCGAAGGGAGACTGGACTCTCCTCCTTTTTTCTAAACGATGAAGGTCGAATAACCACTTCGTCTAGCTTAACATTATCTTCCTCCATGGGTGCCGATATCGTGGCACCAGTGGCTTTGGTAATTCTAAAAGATTCGGAGAAATATGTTTTGTATCCGACCGCTGTTATTTTTAGCTTATAAAATCCAGGATCTAAATTTTCTAGTATGAAATTTCCCTGATCATCGGTAACTGTGCCCTTGGTAGTCTCTGAGATCACTACTGTAGCGAAGGGGATCGCTTCGTTATTTTTTAAGTTAAATACCCGACCTTTTAACTGCCCCTCTCCAAAGGCAGAGAATGTGAGAGAACAAAGGACAACAATAAAACCTGCGAGATACTTTTTCATGGATATAAATTCAAAAATTACACTTTACAAAGAAACAGAAAAGCGGCTAAATGGTTTAGATATTGTCTGTAATTTTGCAAACAATAAAAACAGGCCTATTTTTAGGTGCAAAATAAACCCGCATAAGCTAGATGGAACAACGCCTTGAATTTTCTGAATACTCGCTTTTTATAAAAGAAGAAGGGACAGGATCACCCATTCTAATGCTTCATAGCTACTGGGGGAATCACCATCTATTTGACAAACTTGCAAATTCGCTTAAGGTTAAACATCATGTAATTCGCATCGACATGCCTGGCCATGGGAAATCGGGGGCACCGCCAGAAGATTATCATTTTGACTCGTTTGCCAATATTTTGCATCAGGTGATGGTTAAACTAAACATTCATCAAAAAATTATTGTTATTGGGCATTCGATGGGCGGTTATGCAGCCCTGGCTTTTGCAGCAAAACATCCGGAGCTGATTGAGAAGTTGGTTCTGATGCATTCTCCAGTCCAGCAGGCAGATGAGCCGAGTATCAAACTTCGGAATAGAGAGGCTATGCTTATTGAGAAAGGTAAAAAAGAGTTGTTGTTACAGGCGACTATCCCATCCAATTTTGCCCCTGGGAATAGTGATAGATTCCCGAATGCCGTTCTGGAACTTTACCAATCCGCGAGTCAGGTCAATGAGATTGGGGCGTTACGGTCTATAAAAGCCATGAATACAAGATCAAGTTACCTGCAATTCCTGCAAAGATCACCTTTCCATATCTTAATTATAGTAGGGGAACATGATAAAGTATACGATGCTGCAGGTCAGCTTAAAGATGCCTTGACGATGCCAAAAGCAAAAATACTTCGGTTAACCGAATCGGGACATTTGGGATTTCTAGAAGAAGAGGACAACGTTTTGGATGGACTAAACGAGTTTTTAAAAGTCAAAAACTAAATAGAATCTTATTCCCCAAATTTAGATTCCTATTTGCGTTTAATTTTATGAATAATTTTAACCGAATTTTCCTCTAAATAGTTTTAAAAAACTATTTTTGCAAGGCTTTAGATCTCTTTATTAGGTAGGACTTAGGTCCTATTTCTTTTATAAGGTTTTAGCAGAAAACTTTTTTTCTACTTTGAATGTTATTGTCATAATATATCAATATTAAAATCAACTACTTATGAGCAGTTTTCTGAGCGCCACTCTTGGCCGGAAAGTATTTATGAGCGTCACAGGACTATTTCTGATCTTGTTTCTTTCGCTACATCTAACGATAAATCTTTTTCTAATTTTTGATGATTCAGGAAATCTGTTTAATCAAGCAGCCCATTTTATGGCCACCAATCCAATGATTAAGATTATGGAACCTATTCTTGCTTTAGGTTTCATCATCCATATCATCTGGGCGGCGATGTTAACCTGGACGAACATGAAAGCTAGGCCTCAAAAATATGCTTCAGGTGATCAGCTTCTCGCTTGGTGGGCTCCATCTAAGAATATGTTTATTCTTGGATCGATGATACTCGCTTTTTTGGTGCTTCACATCTTTAATTTCTGGGTTAAAATTAAGATCACTGGTGATCCATTGCTTGACCATCCTGCTGGAACTGGCATTGAGATGCACAATACCTATAACTTAGTTTCGAATCTTTTCATCAATTATCCAGTCTACGATCTTATCTATGTGATTGCAGGCTTACTCGTTGGACTGCATATTTCGCATGGTTTCTGGAGTGCTTTTCAAACCATCGGTTTAAATAATATCAATTGGATGAAGCGTTTGAAATGCTTAGCCAATATGATTGGAATCATCTTCGCCATTGGCTTTGCTGCGATTCCAATTTATTTTCTTCTTAAATTTTAATTGAAATAAAAAGATCCATCGTTATGAGCATCTTAAATTCAAACATACCCGAAGGGGCGATAGCAGAAAAGTGGTCAAATCACAAAGCGGCCATTAAAGTGGTTAGTCCTGCGAACAAACGCAAACTTGAGGTAATCGTTATTGGCACAGGCCTTGCAGGAGCATCAGCTGCTGCCTCATTAGCTGAACTTGGGTACAATGTTAAATCTTTTTGTTACCAAGACAGTCCTCGTAGAGCCCATTCTATTGCGGCTCAAGGAGGGATTAATGCAGCAAAAAATTATCAGAACGACAATGATTCGGTCTATAGACTGTTTTATGATACGATAAAAGGTGGTGATTACCGTTCACGCGAAGCCAATGTACACCGACTTGCGGAGGTTTCTCCAAACATCATTGATCAGTGTGTTGCGCAAGGTGTTCCATTTGCCCGAGAATATGGTGGTCTACTCTCGAACAGATCTTTTGGTGGGGTATTGGTTAGCCGTACCTTTTATGCTCGTGGTCAGACTGGACAACAGCTTCTCTTGGGTGCCTATTCGGCCCTAAACAGGCAGATTGCCGCTGGAGGTGTGAAAATGTATACACGCCATGAGATGATTGATTTAGTAAAAGTCGATGGCAAAGCACGCGGAATTATTGCCCGTGACATGGTGACTGGTGAGCTTAAACGATTTGGAGCACATGCAGTGGTTATTGCATCAGGTGGTTACAGCAATGTATTCTTCCTTTCAACCAATGCGATGGGTTCTAATGCATCTGCATCTTGGGTATGTTATAAGAAAGGGGCTTTCTTCGCCAACCCATGGTATGTTCAGATTCACCCAACATGTATTCCCGTTCATGGATCACAGCAATCAAAATTAACATTGATGTCTGAATCTCTTCGTAATGACGGAAGAGTTTGGGCACCAAAGAAATTGGAAGATGCTGAAAAATTAAGAGCTGGAATTATTGGTCCAAACGATATTGCAGACGAGGATCGTGATTTTTACTTAGAGAGACGATATCCTTCATACGGGAACCTTGTTCCTCGTGATGTTGCGTCACGTGCTTCAAAAGAGCGTTGTGATGCAGGTTTTGGCGTTAACTCTGAAGGGAAAGCAGTATACCTCGATTTTAAATACGCCATTGAGCGTTTAGGTCAAGATACAATTGAGAAGAGATATGGTAATTTATTTCAGATGTATGAGAAGATTACCGATGTTGATCCATACAAGGAGCCGATGCAGATCTATCCAGCTATTCACTATACAATGGGTGGCACCTGGGTCGATTACAATCTGATGACTTCTGTTCCTGGTCTTTATGCTATTGGAGAGGCTAACTTCTCTGATCATGGAGCCAACAGACTTGGGGCATCTGCTCTGATGCAAGGATTAGCAGATGGTTACTTTGTATTGCCATATACCATCGGAGACTACCTCTCTGGAGAGATTATGGTTCCTAAGATTGACACTAAAAGTGACGAATTCGAGGTGGCTGAAAACGGTGTTAAAGCCCGTTTAGACCAATTATTCAATATAAAGGGTAAGACTCCTGCCGATTATTTTCACAAAAAACTGGGTCAGATTATGTGGGATGAAGTGGGAATGGCAAGAAATGCAGAAGGGTTAAATAAAGCAATCAAAGAGATTCAAGCCTTGCGTGCAGAGTTCTATTCCGATCTATTGGTCCCAGGGGAATTAATGAACGTAAATCCAGAGCTTGAAAAAGCTGGAAGGGTGGCTGACTTTATTGAACTTGGAGAGCTTCTAGCACGCGATGCATTAAACCGGAAAGAGTCTTGCGGAGGTCATTTCAGAGAAGAATCTTCGACTGAAGAAGGAGAAGCAAAACGTGACGATGAGAACTTTGCTTATGTAGCAGCTTGGGAATTCAAGGGGGTAGATCAAGAGCCTACGCTGCATAAAGAAGAGCTTCATTTTGAAACGATTCATCTAACCCAAAGAAGTTATAAATAATTAGATCTCTTACATAGTATCTAAAATACGCGAATATGGCTGATAAAATTCTCTCGAAAATACATGTAAAAGTGTGGAGACAAAACAACCCAAAAGCAAAAGGGAAGTTTGAAACATATACCATTGAAAATATCTCTCAAGGAAACTCGTTTCTTGAGATGATGGATATTTTGAATGATCAATTAATCCGAGAAGGGAAAGATCCTGTTGCCTTCGATCACGATTGCCGAGAAGGGATCTGCGGGATGTGCTCACTATATATCAATGGGCATGCACATGGTCCAGATTCACAAGTTACAACCTGCCAACTTCACATGCGCAAGTTCAACGATGGACAGACCATTACCGTTGAGCCATGGCGTGTGGGGGCTTTCCCCGTGATCAAAGATGTAATGGTTGATCGGACGGCATTTGAAAAAATTCAACAAGCTGGGGGCTTCGTTTCGGTCAATACAGGTGGAGTACCAGACGGGAATACGATCCCAATTTCACAAATAGATGCAGAAGAAGCAATGGATGCTGCAGCTTGCATTGGCTGTGGAGCATGTGCTGCAACATGTAAAAACTCTTCAGCAATGTTATTTTTAGCGGCGAAGGTTTCACAGTTTGCTAAGCTTCCTCAAGGTCAAGTAGAGGCCAAGACAAGAGCAAAATCGATGTATGCAAAAATGGACGAACTGGGCTTTGGAGCATGTAGCAATACTGGTGCTTGCGAACTAGCCTGTCCGAAAAGTATTTCAATCGCTCATATTGCCCGTTTAAATCGCGAATATTTGAAAGCAAAGATGGCTGATTAACTTTATTATCAACCAATTCATAACACAAAAGCACGATAGATTATCGTGCTTTTGTGTTATGAACTTTATTTAGTTGATAACTCTAGAATTTTATATATTGCGAAGGATAGGA
This sequence comes from uncultured Bacteroidia bacterium, assembly GCA_903905505.1. GTDB lineage: Bacteria > Bacteroidota > Bacteroidia > Bacteroidales > Prolixibacteraceae > JAAFHB01. The sequence goes on along the minus strand of CAIVGL010000062.1, from coordinate 8,629 downwards.
ATTGCAAGAAATAGTCTAAATTCGCAATAGAAGGACTAAGAAAAATAAAATTTTATCGAATGCCATATAGAAGACTCCCAAATACAGATCAGGCCAGACTACGAGCCCTTCAAACAGCCATTATGCAAGGCCAAAAACGAAATACCGATGAACTTGCATTTTCGGAGCAATCCATAATCAGACTGAGGAGTTTTTATACCAATTTTGAAACCACCTTAATTCATCATAAACTTGCTAGAACACAGCAAGAGAAGAGCAGTACCGTATATCTTGAGGCGGTTAAAAAAGCTCGGATTTACCTCTCCCATTTTATTCAAGTTCTAAATTTTGCTATTCAACGTGGCGACATGAAAGCTGCAGTGCGAGAATTTTATGGTTTCAATGAAAAGAGATCACCTTCGTTGATCATGGATGCTGAAGTATTGGAATGGGGGAAGAAAATCATTGAGGGGGAACACAAAAGGGTAAGTCATGGTGGAAATCCATTGTATAATCCTTCGGTTGCCATTGTAAAAGTAAAGTTTGATCAATTTGTGGACGCTTACCATTTTCAGAAAACGCTACAAAGCAATACCGCTCGCTGGACACTAAAAGTGGCAGAGTTAAGAGCGGAAGCAGACGAGATTATCTTAGATATCTGGAATGAAGTTGAAGAATCATTCTCAAGCCTGCCAGAAGAGATTAAAAGAGAAAAAGCTACAGAATATGGTCTGACCTATGTTTATAGACCAATGGAGCGGATCAAAAATGAACTGCATAAAGTCAAGCAAGAGCTTTATTAACTATTAATTGGAATTGGGAATAAAAAGAGGGTGGATAATTTAGGTTATCTGCCCTTAATTTTGAAATAGCGCTTTTATCTTCTCCTGAACCATTTGCGGATCGGGGTTCAAGGGAAATACCAATTGAGGCTTAAGGTAGGTGATTTTATGCTCTTGCTTAAACCGAACAATACCCCCGCCAGTAACATTAAGCATAATGGTCGCGTCGGGCTCTACGAATCCTTCTTTTACCGCTTGTATTAAGGAGGCCACTGCCACGGCAGCAGCGGGCTCTAAATCATTCCCTTCTAGGTCACGAAAAAGTTCTGCTGCATTAGCCCCCTCTTCGTTGCTTACGGCAAATATATCACCTCCTGCATCTTTCATCGCGTCGTATAAGCCACCGACAATACCGTAGGTAGGCTTTCTGTTCGATAAAACTTTGGCTGCAATAAGCTCTACTTGATGTCTTGCTATATCATCATCAAAGGGAAGAAGATCTCTTGAGTCTATATCCCATGCATCTTTAATAGGCAAAAAAGGTGCATTCTGGGAAAGCATAAGTCTCATTTTATTTGATCCATATCGGCCATCTTCTATAAACCGCAGGTTTGCCTCCCAAGCAGCTATGGCACCTGTACCGCTTCCAATCGCTTGAAAATAATAATCGGGTATTTTGCCAATCGTTGACACTGCAGACAACACCGTTGTCCCCATACCATCGCGGCGCGCCACATTTTTCGAGCCTCCTTCAGGATAAAAGCCAGCTGTCTGACACGCTAAATTTGAAAGATGTATGGCATCAAAGTAATCACCACCTGATGCCGCAGCAATTAACTTAACGCAAGGATCGATCTCCTGATCAAACCACAAGGCATTGAGGTTATCTTCAGGAACGACAATTAAAACCGGTATTTTATTTTCGGAGCAGACCTTTGCAAAGGCGCGCGCGGTATTGCCAGCAGAAGCCACAACCATCACACCCTCCGGATTATTATTGATGCGAGCACAAACCGTGTAGGCCTCACATTCCTTAAAAGTGCCAGTTGACATGAAGGCCCCTTTCTCAGGCCAATATCCATTAAACGTAATATAAAGATTTGTTAACCCAAGCTCCTTCGCCAAGGCGATGCTCTTGTAGGTAACTGGGGCCGCCGAACCATTTAGGGTTTTACAAATTGGAAGCCAGCTAGAGAACCTGTAAAGGCCTTGAAGTGACTGATCTACAACTAATTGCCTGCTATCATAAATCGCCCTTAACAAACCACGCTCAGCCGTGTTTGGACAATAAAGCTCCCAATACTGATCCGCTAAAACCGTGCCACAGCAAAGCGATTGAAGATGATATTTTGTTTTGGAGAATACAGTCATTCCAGATTATTTAATCATTCAAAAGTAACTTTTTTGAAAAGTAATCCAACTAAAATAACACACTGAAGTCAGATAGTTATGCACATTTAGATCACAATAAATCAATAACCCACAGGAAAGGGAGAGGTGAAATGCAAAACAATCTTTTTGATTAACTTAAAATACAGATCAATCACCTAGATTTTCATCCACGGCCTTATTGAGGTACTGATTAAAAGGGTGAAGAACTTTAAAGGCCGATATCGCATGGGGGATAAAGTCAGGAGAACAGAGAACCTCTTCGCTTACCTTATGAGCCACGGCATAGCTCCGATTTTTTATCAAGTCGAGATGTTCCCAATCTTTGGGATAACCCTTAGGAGCGTTCTTAAGTTTATCAAAATAGTCAACTTCAAAGGTTGATTTAAACAACTTTTCTTCAATTATTTTCAGATAAGATTCTGGATGGTAATAGATCTCTTGTCGAATAGCATTCAGATGTTCAGCAGGGGGCCTATAAATACCACCTGAGAGAAAAGATTCACCGGGCTGAATATGGAGATAGTACCCTCCAAAACCAGCCTTTCGTCCGCCACGAGCAATAAAGCAACCATAATTCGACTTAAATGGACTTTTGTCATGTGAGAATCTTACATCGCGAAAGATCCGAAATACACAATCCTTAGGACTCAAGAGGGGAATCTCCTCGTCGAACTGCCGAATTTCATGGATTAAAAGTTCCGTTATTGCGAGAAACATTTTTCGGGTATGGTCATACCTGCTTCTATTTTGCTCGAACCAATCACGCGTGTTATTGGCTTCAAGATCTTTAAGAAAATCGAGTATCTCTTTCATCTATCAAAAATAACTCAAATAAGAGAACTAACTTTCAAATGGTTCTCTATTTTTGTATAAAATATGCCATCGTATGAAAAGTTGTTGCATCGTTGTCGCAGGAGGGAATGGATCACGAATGAATTCAACAATTCCTAAGCAATTTATCCAAATTGGAGGAGTTCCCATCCTTATGCACACGCTTCAGCAGATTCATAAATTTGATCTTACAATAGAGCTAATACTCGTCTTACCCGCTTCAGAAATTGCCCAATGGAAAGACCTTTGTCAGAACCACGAGTGCCTAATCCCACATAAAATCGTTGAAGGTGGAGAGACCCGTTTTGACTCGGTCAAAAACGGACTTAAGCATACCAAGGGGTTCGAATTAATCGCCGTTCATGATGGTGTTCGTCCATTGGTAAGTCATCAGACGTTGAGCAATTGCTTTGAGAAGGCAGCTACTTCTGGGACGGCCATCCCAGTCCTGCCCGCTCATGAATCGGTTCGCAAAGGATCGCTAAATCATTCAACTCCAGTCAACCGATCAGAATATTTTCTAGTGCAAACGCCACAAGTTTTTAAAGCCAACATCCTATATGACGCCTACAATCAACCGTGGAAAGCTAAATTTACAGATGATGCTTCAGTTGTTGAGCAGGTCGGAGTAGCAGTCCACCTAGTCCTTGGGAATCGTGAAAATATTAAGATTACCTTCCCTGAGGATCTAATTATCGCTGAAGCATTCTTGAAATTGGACTTATCTATCGAAGGTAAACTCTAAATGAAAACTATTCCTTAATCACTTTAACTTCCATTTTAATGTCACGCAGTGGACGATCGGCAGGTCCAGTGCGCTGTGACGCGATGGAGTCTAAAACGGCTAACCCTTCGATAACCTCTCCAAACACCGTGTAATTTCCGTCTAAATGAGGCGTTCCTCCAACGGTAGTATAAAGTGTGCGTTGTTCTTCGGTGAGTTTAAAAGGTTTTTCCTTCGCCTTGGCAATCGCCAACAGTTGAATCCGAGTAGCTAATTTATCAAACGCAATTTTATTGTTTGCTTGTCGATAGAAGTTCAAGGAATCGTTGTTCTCCCGAGAAAGTTGTCGCATGATACTTTGAGCTAACCGCTGCGTCCCCTCCTTCTCCAATTCTTGAAGATTAGCTGAAGGGAAGACGACGCCCTGAACGATATAAAACTGTGATCCAGAAGATTTTTTTTCTGGATTTGTCTGATCCCCTTGACGGGCAGCTGCCAAAGCCCCTTTTTTGTGTAGCAACAAAGGATTGATTTCATTTTCAATCTCATAACCAGGACCACCATCGCCTAGTTTCTGTCCAGGCTGAATATTTCGGGTATCAGGATCACCACCTTGAATCATAAATTCTTTGATCACCCGATGAAATAATACCCCATCAAAATAGCCCGCTTTTGCAAGCTTTAGAAAGTTGTCCCGATGCTTGGGCGTTTCGTTATATAGGGCGATCTTCATCGCTCCAAAGTCAGTAGTAATCTGTACCAATGGTCTGTTATCGTCAGCTCTCTGACCGCGGCAGCAACCGTTTATTAGGAGTATGAAAAGAAGAAATATACCTTTCGAAAAGTTTTGCATATTACAGTGTTTATTTATGTCAAAGATAAGAAAAGCGAACCGTATCAGACAATAGTGTAATTTTTGTAGTTTTGTATCTCTGTTGTTAATATGTATAGGATGAGCGAATTTATAATTTACAATACTTTAAGTCGGAAGAAAGAGATTTTTAAATCTTTAAATCCCGGACATGTGGGTATGTATGTTTGTGGTCCAACGGTATATGGAGAGGCTCATCTTGGACATTCAAGACCTGCCATAACTTTTGATCTGCTCTTTCGCTACCTCCAGCACTTAGGATATAATGTACGTTATGTTCGCAACATTACCGATGTAGGCCATTTAGTTAACGACGCCGATGAAGGGGAAGATAAAATTGAGAACAAGGCGAAATTAGAAGCGTTGGAGCCCATGGAGGTTGTGCAGCGATATACCAATAGTTATCGCAGAAACATGACTCAACTTAATGTTTTACCCCCAAGCATAGAACCATCAGCTTCAGGTCATATTATTGAGCAGATTGCCGCAATAGAGAAACTGGAACAAGATGGATTTGCCTACTGCATCAATGGCTCGGTCTACTTTGACGTTGAGAAATTTGCATCAAAGAATAGCTACGGTAAATTATCTGGTCGCAAAATTGAAGATCTCTATTCCAACACGCGTGGCTTAGATGCACAATCAGAAAAACGATCAAGTCTTGATTTTGCCTTATGGAAAAATGCATCACCCGAGCATCTGATGAAGTGGCCATCCCCTTGGGGTCTGGGCTTCCCTGGATGGCATATCGAATGTACGGCGATGAGCACAAAATACCTAGGATTATCGTTTGATATTCATGGCGGTGGATTAGACTTGTTATTCCCCCATCACGAAGCGGAGATGGCGCAAGGAAAGGCTTGCTTCGGTCATGATCCAGTCAAATACTGGATGCACAACAATTTGATTACCATAAACGGACAAAAGATGGGGAAGTCATTGGGGAATTTCATCACCCTAGACGAACTATTTTCTGGAAGTCACCCGATACTTGAACAAGCCTATTCCCCAGTATCGATAAGGTTTTTTATCCTTCAGGCACATTACAGAAGTCCACTAGATTTCTCAAATGCGGCTCTTCAAGCAGCTGAAAAAGGGATGGAACGGTTATTTAAAGCCATTGGTGTTCTTGAAGCACTGACTGCGTCTGCAGCCTCAACGGTTGATATTGCAGGATTAAAAGAGAAGTGTTATGCGGCCATCAATGACGACCTAAACACACCAATTTTAATTGCTCATCTTTTCGATGGGGTTAAGATGATCAACTCCATACAAGATGGGAATGCCACGATCTCCGCTTCCGACTTAGCCGAATTAAGGAAGTTATATTCAAGCTTTACGTTTGATATTTTAGGATTACAAGCCGAACCACAAACAGCAAATAGCGGCGAAGGGAACACCCTTAAAGAGGTGGTTGACTTGCTATTGAATCTTCGTATTGAGGCGAAGAATAATAAAGATTGGGTGACTTCCGACAAAATACGAAATAGTCTTACCGAGATGGGCTTTGAGATCAAAGACACCAAGGATGGCTTTGAATGGGAGATCAAAAAATAAGCCTACTTAATTAAAGAGAAAGCACTTGGTTGATTTGTACCGTAAACGGACAGATCAACCAAGTGCTTTTTTTGGGGGGAACTACTCAACAGGAACCAACTTAAAAATCATTCCTGGAGATTCCACAGAAATATAGACGTATCCATCTGGACCCATCTCGATATCACGTAATCGGCCGATGTTAGGCAATAACACCTCTTTGTGAACAACTGAATTCCCGTTCATTTCGCAACGCACTAGGTATTTAAAGCGCAGAGATCCAACCAAAATATTTCCTTCCCATCCTTTGTATTTAGATCCTTTTACAATAGCTAATCCACAAGGAGCGATTGAAGGGATCCAATAGGTTATAGGTTGCTCCATTCCTGTCCGAATGGTATCTCTAGTTAAGATGGTTCCATCGTAATTGATTCCAAAACAGACCAAAGGCCAACCATAGTTCTTCCCGCGTTCAATAATATTTAATTCATCACCACCCTTAGGACCATGTTCGCTCTCCCATAAAACGCCAGTTTCGGCATTATAGATTAATCCCTGAGGATTTCTTTGTCCATACGACCAGATCGTTTTTTTTGCTCCAGCTTGATCGATAAATGGATTGTCTGCCGGAAGTGTGCCATCATCGTTTAGACGATGGATCTTGCCGCAATCATTGGTTAGATCCTGAGCATTATCTCCATTCCCACGGTCACCTGCACTCACAAAAACATGTCCTTTGCCATCGAAAGCTATTCGACCACCTAGGTGATGACCGATCTTAGTATCGGGAAGAGCTTTGAAGAGCTCTTGTTTATCGACAAGTTCAGTCCCTTTAATCTTAGCACGCATAAGTGTCGTGTTCCATCCCTCTTCTTTGCTGACAGAGCTTGATGAGTAGGTAAAATAAAGCCATCCATTCTTTTTATAATTAGGATGAAGGCGTATGTCCAATAATCCACCCTGACCAGCAACCACGATCTCAGGTAATCCTTTAATCTCTCCAATCAATTTCTTTTTGCGGTACCGAAGCAGCTTACCCTGCTTATCGCTAACTAGCATATCGCCATTTGGCAAAAAGGCCATTCCCCATGGTGAATCAAGCCCCGTTGCTATTGTATCTAAGCGTAGAAAAACTTTCTCGGTGGGCAATCTTTTCTTATCCATTAAATCAATCCCTTTCTCCTCTTTCTCCCGATCAAGACTGTTGTGGACATAAGTCGCTAGCCCTTGGATCTGTTTCTTCGTGAACACATTCCGAAAAGAGAGCATTCCCATATCAGGGTAACCGGTTGTGATACTACTCGCAATATCGCCAAGTCCTTTACCGTATTTCCACTTCCGAGTTTTATACCAACTCAAATCCTCCTGATGACAGCTAGCGCAGACGCTTTTATAGTTCTTGGCCGCTTCTACAAGCATTGAATCTTGACCTGACGCAACAGGTACATTTTGTGCCGTTACCGAAGAAGTCATAAATAGCTGGCTCGAAATCAGGACAGCCAGAATAAGGGTAATTTTCAAGGAGGTATTTCTCATGGAGAATCTAAGTTAATTTAGAGGTTAAATGTTAGTTATTTCTAGTTCAACAACCGAGGTTGAAATATGGTTCACCTTGGTTGATTTTGAGTCAATGCTTTAATTAAAAGGTTAAAACTATAAAAATAGTACTTGGAAAAAAATAATTTAAGAAAATATTCGCATTAACGATGAGAAGTTAACACAAGTGTGAAAGCTATCCAACGTGGCATTCCAGGGTAAAAATACCTAGGAGCGATGGTTCCTGATCCAGGGGCATTAACCACGACCATTGAGGCATAATGGGTGTTAGTTAGGTTGCTAAATCGAAAAGAACCATCCACATCAAGCTTTCTAAAACAAGTAAAAACATACCCTGCACGTAGATTTATAGTCTGATAACTTTTTGCACTTAGGCTATTATTGTCATTTAATGGGACCTCGCCAGATGCATTAATATCGAATCGGCTATAAAATCCACAGGGAGTTTTGAGATCAATGGAAGCGGAAAAAACCTGATCAGGCATACCGGGTAATTTCTTTCCCGAATAGTTTGTATTGTCTGCTGTAAAATCTTGAAAATTATAGCGATTAGAAGCATAATTAACAGAAGCCAGCAAGGTTAATCGACGATTTGCAAGCTGCTGGTTATTCCCAATAAGCCATTGGCTAAGTGCAACTTCCAAACCTCGGTGCAAAGATGACCCAGCATTCATCCCCACATAGGCCTCCTCGGCAACCCTTTTCGGAACGATTAGATCATTCACTCTCATGTAATAATAAGCAAGATCAAGAAAGGTCGCCTGATTAAACAGACTTAACCGAGCTCCAGTCTCAATACACCAGGCCTTTTCAGGTTTAATAGTTCTGTTAATAAGCCCAAGTGGACTTAGAGTTTCGGATAATGAAGGGACAGAAAACCCTTTGTTAACAGCGGTATATATATTTACGTTAGGTAACGCTTGATAACCGAAAGAGATTCGTGGAGCTAAGATGGGT
>CAIVGL010000061.1 GCA_903905505.1 uncultured Bacteroidia bacterium | reverse complement strand
GCCGCGAAATAGAAACGAGCTAAAATAGATACAAACTTCAGGTACAATAGCTTTCCCTTTTCGTTGAGCTGCTGCTATTTGTATCGCGGTAATAATATTTTCCTTCCCATCTGTCCGAAGGACACCAATTGGAAGTTGTGAACCCGTAAGAATAACCGGTTTGTCTAAGTTTTCGAGCATATAGCTTAGCGCAGATGCGGTATAAGCCATGGTATCAGTGCCGTGCAAGATCACAAACCCATCGTATTTCGAATAGCATTCCTTGATGGTCTTGGCCAGATCGCTCCATATTTCTGGAGTCATATTGGCGGAGTCAATGGGAGGATTGAAGGTTACAGAATCGATCTTGAATCCAAGCTTATGAAGTTCTGGGATCTCATCCTGAATCAACTCAAAACGCATAGGAGATAGCGTTTTGGTCATTGGGTCTTCGCGCATCCCAATGGTTCCTCCGGTGTAAATAATCAGAATAGATTGCGTGTCTGATTTCATCTTAGCGTCAATTAATTTGCGTCTACATCCAACACAAAGTTACTAATTATGAAATACTTATGTCAATTTAAAAGTTAAATAATTGTTTCGAATTTTGAGTCGTAATCCGCCCAAGCTCTTCGGAGGATATCTGGTGCAAATCTGCAATTTTGTTTGCGATGATTGCTAGATAAGCTGACTCGTTTCGTTTCCCCCGGTGAGGCACTGGAGCGAGATAAGGGGAGTCTGTCTCAAGGAGTATATGTTGAAGGTCGATCTGTTTAACGACCGCATCAAGACCGGAATTTTTAAAGGTTACCACCCCACCAATGCCAATCTTAAAGCCAAGGTCGATCACTTGGTGAGCTTGTTCAAGGTTACCGCTAAAGCAATGAAAAACACCAGTGAGACGAGCATCTTTTTCTTGAACAAGGACTTTAAAGACCTCTTCAAAAGAGTTTCGAGTATGAATAACAATCGGGATTCCCAAATTCTTAGCCCAATTCAGCTGAATCTTAAAAGCATCTATTTGCTCATTTAAATAGCTCTTGTCCCAATATAAATCAATACCAATCTCGCCAATGGCACAAAATGTACGTTTGGCTAACCATTGTTCCATGACTTGTAATTCTTGCTTGTAATCCTCTTTCACCGATGTGGGATGAAGACCAATTAGGGGAACAAAAAGATCGGGATGTGAATCGGTTAAATCAACCATCGCCTGAATGGTTGTCTGATCAATATTGGGCAGAATGATTTTCTCGATACCCGCATTTATGGCGCGTTGAATCATCTCTTCTCGGTCGGGGAGAAACTCTTCGGCGTAAAGATGCGAGTGAGAATCAACAAACATAGTCTGAGATTTGAAGGATGATTATGAGTGGTAAACGAGCCGATTCGATGCTTAGTCGAGCTTTAAGACGGCAAGGAAGGCTTTTTGTGGCACTTCGACATTCCCGATCTGTTTCATCTTTTTCTTCCCCTTTTTCTGCTTGTCTAGTAGCTTACGTTTCCTAGAGATATCGCCACCATAACATTTCGCTGTTACATCTTTTCTCACTGCTTTTATGGTCTCACGGGCAATGATTTTTGCTCCGATAGCAGCTTGTATGGCAACATCATATTGCTGACGAGGGATAAGTTCCTTAAGCTTCTCGCACATCCGTCGACCGAAATTATAAGCATTGTCGGCATGGATTAAGGTTGATAGTGCATCTACAGGTTCGCTGTTCAGCAGGATATCAAGTTTTGCTAATTTTGCTGGTCTGTAACCCGTGATGTGATAATCGAATGAGGCATATCCTTTTGAGATACTTTTAAGCTTATCGTAGAAGTCGAAGACAATCTCCCCAAGTGGCAGATCGAAGGTTAGCTCAGCTCTTTCGGCTGTGAGATAATCTTGTTTGGTTAGCATGCCCCGTTTATCCAAACATAAGGTCATGATGGCTCCAATATATTCTGATCGAGTGATAATTTGAGCTCTTATATAGGGCTCTTCAATCAGTTCTATCATTGAGCCATCGGGCATCCCAGCTGGGTTATAGACTTCGAAAGTCTCACCTGCTCGGGTGTGAATCAGATAAGAAACGTTAGGGACAGTGGTAATGACATTCATATCAAACTCACGGTCGAGACGTTCTTGGATGATCTCCATATGGAGTAATCCTAAGAATCCGCAGCGGAATCCAAAGCCTAAAGCGGCAGATGATTCAAGAGTATAGGTCAACGAAGCGTCATTTAGTTGAAGTTTCTCCATGGCTGCTCGAAGATCTTCGTAGTCGTCACTGTCGATCGGATAGACCCCGGCAAAGACCATTGGCTTAACCTCTTCGAATCCAGAGATGACATTTGAACAAGGTTGTTTAACGTTGGTTACGGTATCGCCAACACGAATCTCACGCGCCGTTTTAATATTCGAAATAATATATCCAACATCTCCAGCACTTAGCGATTCACGCGAGTCGAGCCCCATTTTTAAAACGCCAACCTCATCGACATTGTACTGTTTCTCCGTGGCAACAAATTTTACCACATCTCCCTTGCGGACAGTCCCATTTACGATCTTCACATAGGCGATTACACCTCTGAATTGATTGTAGACAGAGTCGAAAATTAATCCTTGAAGTGGTGCTTCTGGATCACCAGCTGGCGATGGCACATCAGAAATAATACGACGAATGATTTCGTCAATCCCCTCTCCAGTCTTACCGGAGGCTCGGATAATTGTATCTCTTTTGCACCCTATTAATTCGATAATTTGGTCTTCAACAAGTTCTGGATTTGCATTAGGAAGATCCATCTTGTTGAGGATAGGGATAATTTCCAGGTCGTGCTCGATGGCGAGATAAAGGTTCGAAATCGTCTGTGCTTGAATTCCTTGTGTGGCATCAATAATCAGCAGGGCTCCTTCGCAAGCTGCAATGGAACGTGATACTTCATAGGAGAAGTCTACGTGTCCTGGGGTGTCAATTAAATTAAGTCTATATTTTATCCCATCTTGAACGTGATCCATTTGAATGGCATGGCTCTTGATGGTAATTCCTCGCTCTTTTTCTAACTCCATGTCATCCAAAACTTGCGCTTGCATATCACGACCGCTGATCGTTTGAGTAACCTCTAAAAGACGATCTGCCAGTGTGCTTTTCCCGTGATCGATGTGGGCTATTATGCAAAAATTCCGGATGTTCTTCATGGTCAAAAATTCCTATTGTACTTGAATGACGTTGTTCTTTTACTTCGTTTTAATCGTTGTACAAAGATATTTAAAAATAGATAATTTAAGCTATTATGCGAGGCCTTGAATAGACAAAAGCCTCGGATGAAGTTTCATGCGAGGCTTTTGTAAAAATAGGGATTGAAAAGGCTATTTTTTTAAAGGTTCTTTTTTATTGCTTGCCTTCGGAGCCTCTTTTGGTGTCTCTGAAGGAGTTTTCGTGTCGTCTTTAAGGGCTTTTTTAAATTCTTTCATCCCTTTCCCGATTCCGCTCATCATCTCAGGAATTTTCGCCCCTCCAAAAAGAAGAAGGATAGCTCCTAAAAGGATTATGATATGCCAAGGTGCAAATAAGTCCATTGTGTGTAATTTAAATTGTTTACCACAAACTTACAAACCTTTAGTTAGATTGATGTGTCATTTGCCATTTATTTTAAGTGGTTTATGTTTCCTATTTTTTGATTTTTAGGTCTGCTGGCGTTGATAGTTTAGACCTCTTCATATTTCCCTGTTTCGCCCCAGTAAAATTGTCATTAATTATTATCTTTGGTCGCAAATTAACTCATTTCAAATAATATTCATTGTCCCATCTTGGGTGTTAAAATTTAAAATCATGACAAAAAACATTTTAGTGACTTTATCGTTAACGGTGGCTTT
>CAIVGL010000060.1 GCA_903905505.1 uncultured Bacteroidia bacterium | reverse complement strand
TCCCGATCGTGTTCAACCACCACTACAGAATTACCCGTATCGCGTAACTGCTTGAGCGAATTGATGAGGCGCAGATTATCACGGTGGTGTAGCCCAATACTCGGTTCATCAAGGATGTATAACACATTTACAAGCTGCGATCCAATCTGTGTGGCTAGTCGAATCCGTTGTGATTCGCCTCCAGACAAGGTTCCTGCAGAGCGATCAAGCGAGAGGTAGGTTAAACCAACGTCGACTAAAAACTGAAGTCGGGTGCGTAGCTCCTTGACAACCTCAGTTGCAATTTGCAACTGGCGCTTACTTAGTCTTTCTTCAATATTATCAAAGAAATTCGAGAGTTCACTAATGTCTAGTTGAGTAAGCTCAGAGATATTCTTTCCGTCAATTTTAAAATGCAATGGTTCTTTCTGAAGACGTTGTCCGTTGCAATCTGGACAGGTCATGCTTTTATGAAATTGATCGGCCCATTTTTGAGCTGTCTTGGATAGGTTGTCGCTCTTCTGATTGAGAATATATTTCACAATACCCTCATAGGTCATCATATAATCGATAGAGCCCCCTAAGGGTGAGTTCTTTAATTTAATCCGTTCGCCAGTTCCAAATAATAAAGCATTTAAGGCTTCCTCTGAGATCTCTCCAACAGGTGTTTTTAAGGTAAACCCGTATTTCTCCGACAAGGCCTCAATCTGCCAAAAGATCATGGTATTCTTATGAGGCCCAAGTGGGGCAATACCCCCTTTTGCAATCGAGAGGTCGGGATCAGGAATTAGTTTTGCTTGATCTATCTCGGTGATCTCGCCTAGACCGTTGCATTTATGACAAGCCCCTTGTGGGGAGTTAAACGAAAAGCTATGTGGAGCGGGATCATTATAGGATATGCCTGTTGTGGGGCACATCAGATGGCGAGAAAAAAATCGGGTATCACCTGATTCTACATCCAATACCATCATAATCCCTTGTCCGTGTTTCATCGCAATATCGACTGAGTCGCGGAGCCTCTTGGCATCATTTTCATCAACCACCACTTTGTCAATGACCATTTCGATGTGGTGATTTTTATACCGGTCAACTTTATAACCATGAGTCACCTCCTTCACTTCGCCATCTACTCGGGCATACAAGAACCCTTTTTTTCTGATCTGCTCAAATAATTCTCGGTAATGACCTTTCCGTCCTCTAACAACTGGTGCAAGAAGCATGGTTCGTTTGCCTTGAAATTTTTCTAGGATCAGTTTAATGATTTGTTTATCGGTATATTTAACCATTTTCTCTCCGGTATTATAGGAGTAGGCTTCACCAGCACGCGCATAGAGGAGTCTTAGGAAATCGTATATCTCCGTAACGGTCCCTACGGTTGAACGAGGATTTTTATTGGTTGTTTTTTGTTCGATGGAGATAACCGGGCTTAGCCCTGTGATCTCGTCGACATCGGGACGCTCCATATTGCCTAAGAAGCTCCGAGCATAGGCTGAGAAAGTCTCGATGTATCGTCGTTGACCTTCTGCATAAATGGTGTCGAAAGCCAGTGAAGATTTACCACTGCCACTTAATCCGGTGATCACGGTGAGCTGATTGCGAGGAATTTCAACAGTGATATTCTTCAGATTATGCTCTCGTGCTCCTCGGACGATGATTTTATCTTCTTGATTCATGAATGGATAACCGTGTTTTTAGGGGAATGGACCAATGATTCTAATTCAAAAAGCTTCGGTATTTACCAACTATTGGTATTTTAATCGTGTAGGTTATCCGTTTTGAATTTTTTAGACTAGTCCCTTTTAGCCAAGGGTTGAATTGTTTGAGAATTTTAAAGTTGATTTTATTCTCTCGTGCAAAATCTGGCAAGTCTTTTATGCTTCCACTAACTTTGATCTCTTTTATTGGTATGATCGGATATTTTTCCTCCTCACTAACTTTAAATCCATATTTCAAGGGTTCTCCAATGATAAGTTTAAGTGCTAAAATTCGAAATACATATCTGGCGGTCTCTTCATTCAGTTGAAGATCGTAATAACTTCTATTCTTTTGAGCGATTTCTTGTTTAAGCATACCTCCAACTCCGGCGTTGTATGAGGCAGCTACCATGGTCCAGTTGCCATACTTCATGTAAGCCTTTTTCAGAAAGTGACACGCAGCCTCTGTGGCTTTCTCGATGTTATAACGCTCGTCTACCTCCTCATTTATTTCAAGACCATTTTCTATTGCTGCGGGCTTCATAAACTGCCAAATGCCTGCTGCTCCTGCTGGAGAGACAACCTTATCCAAGAATCCACTCTCGGCAAGAGCCAAAAACTTAAAGTCTTCTGGTATTCCATTTTTTTTAAGAATCGGTTCGATAATGGCGAAATAACGGGTTGTCTTTTTAATGTAGAGTAAAGCTTGGGAATGGAAGTTGGCAATACTAAGCATCTCTCGATCAAGTGATTCGAGATTATCGAAGTTTTCTAATGGCACCGATTCTTGTGCGAAATCAAGTTTCTCGGGTAAGGTTACAGCGGTAAAATAAACCTCTTGCTGATCTTTACCGCTCTCTGAAATTCGATTAGGTATACTGGCAGATTTCGAGTTGAAAAAGAGTCCTCCTATGATCACACAGGTAGCCACAACACTTAATAAGATCAATAATTTCGATCTGTCGGTAGGGGTATGATTGGGTTTTAGTTCTTCCATGGAATTTAAATAAGCCTTCAAAGTTAGTCGATTCTCAGGTCTAATCCAATAAAACAAAATTATAATCGTCAAAATTCGTATGGGAAATCTGCAGGTTGAAATTGGCTAGGCCGCGGCTTAATTTTGTTTAATTTTTTGTATCTTTCATTAGTTGAGGAGAAGTCGCTTGTTTGCAACTTTAACTCTTTATGCAATAAGGTTAATGGTCTTTCGGTATTTAATTTTTGGCATGTCGTTTGTTGTTTTAATTGGTATAACTTTTCGATTATCCATAAATATAGCTTCCCATGAGAATCTGGTTATTTGTATTGTTTATTTCCCTTAGCATTTTAGGAGGGGGGTGTGCGCATAAAATAGGTTCTGATCCTATTCCTGCAGATATCGTTTTGAATCAGAAATCCGCTAGTCTTGTAAAGGCAAGCAATGTTTTCACCTTTAATTTATTACACAAACTGCCTGTCGATCAAGATCGAAATATGCTTGTCTCCCCATTGAGCATTTCTTTGGCTTTTTCAATGGCGTTAAATGGTGCAGATGGTGATACCAAGAGTGCCCTGATTGAATCACTTGGATTTTCAGGACTCACCGTTGAAGATATCAATGCCATATATGCCGACCTAATCCTAGCCCTTACAAAAGCCGATGGCAACGTGGTGATGAATATTGCAAATTCCATCTGGATCCGAAAGAATTATCCTGTGCTTACTCCATTTGTCACCGCGAATAGGCTTTTTTATGATGCTCAAGTTGAGACACTTGAATTCAATCAAGCTGCCTTAAGCACGATTAACGCATGGGTCAGTACGAAAACAAATGGAAAGATTACTAAAATCATTGATCAGATCTCTCCCAACGAGATCATGTTTTTGATCAATGCAATCTATTTTAATGGAAAGTGGGACAAGCAGTTTGAAAAAAATAAAACAGGGAGTGAGTCATTTACGCTAAACTCGACGAAGTCGTTGAATGTGCCCATGATGAAGATAAATGAAACATTTGGTTATGCCGAGCAACTTGGTTATCGAGCGTTGAGGATTCCTTATGGTCGGGGTAAATTTCAGATGACCCTCTTGCTGCCTGATGAGGGAACTTCTGTTGATCAATTGTTAAATCAATTAACTCCATCGGTTTGGACTAATCTGAATAGCACAATGACTTCTACCTCGAAGGTTGATGTTTGGTTGCCTCGCTTTAGCTTTACTTGGGAAAGTGATCTGAATCAGATCATGTCCTCACTTGGCATGGCAGTTGCATTTTCTCCTAGCATGGCTAATTTTTCAAAAATTAATTCTGTCGATCAACTTTACATCACCAAAGTTAAGCATAAGACATTTATTGCAGTTGACGAACAAGGCACTACAGCCTCCGGAGTAACCTCTATCGGAATTGGAGTGACAAGCATTGGGCCTCAGTCTCCTCAATTTCATGCGGTACGCCCCTTTGCTTTCTTTATATCAGAAAAAGATACTGAAGCGGTACTATTTGCTGGCAAAGTGGAAAATCCATTGTCGGCAAATTGAAAATTAATCGGCCCTTTAAACTTCGCGTTAAAACTGGTTCGTGATGATCGTTAAATTTAAAATTGGGGTATTTTTAATCGGATTATTATTGAGTTCTTGTGGTAAGAATCAACTTGAGCTGTATCGGGGAGAGGTCTATTTCCAATTTGAATATATAAATCATGCTTGGGGTTTCAACCATTCTGGATTCTACATTACCCCATCGGGACAGGTTTTTACCTATGATAAATCAACACCCTGGATCTTTGCGGTAACTAATCATATCCAACGTTCCGATTTACTCTCTAATATTGGAGCCTCAACAAAGAGAGATACACTAATTAATCTCAAGGTCTTAGCGCATTATCAGAGTCTGGCATTCATGGCAAAGGATGGGAAGATGAGTGAATTGTTGATGCGCGGTGCTGACATGGGCGCTACTCTATGTAAGGCTATTGTTTCAGAACCAAGTGTTTCGCCTAATGAGTTCCGTGAAGTTATCCTTTCCCAACAAGGAGATACAGAGACTCATAATCTTACAAGTGAAGCTGTCTTAATCACCAATTGGCTAAATAGTCTTCATTTCCCCTAATATTGTTTTAAAATATCCCCTGCAGAAAATCTTTTAACCCGATTGTCAGTTGTTTTAATTACCCTATTATTTCCTCAAAATAAAAGGTTAGTTTTGACCAAAATATCTCTATGGAAGCACTTTTTGAGCAAGTTTTAAGTTGGTATATGGATCACATTACCTATACGACGGTATTTTTATTGATGGCCGTTGAGAGTACGATCATCCCATTCCCATCTGAATTAGTCATTCCGCCGGCTGCCTATAAAGCGGCTAATGGCGAAATGAACATATTTTTAATCATCCTTGCGGGTTCATTAGGTGCGGTAGTCGGTTCACTAATTAATTATTTCGCCGCCAAATTTATTGGTCGTACGTTATTGTTTAAATTTGTCAATACCCGATTGGCAAATCTGATGATGGTTAATCAAGCTGGGATAGAAAAAGCGGAGAATTACTTTCTTAAAAATGCAAAGACTTCAACACTTATTGGACGACTATTGCCTGGTATTCGACATCTGATCTCTATTCCTGCGGGGATTGCGAATATGAAGCTCTCCGATTTTATTCTCTACACCGCTATCGGGGCAACGGCTTGGAATATCATCTTGGCTCTTTTGGGTTATCTGTTCTCGTCACAACAAGAACTGCTGCATCAGTATTACAAAGAGGTTGTTTACGTTCTCTTATTTTTAGGTTGTTCTTATGTTCTGTTCCTTGTGATTAAAAGCTTTAAGAAGAGTCGTATCTAGCCTAAAAGGCCGCTATAAAAAACAAAGGGAAGCAGCGAATTAATCACTGCTCCCCTTTGTTTTGTTTATGTAAACGTATTACGGTAATAACTCAGCCAGCTTCTTTTCTAGCTCTTCGCCACGTAAGTTCTTCGCGATGATCTTGCCATCTTTGTCGATAAGGACAGAAAAGGGGATCGATTGAACACCATATTTTACGGCTGCTTCATTTTGCCAGAATTTAAGGTCTGACACATGATGCCAAGTTAGGTTATCATCTGCAATAGCTTTAACCCAAGGCTCTTTTTCTTTGTCTAAGGATACCCCTAAGATATCAAAACCTTTGTCTTTAAAACGTTGGTACGCTTTTACCACATTGGGATTTTCTCTGCGGCAAGGGCCGCACCATGATGCCCAGAAGTCAAGCAAGACGATTTTACCTCTCAAAGAAGAGAGCGATAGCGGAGTTCCTTCAGGTGTATTTTGAGTGAAATCAGCAGCTGCTCCACCAACACTGGTGACACGCATTTTTTCAGCTAATTTCTTTAGTTCGTCAACATAAATTGAGGCCCGAACAGAGGGGTCAAGAAAGGCTACCAACGTATCGATATCATGAGATGACATCTCTTGAGCCAACTGCATAAGCACAATAAGTGGAGAAACCGTTGATTTTGGATGCTCCCGGATGAAGTTTTTAGAGTAAACTTTTTGGTTTCCCATCATAGCTTCATAATCAATCTGAGCTTTTTTCATCTCATCTTCATTGCCTCTTGTCCTGGCATCATTGTATTTTTGTTGCAACCCTTGCGTCTCTTTCGCAATATTTTTTAACTCTTTCTTAAGAATCGAAAACTCATCATTCGATTTAGATCCTTGTACTTCAGAGTTAGCTAAACTATCAGCATCAGCTTTTAGTGTTAGTGTGCCATTTTCAGCAAAGAATTGAGCGACCATCATCTGAGGTCCCATTGAAACAATTCGCAATTCAGGAAGATCGGCTTTCCCTTTTAAGACAAACTTTCCTTTTTCGATCTTGGCAGAGTCCTCCGCAATCCATTTACCATTTGTAAATTTCATAAGCTGAATAGCTCCACTGTCTTTGCCCTTAATCTGACCATTGATGACAAATCCAACTGGTTTTGCACAAGAATATAATCCTGCCAAGGCCATCGCAATAATTAGAAAATGTTTCATTTAAGTTTTATTTAAAGATGATTATTAAAGTTCTGTGACTAAAATCGTTGAACAAAGGTATTAAAACAATTTGACTCTCAAAAAAGGAGCTATTTTGAATTGAGTTTAAAATAGCTCTCTAGTAGCTGGTTTGCAGCAGTTAATGAGCTAGTGGTATTCTCAATGACTTGTTTTTCCAAGGCCAAGAGTAGCTGCTGAATTGTTTGATTTTGATAAAAATTATTCTTTAGCATCTCATTGATGGTCTCATACATGGCATACCGAACTTGTTCATTCCTTCTTTTATGAAAAAACCCATTGGTGTTGGTTTCGTTTGCATAATCAAGAATTGCAGTCCACACCTCCGAGATTCCTTTGTTTTCCAATGCAGAGCAGGTTAACACTTTGGGGTCCCATCCCGAATCAGACGCAGGAAACAGATGCAAGGCATTGCGATATTGAGCTGCAGCAAGTTGAGCTTTGTCGATGTTATCACCGTCTGATTTGTTGACCACTAACAGGTCAGCCATCTCCATAATGCCTCTTTTAATCCCTTGTAATTCATCGCCAGCACCAGCCAGTTGAAGTAACACAAAGAAGTCAACCATCGAATGGACAGCCGTTTCCGATTGACCCACACCGACTGTTTCAATTAATATGGTGTTAAATCCTGCGGCTTCACATAGGGTAATTATCTCTCTTGTTTTCCGAGCCACTCCACCTAAAGATCCTGATGTTGGACTAGGCCGAATATAGGCATTGGCATTAGCAGACAGTTCTTCCATTCTGGTTTTATCGCCTAGAATAGAACCCTTCGTTTTTTCAGAGCTTGGGTCAATCGCCAAGACGGCCAATTTACGACCCTGTCCAGTAATCGTTTTCCCTAACGCTTCAATAAAGGTGCTCTTGCCTGCACCTGGCATCCCTGTGATCCCTAATCGAATGGAATCACCCGCAAAGGGGAGACACTGAAGAACAACTTCCTGCGCGAGTTGCTGATGTGCAGGATTGCTGCTTTCAACAAGGGTGACGGCCTGACTAAGAATAGAGATGTCACCCTGACGAATACCTGCGACATAAGCTTCTGCGGTAAGTTCCGCTCGCTTGTTACGCTTTAAAAATTCACTCACAGCTTCACTGTTTACAGAATCAGGAGTTTCAACTCCGCTATTCACCTGCAGACCAATATATTTTGGATCGTTCTCTGGATGACTGCTCATGGTTTTGATTTTACAATCCCAATAACGCGGAGTAGGGTAGTGGAATGTTCTGGATCATT
This sequence comes from uncultured Bacteroidia bacterium, assembly GCA_903905505.1. Classification (GTDB taxonomy): domain Bacteria; phylum Bacteroidota; class Bacteroidia; order Bacteroidales; family Prolixibacteraceae; genus JAAFHB01. The sequence continues at coordinate 60,384 of CAIVGL010000060.1, read as the reverse complement.
GGTAATAATAGTCAGCACTTTGTTTTGGATCCCAAGCTTACCCTGAGAGTCAAACGTTACTTTAAGGTCGGTGGTACTTCCAGGAGCAAGAATGTTTGAGCTTGGCTTAGCTGTTGTGCATCCGCAAGAGGCTGTAATGCTTCGTATGATCAATGGCTTCTTTCCTTTGTTGAATAGGATAAAAGTATAGGATGCCGACTCCCCTTCGACAAGTTCTTTAAAGTCAAAGATCTTGCTGTTTATTCCGATCCGTGGAGCATTGGCGATCTCTTCAGCACTGAGTTTTGAAAAGTCCTCTTCAATGGTTGCACTTACCTTAATCGCATCTTTATACTGTTCTTTTTGATTGAATCCTAGATAAATTCGGTTGGTCACAAAACCATATTCTTGTTTTTTAGCCGCGTTAAATGTGACGATTATAACCCCTTTGCCTTTTGGTGCAATTGGTGAGGGGATCGTTGAAATCGATAAATGGGGCGGTATAATCTTGTAGTTAATCGTTAGAGGTGAGGTGCCAGGATTATAAACCTTTAGTGTATCCGTGCTAATCTCCTGATCCTTTATTCGTAAAAACGAAAGCTCCTCAGCAGATAACCGTACGGCCCCAAAGTCGATCGGATAAAGATCATTGGTCAATAAAGTCCTAGGAGTTACCTCTCCGGAGATCGTTAGCACCATTACTCCTTTTTCTGCATTTGAGGTTACGGTGATGTTTTTGTTAAAGATCCCTGGTCGCTGCTCGGGGTTATACGAGACTTTAATAAACCCACCTTTACCAGGAAGAATGGGTTCTTTGCTCCACTCAGGGGTGGTGCACCCACAGGAAGCTTCCACATGTTGGATGAGTAGAGGCACAGTGCCGGTATTGACAAATTGAAAGTTGAAATATACTGGACCTGCCTCCTCTTTGATCACGCCAAAATTATGATCCATCTGCTCGAATTTCACTTTAGCGGTCCCTTGTGCCTGAGTATTCTGCACGAAGAGTGATGAGGTGATCAAGATAGCTATGACAAGTAGAGCTTTCATGGCAGTGATTGATTTAGGTGTTTCTAAACTTTAAATTATTCGTCGCCAAATAGCACACCCATATTTCGCGCTTTAGCGATTAATTGATGGTTTGGATCTACCAGACTAAGCTTGCCACCCACCTCTTCAAGAGGGACCGCACTTAATTTATCACCATGAATTGCCACCATGTTTCCATATTTCCCCTGAGCAATAAGTTCGGCGGCGAATGCTCCATATCGAGTGGCTAAGATCCGATCCATGGCCGAAGGACTACCTCCACGTTGCACGTAGCCTAGTCGTGTTTCACGAGCTTCGATCTTGGTAAGCTTTTGTATTTTAGAGACTAAGTATGATGCTGCGGAGATCCCTTCTGGTTTCTCAATCCCTTCTGCAACCACAACAATGGCCGATACTTTCCCTTTCGAGAAGCGGTCTTCAATGGTTTTGCAGACTTTGTTAATATCAAATTCGATTTCAGGTATTAGAATGATGTCGCCACCACCGGCGATACCCGCATAGAGGGCGATCCACCCCGCATTATGCCCCATCACCTCAATAACCATGGCTCGCTGGTGCGAGTTGGCTGTCGAGTGTAACCGGTCGATGGCTTCGGTTGCAATACTTACTGCGGAGTCGAAGCCAAAAGTCAACTCGGTGCCGAACACATCGTTATCGATGGTTTTAGGAATTCCGATGACATTAAGACCTTCAAGCGATAGCAGATGGGCCGTTTTCATGGTTCCGTTGCCACCGATACATACGATGCAGTCGAGACCTAACTCTTCATAGTTCTTTTTGATTAAACCAGGCTTGTTGTTGTAGGTCAATCCTTTTTCAAGCTTAAAGGGTTTCTCCCGAGAGGTTCCTAAGATCGTGCCTCCAAGAGTAAGAATACCAGATAATTTAGGCTCATCTAGTTCCACATAATCTTTGCGGATTAAACCACTAAAGCCCGCTGTAAATCCAATTACTTCCATGCCATGATTGATGATTGCCGTTTTGCCAACGCCTCGAATGGCGGCGTTTAGTCCGGGACAATCTCCTCCGGCCGTTAGAATTGCAATTTTCTTACCCATGTTCCTGAACTATTTTGTATCGTTTGTAATCTTTTTGAATGTATTATCCTATTGGTGCAAAGCTACGATTTAATTGAGTTTTCTTGATTGAAATCGGCATCTTTTACGCTCCTAAATTAGCTCTTTTTTTACCGCTAATCATCTGGTTGAAGATAGAACTTAATCCAATATCTTTTTTAGTGTGATCTGTTTTTATTTTAAAATAATACCATTCTTCGCATTTCTCAGCTTTGACCTCTATTCTATAAACTGTCTGATTTGATCACCTCTGCGGATCTCGGATTCGGTTCTATTTTGATTTTTTAATTCACTTATAATTAATAGTTTAGCATAATTATCGCTCTTTAAAGTTGATTTATTTCGAAATAGCATTTAAAATCCAAAAGAATTTTGAAAATTTGCATTCACGATCTGACGGTACAGATCATATTATTAGTGATCTAATCAACTTATAACTAATTATTTAAATTATAAATTAATCTTTTACCCAATGAAAAGTACATTTTTAGTTTTACTTGTTTCTGTTTGTTTTATTTTTGGTACCCCCGCTGTTGCACAGTCGACGCAAGAAGGTGCGATTAACACCTTAACGCCTCAAGAGAAGGCGCAAGGTTATGTTTTACTTTTTGATGGTAAGACGTCAGAAGGGTGGAGAAGTTATAACAAAACCACTTTCCCTGGTGACTGGAATATTGTGGATGGAGCGATCCATTTAAAAGGTTCTGGTAATGGAGAAGCTGGCTCTGTAAATGGTGGCGATTTAGTTTATGGCAAAGAAAAATTCACAAACTTTGCTTTTAAAGCTGAGTGGAAAATTTCAGAAGGTGGTAACTCAGGGATCTTTTATTTAGCACAGGAGATTCCTGGCAAAGAGATCTGGAGAACTGCCCCTGAGATGCAAGTGTTGGATAACGATCGTCATCCAGATGCGATGTTAGGCAAGGATGGTAATCGTCAGGCTGGGTCGTTGTATGATCTTATTCCAGCGAAACCACAAAATGCAAAACCTGCAGGTGAGTGGAACAGTATTGAGATTATCTCGTATCAAGGGACTATCGTTCATAAGATGAATGGCGCTACCGTACTTGAGTATCACCTTTGGACTCCAGAGTGGAATGAGTTAGTGAAGAACTCTAAGTTTCCAACCTACAATCCTGACTGGGCAAACGTAGCTAAGGCGGGTGTGATTGGTTTCCAAGATCATGGTAACGATGTTTGGTACCGCAACATAAAAATCCGCAAGTTGTAATTCCTTGAATCGGATTCAAAAAAATAGGGTGGCTGTAAAAGTCACCCTATTTTTTTGATAGTATCAATGATAGCAAAAGAGAATAATAATACAACAAAGATTAATTTGATCAATTCAGATCATTCAAATTTACTCTGGTGAATAGCCCGATTCGTTTAAGATCTTTTGATAATCGTTCTCGGCCATTAGCTCAGGAATTGAGATCTCTGGATGCTTTTTCATGTAAGCCCGTACGATCTGCCAACCCATCCAAACACCTGTTCGGCCTGGTGAATCGGCCGTGAAACACGAGGTAAAAGGGGCTGGATTGATAAACCGAACGATATTCATCCTGTCTGAATTAAACAACATCTTATGCTCGATCAGATAGGTCCACATGCTTGCCTCGTGCTGAAAACACCACGCTAGCTTATCGGGTGAATACCCAATCTTAAAATTATCGGCCTCATCGGGTAACATCGCATCCACAAAAAACATCATCTTCCCCTGGTAAATCATCTGAGAAATGAGATTTACTTTTGATTCATCAAAGCCAAACTCTGAGATTCCCCAAGCATAAATGATGTCAGATGGGATCTTTTCACGGCTCATATTTTCTCTTTTGTAAGCCGGAATACCAAGCTGCTTGTAATAGGTACACGAAGAACCCAGATAGTTATCCAGACTTAACCCAATAGCATCAGTGGTTAATACAATAGATTGATTAAAACCTGAGACAAGCGTTATAATCGTTGGAATAGTCTTGTTTGGAAAGTAATATTTGTAGTGTTTAAAGCCTAATTCAAGCTTCTGCTTTAGTTCAGTTAGATCTGAATAGACAGAGTCGATCTGTTTTACCGAGGCTTGCCTTATAGAATCGGTTAGGAAGGTCTTTAAATAATTAGCATAATTTGGATCGGCTGAGTTTCCAAGTCCTAGAACATTCTCGTTATAGGCTTCAAAAAATTGACCGTACGACTTCTGAATCTTAGCCAGTTGTGTGGTGATATTCTGACTGTTTACTGCAAATAACTCATGGTCTAATCGCGATAACTTTAGCGTTAGGTCGACGGATGAGACGTCGACTTTTAACCGATTACGTTGACAAGATAGGAGGACAGCCAGTATAAGGAGAAGGCTGAATAGCTTAGCCATGGATCACCATTTTAAATTTTCACTATATTTGTTCTGTTCATCCGTCGCAAATAAAACCGTGCGGAATTTGATTCCTCGATTAGACGCAACTTTTACGCGAACAAATTTATTGGTGTAAAAGTATAAAATGAGCGGAATAACAACACACAGATTTAAGTTGATTTATCATTAGTTTTCAGACTAGTTTTTTGATCCTTAACTCCTTTTTTACCTTGGATATTTAAGATTACTTTCATGAAGATTGCACTGGCTCAATTAAATTATCACATCGGAAATTTCGAAGCGAATCGGGAACAGATCATTCACCATATCGAAAAGGCGAAGGTCCAGGGTGCTGAGCTCGTAGTTTTTTCGGAGCTAGCCGTGTGTGGTTATTACCCCAATGATTTACTTGAACGACGTGAGTTTATCGATAAGTGCATCGAGTCGGTTAATTTAATTGCCAAGCACTGTGTCGGCATTGCTGCCCTGGTGGGTTCGCCGAGTTTAAATCCTTCCCCGAACGGAAAGATGTTATTTAATTCGGCCTATTTTCTTCAAGAGGGGAAGATTAAAAGCGTGCACCATAAAACGTTGTTGCCGACATACGATATTTTTGATGAATATCGCCATTTTGAACCCAATCAAGAGTTTAACCTCATCGAGTTGGGTGGATTAAAAATTGCAGTTACCATTTGCGAAGATCTTTGGTACAATCAACCTGTCTTTAGCGCCTTTGGTCGCGAAAATCTCTATGCACTCTGTCCGATATCGACCTATTGCAAGCAAGATCCAGACCTGATTATCAACTTATCGGCGTCTCCATTTTCATACAATCAAGCCAAACTTCGAAAAGATATCTTATTAGATAATGCGAAGAAATACCAAGTGCCAATAGTTTATGTGAACCAGATTGGAGCCCAGACAGAGCTTATCTTTGATGGTGGTTCATTATTCGTCAATCAGCATGGTGAGGTGATGCGTGAGATGGCGTATTTTGCTCCTGACTTTGCACTAATAGACACAGCTAATAACATTCATCATCAAGAGTTGCAACCCGAGAAAGAGACGATAGCCGTTATTTATGACGCTTTGGTGCTGGGTATTCAGGATTATTTTAAAAAGACTGGATTTAAAACGGCTACCTTAGGTCTTTCGGGAGGTATCGATTCGGCGGTAACCCTAGTCTTGGCGGAACGGGCTTTGGGGGCCGAAAACCTTCATGTGCTCTTAATGCCTTCTAAATTTTCTTCTGATCACTCTATTGATGATGCAGTTGCCTTAGCCGAAAACTTAGGTGTGAAATATGATATTTTAAAGATTCATGAAATTGTGGACGCTTTTGACGATGGTCTGGCAGGAGTCTTTACGGGTAAAAAACCAGATCTTACGGAAGAAAATATCCAGGCCCGTATCCGTGGAACGCTCCTTATGGGACTCTCAAATAAATTTGGGCATATTCTTTTAAATACTTCCAATAAGAGCGAAGCAGCAGTAGGATACGGCACCTTGTATGGTGACATGAATGGTGGATTATCCGTGCTCGGCGATGTATATAAGACCGACGTCTTTCAATTGGCTCGATTTATCAACCGGGAGGCGGAAATTATTCCGATCAACACCATTGAAAAACCACCATCTGCAGAGTTGAGGCCCGATCAAAAGGATTCAGATTCATTGCCTGACTACGAAATTTTAGATAAGATTCTTTTTGCCTATATCGAATTGGCTCATAGTCCAGCGGAGATTATTGCCTTAGGGTATGATGAAGCGACGGTTTTTCGGTCGATTTTATTAGTGAATCGGAACGAATATAAAAGGTTCCAGACCCCGCCGATTTTACGCGTTTCATCCAAAGCCTTTGGATTTGGTCGTAAGATGCCTTTGGTCGCTAAATATGCCTTATAATTCGATTAAATTTCTAATTTTGATGTTTTATAACAGGTAATTAATAGATCAAATGGCAGAGGCTGGTCGGTTCTATGAGGTTCAATTTGCTAAGGAGGATTGTATATTTAATCTTTTGACCCCTGCAGAGAAAGCTATTCTCGAAGAGTCGCATGAAATAAGGCACTACAAGAAGAACGAATTCATCTACCGGGAAGGGGAGTTGCCAATTGGGATGCAGTACCTAAAAGAGGGGATGGTTAAGCTGATAAAAGAGGGCATTGGTGGTCGTGATCAGATCATTCGAATGATTCCTCGGAATGGATTAATCGGTTACCGCTCCTTGATTGCTGGCGAAGCGCATAATGGGACCACCATTGCGATTGAGAACTCTGAGATCATCACAATACCCCCTGCTATTTTATATGATGTGTTGTTGCGGAATCACGATTTTGCACTCGCACTTCTTAAAGATCTTGCCATAGAACTTGGTTTTTCACACCACAGAACGGTTAGTTTAACCCAAAAACATATCCGCGGCCGACTGGCTGAATCGATATTGCTCTTAATTGAGAAATATGGATTTGAACATGATGATCAAACGCTACGAGTCTATCTTCCTCGTGAAGACTTGGCCAACCTTTCGAATATGACCTCCTCTAATGCCATTCGAACACTCTCCATATTTGTTGCCGAAAAGGTTATTGCCATGGATGGACGAAAGATTAAAATCATTGATCTAGAACAGCTTAAGAAGATTAGCAAACAGGGCTAGTCAAACGAGTTGATTTAGCTAAATTAGAGCCACATTCACAGTATAAGAATTTTAACTTTTCCCGTCTTAATTACAGATTTTAAAGGAGAATGGGGTTAAAATTAGATGTAAACTAAATAAAATACTTGAAGTTATTTATCGGCTATTTTTTTTTCTTTGATACGCTTCTGTTTTGAGGTATAATTCGTTATAATTACAAATCGGCGTCAGCTAGATTCTTATTGGTCAAACGTTTAATTCGCTGTATTTTATTGATTATCAAAATATAAATAAACTTGATTCCTGGAATGAAAAAACTAAACTTTAAGATTGTCCTATTGCTTTTCAGTACGTTTACTTTCGTTGCTTCGTTGAGTAGCAATGCTGAAAAGAGCTCCTCATATAAGGTGACCACAATTTCTGAAAACTGGAAGATGCAGGCATCAGAAAAGCTTGGAAAGCTTGATGAGTCTTTGATCTCAAAAACTAATTTTAATACAAAAACTTGGTATGACGCCGTTGTTCCAGGGACCGTATTAGGTAGTTTAGCCTTAAAACATGTGATTGAAGATCCAACCTTTGGGATCAACATGAAAAACATGGATACGGTTCAATTCCAGAAACCTTGGTGGTTTAGAACAACCTTTAAACTCGATGGCACCGATATCTCAAAAAATATCTCCCTCCATTTTAACGGAATCAACTATCGTGCAGACCTCTGGATCAATGGCAAGAAAGTTGTCGGGAAAGATGCTTTTGCGGGGACCTATCGCATGTTTACCTTTAATGTAAATGCCTTTGTACATGAAGGGGAGAATACCATGGCTTTAAAACTTACGCAATACGCTTATGGTGAATATTCACTTGGGTTTTGCGACTGGAATCCGATTCCTTCTGATCGAAGCATGGGAATTTTCCGGGAAGTCTTCTTGGAGATTAATGAAGGATTAAAGATCCGAAGTCCATTTGTATATTCCAAAGTGGATACGGTGACCAAGAAAAATGCTAATCTCTATATTCAGGCTGAGCTTGTGAATAGTACGGCACATGCCATTGACGGCGTGCTACGTGTGAATTATGAGCTTGGTGCAGTCGAGAAGAAAGTCAGTGTTAAAGCTGGCGAGACATTGTCCTACCGATTTACACCGGAGGAATATCCGCAGCTAAAAGTTAAAAACGTGGAGCTTTGGTGGCCTAATGGAATGGGTAATGCGAAGATGTACAATCTAAAAACTTCTTTTATCGCTGAGAATAAGGTGATTGACCAGATCGATAAGAAGTATGGTATCCGTGAGATGCGCAGTTATCTGAATAAAGATAAGAACAGAGCTTTTGAAATTAATGGCAAGTTTATCCTGGTTAAAGGTGGCGGTTGGGCTGATGATATTTTCTTGCGCGATACCCGTAAATCGGTCGAGGCTCAATTGCGATACATCCGTCATATGAACTTAAATAGTATTCGTTGCGAAGGGTTCTGGGGTAAAGATGAAAATCTTTTTGACCTGTGCGATGAGTATGGAATCTTAATTATGATCGGATATAACTGCATCTGGGAATGGGAGGAGTATCTGCACAAGACCTGTCACGAGAAATATGGCGGCGCTGTAAACGATGAAGATATCGCTTTGCTCTCCGATTCATGGAAAGATCAGATGCTCTGGTTGCGTAATCACCCAAGTATCTACCTGTGGATGTTGGGAAGCGATAAACTTCCATCGCCGAAATTAGAGCTGAAATATGTGGAGCTATTTAAGAAATACGATCCTTCGCGACCTTATACAACCTCTGCTGGAGGTGCTGGAACAGAAGAAAATAACGTAGTTGCAACAGTGCCATTGGTTAGCGATATTAGTGGTCCAACAGGGATGAAGATGATGGGTCCTTATGCTTGGACGCCTCCTCATTACTGGTTTACCGACACCAAGCTTGGAGGTGCATGGGGCTTTAATACCGAGACTTGTCCAGGTGCTACGATCCCACCTCTTGCTTCTTTGAAAAAGATGCTTCCGGAAGCTAGCTTATGGCCAATCGATAAGACCTATTGGGAATATCATACTGGCCGGAATGAGTTTACTTCGCTAGATCGGGATATCAACGCCATTAATAGCAGATATGGCAAATCTTCGAGTGTTGAGGAGTTCTCGTATAAGGCACAGCTAAATAATTACGAGATCATGAGACCTCAGTTTGAGGCGTTTGTGGCGCATAAGCCAAAGAGTACCGGATTGGTGCAATGGCAACTTAACTCTGCATGGCCGAAGATGATCTGGCAGCTTTATGATACTTATCTGCAGCCGAATGGTTCGTTTTATGGTGTCAAGAAGGGTTGTGCTCCACTTCATGCGATTTATCGATATGGCTTTAACGATATTTATTTAGCGAATGAGGATTTACTAGAAGCAAAAGGGCTTACGGTGAAGGTTCGAATCTTTGATCTGAATTCGAAAGAGATTTTTGCCGATCAATGGAAAGGTGATGTTAAATCAAATATCTCGAAGTTTATCTATAAGATTCCTGCGATAAAAAATCTTACCGCAGTATGGTTTCTTGATCTAAGGATCTACGACAAGAATAACAAAGAAGTTGATAACAGTATCTATTGGCTATCGGAGAAAAAAGATGTTTTAGATTACGAAGCCTATAAGAAACTATCGTGGCCATTCTATACGCCAACTAGCCAGTTTGCTGACTATACCGCATTAGACAAACTTCCTAAGATAAAATTAGGTTACACGTACTCTTACGCACAAGATGGTAAGTTTGGAAAAATTAGTTTAAAGGTGAAAAATCCGACTTCGACCATTGCCTTTTTTATGTTTCTTGATGTGTTAAATCCAGCTACGAAGCTGCCGATCTTGCCGATCTATTGGAACGATAATTATGTTACTTTATTGCCAGGAGAAGAACGCACTTACGAGGCAAGTTATTTCCTTTCCGATTCAAACGGAGCTAAGCCTGTCCTTGAAGTTAGAGGATGGAATGTGGATAAGCAAGTCATAAAATAATTTTAAATTATATTAAGTACGATGAGATATGCTGCAGGGATTGACCTAGGGGGCACATTTGTGAAGTTCGCCCTTGTCTCAGAAGATGGCAAGATCCCCTATAAAGATAAATTGGAGATTGGCTCAAAAGCTACTCGTGATGATATCTTAAACACACTTAAAAAGGCGATTCAAAATATAAAGGCTTTTGCCGATGAGCAAGGAAACCAGTTGTCCGGTATTGGCATCGGATCACCAGGAATCATCTACGATGGGGTGGTCATTGGAGGAGCCGATAATTTAAATGGCTGGTCGAACGTTCCACTAGGCGAGATCTTCTCAAAAGAGTTTAGTCTTCCCGTTTTTGCCGATAATGATGCGAATGTTATGGGACTAGGCGAAACGGTATTTGGTGCGGCACAAAATTGTACCGATGTAATCTTTATCACGGTTGGAACAGGCATCGGTGGTGCTATCGTAATGAATGGTCAGCTTTATGGCGGATATAAAAATAGAGGAGCCGAGCTAGGCCATTTTACGGTTGATCATAAAGGTGTAGACTGTAATTGTGGCGGCCGAGGTTGCTTGGAGGCGTATGCTTCTACTTCAGCTTTAATACAGCGATATGCTGAGCTTTCCGGTCTGCCTGAGGAGACTATAAATGGGATCATAATTGTTGAGAAATTTCATGCTGGTGAGCCTGCTGCTGTTCAATGTATGGAAGAGCATACCGATTACCTTGGTCATGGCATCGCCTCATTTGTGAATACCTTCGCCCCTCAAAAAGTGGTTATTGGAGGTGGCATTTCGGAAGCTGGTCAGTTCTATATCGACATGATCAAGAAGTCAACTTTCAGTTATGCAATGCCAGATTGTTCCGTATTTACGGATGTTATTGGAGCTACCCTAGGAAACAATGCTGGATGCATGGGAGCTGCATCTTTAGTCTTTAGAAACTGTAACTAACTATAAATAAATGAAAAGAAATATTTTTTTGGTCGTCCTAATCATGTTCGTCTTTTTTGTGATCTCATTTCTCACGAACATCTTAGGGGCTCTGAACGACAAAGTCTCGCAAAGCTTTACGTTGAATGAGACCATGGCGGGATTGCTGCCATTTGCATTTTTTATTGCGTATGGTGTGATGTCTATCCCATTTGGGTTTCTGGCTGAGAAATACGGAGAGAAGAAAATGATTATCTCAGCATTCTTACTCGCTTTTATTGGAGCCTTGGGTTTTGCCCAATTCCCAACCTTTAATGTGTTTATTGTCTCCCTGTTTACCATTGGCTCAGGAATGGCGGCTTTGCAAGTGGTTATTAATCCACTATTGCGCGTTTCGGGAGGCGAAGTAAACTACGCTTTTAACTCGGTAATGGGTCAGTTAGTTTTCGGATTAGCCTCTTTTATTAGTCCTCAGATGTATACTTATTTTGTAACGAATATCGATGCGGGAAATGTGAGCAAGCCATTTATTGGGCTGATGACCAGCTTGGTCCCTAAAGCGATGTCATGGGTCTCGGTGTATTGGGCTTTTGCACTAATTGCTATCCTGATGGTTGCCTTGATTTCCTTTGTTCGTTTTCCTAAAGTTGAATTGCAGGACGATGAAAAAGTTGGGTCAAAAGATAGCTACCTCGAACTATTTAAAAATAAATATGTGATCCTTTATTTCTTAGGCATCTTCGCCTATGTAGGTTCTGAACAAGGAATCTCCTATTGGATGTCGAAATTCTTGAAGATCTATCATGATGTAAATCCTGATGTAGCTGGTGCTGATGCAGTGTCCTACTTCTGGGGACTTATGACTATCGGCGGGATGTTAGGGCTTGTGTTGATGAAACTTTACGATAGCAAACCAATCTTACGGTGGTTTACCATCCTCGCTATGATTTGTGTGGCGATTGGCTTATTCGCAGATGTTCAGACCTCGTTGTGGTCCTTCCCGATGTCGGGATTCTTCCTATCGGTGATGTTCCCGGTAATCGTTTCGTTAGGTCTAAACTCAGTGCCGAAACACCATGGTTCCTTCGCAGGAATTCTAATGACTGGTATTGCAGGAGGTGCTATTGTACAGCTACTGATTGGAGCCATTAGTGATGCGGTATCGCTTAGAGTAGGAATGCTCTTTATCTTCGTGACCCTAGGTTATATCTTAAGCCTAAGTTTCTGGGCTAAACCGTTGGTGAACAATCAGACGTTTACCTTGAAAAGTTTGTTTGCCAAAAAATAAGTTTATCGATAAGTAAAATCAGATTTAAAAGTCTAAGTATATAAAATTTAATACCCTATTAGTATGACAAAGTTAGCAGTTCTTGGAGGTTCGCCTGTTCGTGACACGAAAGTTAATCCTTGGCCGAAGTGGCCTGTTTGGGACAAGAATGAAGAAAAAGCCCTGATCGAAGTTTTAAATAGCGGAGTCTGGTCGTACAATGGACCAAAAGAGACCGAGTTTAATAAGAATTTCGCCAAAGAGATGGGTGCTAAATATGCAATTTCAGCAGCTAATGGTACGGTAACCTTACAAATGGCTTTGGAAGCTTGTGGGATCGGTGTAGGTGACGAAGTCATTCTTCCAGGCCTTACCTGGCAAGCTACGGCGGCAACAATTATTGATGTCAATGCGACTCCAATTTTGGTGGATGTTTGCGAAGATACCTGGTGTATCGATCCGAAAGAGGTTGAGAAAGCCATCACTCCACGCACTAAAGCGATCATCCCAGTTCATCTTTATGGCAGTTTTGCCGATATGGATGAGATTATGCGTATCGCTAAGAAACATAATCTTTTTGTGATTGAAGATTGTGCTCATAAGCATGGTGGTGAATGGAATGGCCAAAAAGCTGGAACCATAGGCGATATTGGAAGCTTTAGCTATCAGTTGTCAAAACATCTTACTGCTGGTGAAGGTGGTACCGTGACGACCAATAGTTTTGAACTTTACGAAAAATTAGATGCACTGCGTAACTGTGGTCGTCGACCAGAGCCCGCAAGTGCAGCACAAGGAGATAAAGGTGAAGGACTCTATTTTGATGCAGGTAACTTCTGCCAGTCTGGAAACTTCCGAATCACAGAGTTTCAAGCTGCGATATTAATTGAAGGTCTTAAACGGTTGCCAGAACAAAATCGGGTGAGAGATGAGAATGGAATTTACTTGAACTCCCTTCTAGCCTCGATGCCTGGAATTACGCCAATCAGAAGAGATGCACGCGAAACGAAAGAGGCGTATTTCAACTTCTCATTTAGATACAATCAGGCAGAATTCAAAGGATTGCCGGTTGCAAAATTTAGATCCGCTCTGACTGCCGAGATCGGTATTGAAGTGGTGGCTAGTTATATCCCACTAAATAAATGCTCCCTTTATCAGCCTCATACAAAACCTTCACGTCATAAGTTAAATCCAGAATATTGGGCAGCAATTGATCCAACACGTTTTGATCTTCCGGTTTGTGATAAGATTCATTTTGAAGCATCAGCCTGTATTCATCATAAAGTTTTAATGGGAACTAAAGCCGACATGGACCTACTTGCTACAGCAATTCGCAAAGTTTACGACAACGCTGAAAGTCTTTAATTTCAATTCTTTTTAGTTCGAAACTGGAGTATGAAAAAAATAAAAATTGCACTTATTGGTGCTGGATATATCAATCATTACCATGCGCGTGGCTTGCAGCTTTTGCCTAATGTTGAGATCGTAGCTGTAGTTGCAGCACGCATCGAGACGGCTCGTGCATTTGCTGATAAATACAATATCGCAGAGGCTACTACTGATGTCACCACCCTATATGATCGCAAAGATCTTGATGCGGTAGTGATCTCGACTCCGAATAAGTTTCATGCTCCATATACCATCGAATTTCTGAACCATGGCAAGGATGTTTTTCTAGAAAAGCCAATGGCGATGAATGGCGGTGAAGGTGTTGAGATTAAAAAAGTCTCAGATGCGACCAAACAGCTGGTGATGGTGGGTCATATGTGGCGCTTCGACAACGATGTCAATTTTGTTAGGCAGACCGTTGACTCAGGTCGGATTGGTAAAATTGTTAAGACTAAAGGGTATGCGATTCATGAAAATTGGGGTCCTGCTGGATGGTTTGCTCAGAAAGAGCTTGCTGGCGGGGGTGCTCTCGCCGACATGGGCGTTCATGCTATCGATACTGCACGGTACATTATCGGTGATCCGCTACCCAAAAAAGTATATGCAAAGATCGGAACACATTATGGGAGCTACGATGTTGATGATTCTGGTATTATCCTAATCTCGTGGGATAATGGCGCTGAGTCGTTAATTGAAAGTGGATGGTGGCAGCCTCATATGGATGGTCCCGAAGCCGCAACTGGCATCTATGGGACAAAAGGGTATGCCAATGTTTTTCCGACTTATCTAAAATATAAAGTTGACAATACACCAGAAAAATTTGAGCCTAACTTGCCTGTCAGAACTGAACATTGCGACCCAACGATGTATAATCGACAAATGGAATATTTTGTCGATTGCATCGTCACACGCAAGCAGCCAGTTCCTGGACTTGAAGTGGGACAAATCATTTTGGATATCGTTGACGCCGCCTATAAATCAGCACAGACTGGTGAAGTGGTGAATTTGTAATTGAAAACCTTATGAGGTCTAACTCGCGACACTAAACTAACTTATTCTTCTCTGGCTTATCATTGAGGATCGCAGCTTGTTAGAATTAAAATTTTGGACTTATTTGGGAGTATATTTAGGAAAATCATTCTAGTATACTCTTTTGTTGAATTCGCCCAATCGACTCAGCTGAAAGGTTGAGAGAGGGAATAGTCTAACTAAATTATCTAGTCATGAAAGCTGAAAATAAAAAATCGATCTATTCCCAATGGCATTTTATCGTATTTCCTGCAATCGCCATGCTATTAGGCTGGGGATTAAGAGGATATATCGGAGGTGGGCCATTTGGGGCAATGATTCCAGGTGCAATGGTTGCCATAAGTCTCTCGTTATTGCTGGATCTTCCTCCAGCCGTTGCGGCTATGTTTGCGGTGTTTAGTGTTGTTGGCATTGGCCTAGGAGGAGAGATGACTTATGGACAAACTCTTGGATTTTTAAGACATCCAGAAACCGTTTGGTGGGGCACAATTGGCACGACGGTAAAAGGGGGAGCCTGGGGTTTGCTCGGTGGAATTATCATGGGATTAGGTCTTCTCTACCATAGAGTGCCTAAGAAAGTGATCATCTATACGTTACTCTTATTACTTCTTGGAATGCTGATCGGCTTCAAATTAATTAATCAGCCGATGGTGATCTATTTTTCTGATCCAGCCAAACCTAGACCTGAATCATGGGCTGCCTTACTCGTGGGCTCTTTAGTGCTTTTGCTCTACCTTCGAACGAAGATAGAGATGGCAAGTTTTAAATTGATCAAACGATTTGCTCTTTGGGGACTCTTGGGAGGAGCACTTGGTTTTGGACTTGGAGGATTTTGGATGGTGTTAGGCAGTCAGCTTCCCAAAGATGGTGTATTTCAAAGTTGGTGGAAAATGATGGAATTCACATTCGGACTATTACTTGGAGCAGCCTATGGACGCGCGGCATGGCTTAGTCGACAGGACCTTGATCCAGAGACGAAAATAAATACCCCATACCCTGACTCGAAACTAAAAACAACCACAATAGAGCTTTTGGGCTCCTTGATTATTGGGTTTTTAATCTTTTGGTTTTTTTCCGCATGGCTTGAACCAGTGGTGGACGCCGGAAAGATGAACCATGATTTCTCAATGGTCAACTGGACTGATTTGGCAAAGATGCTCTCCAACTACGCTTTTTATGGACTGATCATGATCATTGCTGTCATCCAATATCCTAATCTTGCTTGGCAGATTGCAATAACATTAACGTTTTCTCATACAGTTATTGATTTGATGGATAGCGTCTATCCTGATTCCCCAAGCAATACACTTCTAACTCCGAGTTTTTTCTTTGTATTTTCTTCTTCCACTATTGTGGCCTTGGCAACCTATTATTTGCAGCGGCATGCAAATGTTTTACATCGAATGTTTCTCCTTTTAATTTGGTCGACCGTGATCGTGGCATTTTCGCGGTTAACGCTTAAACCAGAGCTGTTGAATCTCACTGGACTTTCGCTTGCCGATCTGATCTTTGGAAGATTCTTTGTTCATCTCGTCTTTACTATTTCTGCAATTTATTGCACCTGGATATCTTTTGTGATTCTAAAAAAACGAATAAACTAAAACTGCCCTAATGAAACTTAAAAATCTAGTTCTTGGATTGACGATGGTCCTCCCTTCACTCTTTGCCGCTCAGAGCTGCTCCGATAATCATCTGCCTCAGTTTGGTAAAGACCGAATAGAGAAAGTTATTGCCGCGATGACATCCGACGAAAAGATTGGGCTCTCTGTGGGCGATGGTAAATTTCTGCCGGCGGCACAAGTAAAAAATATCGAGCAGGGGACAGGAATTATTATTGCGAATCAGAATTCTCAGCTTATGATTCCTCGTCTTGCGATCCCATCATCGCCTTTGACTGATGGTCCTTCAGGGGTCAATAGAGATCCACATCCAGCAGGAGCGAATGATTATACCTATGCAACGGCATTCCCAACTTCAACTTGTCTGGCTGCAACCTGGAACCTTGAGCTTATGGAACAAGTGGGACAGGCATTTGGTAATGAAGTGCTAACTTACGATTACGACATGGTTTTAATGCCAGCCCTTAACTTACACCGAAATCCGAACTGCGGTCGGAACTTTGAATACTATTCCGAAGATCCTATGCTCTCTGGCAAGATGGCCGCATCAGTGGTTAAAGGATTACAATCGAATGGCATTGGCGCTTGCATAAAACATTTCTTAGGTAACAACCAGGAGACCAATCGACGGACTTATAACGCCGTGATCAGCCAGCGTGCCTTGCGCGAGATCTACCTGAAAGGGTTTGAGATTGCCGTGCGCGAGGGGAATCCTAAATCCATCATGACCTCTTATAATAAAGTAAATGGATACTATGCAGCTGAAAATCTAGAGCTTCTGCAGGATGTCGTTCGCAAAGAGTGGGGCTTTAAAGGGGTTTACATGACCGATTTTGATGGTTATGGAAGTGCTGTCGCCAAAGTGCGTGCAGGGAATAATATGCTGATGGGTGGCAGTAAAGATGAGGTTAAAGAGCTTACAGCTGCCTTGAAAGATAAATCGCTTGATGAATCTATGTTGAACAGAAATCTCGTCTATAACTTACAGCAGAAGTTAGACGCTCCGAGAGCGAAAGGGTATATTCCTACGTTTAAACCTGACTTGGCTGCTCATGCCAAACTAGCCCGTGAGGCAGCTGGCGAAGGGCTAGTCTTATTGAAAAATGAGAAACAAGCACTTCCGTTTAATGCCGTTAAGAATGTGGCTGTCTTTGGTAAGATATCCTATTATTTGATTGAGGCCGGAACAGGCAGCGGAGGTATTCGCAGTAATAAATATGCCACCTCGGTGAACGATGGATTGAAAAATGCGGGCTTTAACGTGATCAAAGAACTGGAAGATTCGTACACCGCTTTTAATGCTTCGATCATGGAAAATAATCTTGTTCCTGATTATTTCATGACCCCGAAGATGCTTGCCGATAATGGCGTAAAGACGAATAAAGCACCTGGTCATTTTAAGAAGCGGCTAATCCCTTTTCATGAGGAGATGCCCATGACTATCGAGGATATTAAAAAACAAGTGGCCTTAACGGATGTGGCTGTGATCACACTCGGTCGTTCGGGAGGCGAAAATTATGAAAATGGCTATATCCCAACTTCAACGGCAGAGGTTGAACTGGTGAAAAATGTTTGCGATGTCTATCACCAAGCGGGTAAAAAAGTTGTGGTGGTCTTAAATGTAGGCGGTGTGTGCGAGACTGCAAGTTGGAAAAGCATGCCTGATGCTATACTTCTAGCTTGGCAGCCTGGTCAAGAGGGTGGTGATGCCATTACTGATGTGCTTAAAGGCGCTGTTAATCCATCGGGTAAACTACCTGATTCATTCCCACTGAAATATAGTGATGTCCCTTCAGCATCAACCTTCCCCGGAGAGCCAGCAGACAACCCAGTGAACTCATTTTACAAAGAAGGCATCTATGTTGGCTATCGTTATTACGACACGTTTAAAGTGCCTACATCGTATGAGTTTGGTTACGGACTATCTTATACCACATTTGAATATAGTAACATAACCTTAAGCAGCTCAACGTATGTGCGTCCGATTACGGTAAGCGTTACCGTGAAAAATAGCGGACAAGTAGCCGGTAAAGAGGTCGTGCAGCTTTATCTTTCGGCCCCTTCTCAGGATCTTGAGAAACCAGTTCAAGAACTTAAAGGATTTGCAAAGACAAAGTTATTGCAACCAGGGGAAAGTCAGACGTTATTCTTTGTCTTAAACTCTCGGTTATTAGCCTCATTCCACAGCGGCGTTAGTGCTTGGATTGCCGACAAGGGCGACTATCAAGTTCGCATTGGTGCCTCCTCTAAAGACATTAAATTGAATGCCTCTTTTAATCTTCCGAAGTACATTACGGTTGAAAAGGTACACGATGTGCTGTATCCTAATTTTGCCATGGAAGAACTTAGTCAACGTAAGAAATAATCATTCCGTATGCGAATAAAGTTTTTCTGTTTTTTGGTTTTTGGGCTGCTGATTTTTCAGCAAGTTGATGCTCAGCAGATGTCTAACGGTAAAACTGGAGGTATTCCTGACCCTCAACTAAGCCAAAAAGATAATGATTATCTCGATCGACAGGCGAAAGTCTTTCTCGATACGGTGCAGTCCATCCTTGCGAAGTATCCTCCTGTTATCCGTGACGGACGAGAACGAACGACTGCGAAACTACTTATGGATGCTGTTTTTCATGAAAAATTTGCAGCTTTCCGACTTCCTCCACAGCAATTTTTTCATAGCCAGTCGGCCAAAGTCATTAAAGAACTTGAAGAGGTTAAGGTGACTAAGGGGGCAATGATTTGGAAAGTCTACAACATGGGCTTTATCATTCGCACCAAAAGTGTTACCCTGGCCTTTGATTTAGTTCGTGGTGCCTCATCACGTTCTGCTGATTTTGCACTTTCTGATGGTGAAATGAATCGAATCATTAACCAATGTGATGTTTTGTTTATTAGTCATAAGCATGGCGATCATGCCGATAAAGAAGTGGCTAGTCGATTTATCCAAGCCGGAAAACCGGTAGTTGCACCCGAAGAGGTTTGGAAAGACGATCCAATCTTTGCTCAGATTACGCATTTAGAGCGTGTCGCTGAGAAGAACCAGAAAGTAAAACTCTTGAACGGGAAGGTGCTTGACACCATTATTTATCCGGGTCATCAACTGCATTCAGCCGATAATAATGTATCGCTAGTCACTACCCCAGAGGGTATTTCTGTCGTTCATACTGGTGACGAGATCAACGAAGGGGAGATGATGATTGACTTTGAATGGATGGATCAGGTATACAAGAATCATAAAGTTGACATCCTAATGCCCAATGCTTGGACCATGGATATCTCACGCATTGCGCGAGGTTTCAATCCAAAACTGGTGGTGCCAGGTCATGAACTAGAATTGGGTCATACGGTATGGGATCGACTTCCTTATTGGGGTGATGATAAATATTTAGAGCTTAATTATGCCGAGTTAAAAAAATCGAAATACCCGGTACTCGTCTTAATTTGGGGCGAATCGTATCACTACAATCCTTCTAAATCTGCTAAATAAAACTAATCCATGAAACTAAACCGAAAGAACAAGACTAAGGGACTGGCATGTTTGATTGTCGTTTTTACTTTCTGCCTGCAGAGTTTAAATATGAATGCACAAACAACGGACAAAAAGCCACTTTACCTCGATTATACACAGCCTACAAAAAAAAGGATAAGCGATCTCTTGTCGAGGATGACCCTTGAAGAGAAATTATTACAGATGAGCTCTCGCATCTCCTCGCCAATAAAACGGTTAGGTATTCCAGGTTTTCTTTGGAGTAGTTCTGGGGATGGTCATTGCGTTGGGGTACCTGCAGGGGAAGCGGCAACAGTCTTTCCGGTCCCTATTGCTCAAGCAGCAAGCTGGGATAAGAAAATTGTTCATAAGTTAGCCGATATCATGTCGGACGAGGTTAGGGCAAGGGTAAATGGCAATGTCCCAAAAGCAACCTTGACATTCTGGTCTCCAGTTATAGAGATGGCTCGTGATCCGCGCTGGGGCCGCACAGAAGAGTGCTATGGTGAAGATCCATACTTAACCTCTCAGATGGGTTTAGCCTTTGTTCGAGGACTTCAGGGTGACGATCCAAACTATCTTAAGGCAACAGCTGGACCAAAACATTTTGCACTCAACAACGAAGAGTGGGACCGACATAACGGAACGTCGGATGTGGATGATCAACTTCTACACGAATATTACCTGCGCCCATATCAAGCGATGGTTCAAGAGGGAAAAGTTTTGCAGATCATGGCGGCCTACAATCGACTGAATGGCGTGCCCTGTATTTCCAACAAAAAATTATTAACCGATATTCTTCGCGGTGAATGGGGTTATGAAGGAAATATCGTTTCTGATTGTAATGGGATTAGAGATCTTTTCGAGGGGCATAAATATGTGGCCACTGTTCAAGAAGCGATTGCCTTAGCCATTAATGCGGGGATGGATATTGAGTGTGGCGATTGTTTTCGAGATCATTTGACAGAGACTGTTAAAATGGGACTTGTTTCAATGGCTGCAATTGATACGGCTATAACTCGAATTCTTCTTCCTCGGTTTAAACTAGGACTTTATGATCCTGCTGACCGGGTGCCATACACAAAGATCCCTCATTCGGTCCTTGATAGTCCTGAACATCGGGCCGTAGCACGAGAAGCCGCACAGAAAACAATTGTATTGCTTAAGAATGAGAATCACTTGCTTCCGCTTGATTTGAAGCAAACTAAATCGATTGCCGTGATCGGACCTATCGCTGCAGTTGCCCAATTGGGTGGTTATACAGGCGGTCATTCGAAGGCTATCTCTCCTCTGCAGGGGATTAAGAATAAACTTGACAGCACAAAAGTTCATTACGTAAAAGGAACTGATGTGAAAATTACGTTGCCAGTAATCCCAAGCGAATATTTGATTCCTGCAGGAGGAAAGCCTGGGGAACATGGATTAAAAGGGGAGTATTTTAAAGGTGTCGATTGTTCAGGCGAACCTGTGATAACTCGTATTGACTCAATAATTGATTTTAAATTTGGCAGAAGTGCTCCTATTGCAG
This sequence comes from uncultured Bacteroidia bacterium, assembly GCA_903905505.1. Lineage (GTDB taxonomy): Bacteria > Bacteroidota > Bacteroidia > Bacteroidales > Prolixibacteraceae > JAAFHB01. The sequence continues at coordinate 39,052 of CAIVGL010000060.1, read as the reverse complement.
GCTTACCAGCTACCTATTACTCAATCAGGTGGACAGGCGAATTCATTGCCCCATGTACAGGTCCGTATTATATCGGAGGCCAATTTGATGATGCAATCAAGTTATCAGTCAATGGTCGGTTACTGATCGACCGCACAATAAACCGAAATAAATCATCGGAGGTGGCAAAAATTGAGGTCGAAAAGGGGAAGAAGTATGACTTGAAACTCGAATACACACAACAATGGTATAATGCGGAGGTTAAACTTTGGGGCGCTCCCCAAGATCCAACTAAATTTAACGAGGCTGCTGATGCTGCCCGAAATGCAGATGTCGCCGTCGTGGTGTTGGGCACCGATGATACGGTAGAAAAAGAGGGCGTCGATCGTCCAGACCTTAATCTGCCAGGTGATCAAGAAGATCTTGTGAAGGCCGTATTTAAGGCAAATCCAAAAACTATTGTGGTCTTGCAAAATGGCAGTACGATGTCAGTAACTTGGTTAAAAGCTAATGTCCCTGGAATTCTTGAAACCTGGTTTAATGGCGAAGAGGGCGGAAATGCATTGGCTGATGTGTTATTTGGAGATTACAATCCTGCAGGCAGATTGCCACTTACATATTACAAATCATCCGAAAACTTCCCTTCATTCAGCGATTACGACATCCGCAAAGGGAGAACTTATATGTATCGCAATAGCACAAAGGATAATTCCAAGATTAGTGAAGTGCTTTATCCGTTTGGATATGGACTGAGCTATACTCAGTTTAGTTATGGTAAATTGGAAATACTTACGAAAACTATTGACGCAAAAGGGACGATAAAAGCTCGAGTTGCAATTAAAAATAGTGGTAAATGTGCAGGTGATGAGGTGGTTCAACTTTATGCTCATGATGAAAAATCAAGCGTGCAAAGACCTGAAAAGCAGTTGGTATGCTTTGAGCGAATTCATTTGTTGCCAAACGAGAGTAAAGTTGTAGAACTTGAATTTCCAGCTAAAGATCTAGCTTTTTGGAGTGTTACAACAAATGGTTTTGTAGTAGAGCCTGGTGAATTTAAATTGATGGTTGGAAGTTCATCAGTGGATATCCGATCTGCGGGAAAGACTACCATTAAATAATTGATTAATAGCTAAATAATTCGATATGAGAAATTGTCTAAAGAAAATTGGAACCTTAGGATTAGTGATTTTTTTGCTGATCTCAGTTGAGGTTGAGGTCAGATCACAAGGTCGATTGGTTCGAGGTGTGGAGAAAACCGAGTATACGGTGCCTAGTAATGTGGCCGACTTTTATGTCTCCCCGAAAGGAAATGATGGTTGGTCAGGTAAGCTAGCTGAACCCAATAAAATGGGTACTGATGGTCCGTTTGCGACCATTGCCAAAGCTCAGGCTGCGGTTAACTTACTAAAGCATTCCGTATATAAACCCAAGAAAAAGGCAGTCGATAAAAGGTTCAAGGGTACGCCCCATCTATTTGGAGTGGGTCGTGATATCTTGGTGCTGATCCGTGGCGGTGTTTATTCGTTAGATAAGGGACTTGAGTTTTCGGCTGCTGATGGTGGCGAAAGGGTCGAGACGGACCTGCCTACTGGTGCTTTTGAATACCACGAACTTAAAGATTATTACGTCACCTACGCCGCTTATCCGGGGGAGAAACCAATTCTTTCAGGTGGAGCGCGAATTACGGGGTGGAAGAAAGAGAAAAATGGATCGTGGAAGGCTTCAATAGATGAGGCGGAGATCAATGATTTGTATGCAAATGGGAATCGATTAACCTTGGCTCGTACCCCTAATAGTGGCTATTTCTATACGGAGGGTCAGCCAACAGATTCGGCTTCGTTTCAATTTAAACCAGGCGATCTAAAGTCGTGGCGCGACTTAGAGTCTAACCGAATTCACATGACCGTGCGCTGGAGTGCTATTCATTCTAGCCTTGGAAAGGTTGACGAGAAAAATCACAAGGCCTATTTGTCAACGCCATCAGCCGATATGCTTATTGTTCCACCTAAGTATTATGTCGAAAATGTGGAGGCTTTGATGGATACTGCAAATGAATGGTTTTATAATAAGAAGCTTAAAACGATCCGGTTTATTCCCAATGCCGAGATTAAAGATCCAAATGTCTCGGAAGTTTTTTTTCCAAAGATTAGTAATCTGATATCTGCGAGTGGCACGCGTGAAAAACCTATTCGGAATCTCCGTTTTTACAACCTTAATTTTCAAAATACGTTAGCTGGTGGCTCGGGTACTGTGGCATTTCAATATGCGAAAAACTGTGAACTATTGAAGAACAGAATAGAAAATGTGAGTCAGGCGGCTATCCATTTTGGCATTGGCAGTTATCATAATTTAATTAGTCGAAATGTGATTAACGACTCAAAAGGGAGTGGTATCATTGTTGCTGGTACTCCTAAGCCAGAAAACTGGGATGATGTAGTGAGTGATAATGAGATCTCGTACAATAAGATTACGAATATCCAGATTTCTGCAACAGGGATATCAACCTATAATTCAATCCGAAGCACTGTGGCTCATAACTACATCAAGAACGTTGGCAGTTATGGGATCACGTTAGGCTCTTGGCCCAATATCGAAGAGACTAGCGATGGAAGTCATCTGGCAGAATATAATCATGTTTCGTATACAAATATGAAGCGAGATGATGAAGGGGGTATTGCCGTTTATGGATTAAGCCCAGGTTCAGTAGTTCGAAATAATTTGATCCATGATGTTCACCCAGCAGCAACGAATGAGAATGTGGCCTTGTTTTTCCAGAATATGTCCTCCGGATGGAAAGTTTATGACAACACCTATTACAACCTAAAACAAGGTGAGATGAAGCTTTGCGCTTGTTACCTGGTTGATAATTCATACGAGAATAATATAATCGTTGAGACTCCGATTAATCAGCCCGAAGACATTATTGAAGGTTCCGCAAAATTATCCTATACTAATTTGGAGGTTAAGCCTCTCGATGTGCCGAGTACCGGTCACGAATTTTTAGTGACGGCTAAGATTTCAAATTCGGGATCAACGGGGATGGAAGAGATCTATCTATATGTTGATGGGAAAGTGGTAAGCACGAAGAAGCTTCCATTTATTTCGAATAATGAGCGGTTGATCGAGTTTAAATATAAGTTTTGTGATCCCGGAAAGCATCTCGTTGCGATTGGGAAATCATCGACTAAAGAGGTCGTTGTTAAAGGTGATCCGATCTATATTATTTACCGTAACTTAAAATCAAAAGTTAAAGAGATCCCGGTAGGTGATTCCTTAGAGATTAGCTCAGAAGCTTTAAATATGAGAGCTGAAAGGTTAACGCAAAATGTTGTCCTTAAAATTGATGGTCAAGTTATTGCGACTAAAGCGGTCGGTTTTCAGGAGAACGAGACAAAACAGATTACCTTCTCCGTGCTTCCAACATTGGGACAACACGCGATAACGATTGGCGATCAGCCACCAGTTCCGGTTCATGTATATCCGGTGCAAAAAATTGACATCGCAAAAGCTCAATTCTTAACTTTCTGCACCACCACAGCTAAGCCAAGTAAGTTTAATTTTAATGCACCCCAAAATCATTTTGAGATCACTGCAGCTGGGACAGACTTTTTGCATGCGGAAGATTCCTATGGAGCCATATATCTTAAGCAGGCTATTGAAGGAAATTTTGTGGCTACTGTTAAGGTGGTCGGATTTAGCGAAGGGATTAGCGAGTGGTTTAGGGCTGGGATCTTTGTGCGAAATGACTTAACAAAAGGTGACGGTAAGAAACCTGCCACCTTAGGCTCTTTCTTACTCTTTTCGACTACAAAACGTTGTGGAGCACAATGGGATGAGTTTGGTGATGGTTGTATGCACAATACCAAATCGAAAAATTATGGCGTGGATAATCCAATCCCTGCTTGGATTAAACTTGTTCGTCATGGCAATAGCTTTACTGGATATTTCAGCTTAGATGGTAAAACTTGGATCGTATCACGCGAGTCGGGCGATATACCAGGAATGGCCGCTAAGATGGATATTGGATTAGCGGGAGGGGCAAACGATCAGAAAGTCTCAACTGTGACGTTTGAAGATTTCCAACTGTCGGTTGAGAAAAAGTAATCTAGAAACTAATTAAAATAGACAATTATGAAAAGTAGATTTGGTATTCTCTGGTCAATTTGGACGCTGTTCGGAGCAGCATTGGTTTATGGGATCTCGTCATCGGACCCGAAGAATACGCTAGTCTCAATTATCGCGAACATGTTAAGCCTGTCGCCATTACTTGGACTCATGCTGACCTTAGGTTCTGTTAAAGCGGCAAACCAATTTAATGCATGGTTACAAAGCGAAAAGAACTCCCATGCCTATGTGGCAGGAGGAATATCGATCTTATTTATGTTGCCAGGATTGTTAACGCTCAGGTTTGATCCCTATTTGGCAGCCATCTTTTCGGTGCTAACTTTTGCTGTATTAGGCGCCTTAAAGCAGCTTAAAAATAAGGAATTCACACTCACTTGGACCGATTTATTGATTTGGTTCGTTCTTTGGATTCCATTCGATCTTCGCTGGTATATGGATATGCTTCCTGCTGGTAGTGACTCGTATACCTGGTTCTCAGTTGCTATTTCTGTGATTGCGGTAATTGGTTGGAATGGTTATCGCAGTGCCGAAATCGGGTATAATCTAGTCCCTAAGCTTAAAGATCTTCGCGTTGTCTTACTCTCCTTGCTGATCATCATGGCCTTCGTGCTTCCTCCTGGATTGTTAACCGGCTTTTTGACTTTCTCGATGCCTGAGTCGTATAATGTGCCTAAGATGATCCTTCATTTTGTGGGGCTATTTTTAACCGTTGCTCTACCTGAGGAACTCTTCTTTAGGGGAATATTACTTGGTGGACTTGACAAGATGTTCTCGAAAAAATGGATCCCTCTGGTGATCTCTTCTCTCGCTTTTGGACTGATGCATTGGAATAATGTACATTCCTTATCCACCCAAATCACCTATGTCAGCTTAGCGGCCATTGCTGGAATGGGCTATGGTTGGGCATATCGAAAGAGTGGAAATAATATCTTAGCGGCCATACTCGTCCATACCCTTGTCGATTGGATTTGGAAAATATTTTTGACCACCTAATCTTTTGAAGATAAATAATTACAGATATTGATTAACGGGAAGGTTAATCGTCTAGGGTTCTAACTAACAACTAATTTAGAATGAAATTATCACGTGATTTAGCTGATCATCATAGAATGGTTACTGGCATGTTTCTCACTCCGAAAAGTGACGAAGAGTGGCAAGAGTATCGTTTGAGCGACGAGCAGGTTGAATTTTTCCATGAGCATGGTTATGTCTCGGGAATAAAACTTCTAAATGAGGAACAGATCAATCAATTGAATCGCGAGTTAGCAGAGGTCATGGATCCTAACCATCCAGATCATGATCTGTTTTATGAATTTCATTCCAATGAATCGACAGATCCCGATCGTATTGTTTTCCATTCGTTAGGACATTGGCGCCTGACTCCCGGATTTCATGATGTCCTTTGGAATCCTGCGTTTCTGATGGCGGCTCATCAGCTGCTAGGCGAGAAGGGTGTTCGTTTTTGGCACGATCAACTATTTTGTAAACCAGCTAAACACGGTGGTGTGGTAGCTTGGCATCAGGATTTTTCCTACTGGACTCGTACCACTCCGATGCAGCATCTTACCGTTTGGGTGGGCTTAGATGATGTCAGCCAGGAGAATGGGTGTTTGCAATATATTCCGGGATCCCACCGATGGGGCTTACTCGAAAAGCCTGTTCTTACTGGGGATATGGTGGGATTAAAAGCATTTTTAAATGAGGAGCAGACAAAACAATTAGATCACCCTACTCCGATAGAGATGAAAAAGGGGTTTGCCTCCATTCACCACCCGCTGTTAGTTCATGGTTCATTTGAAAATAATTCAGACCGACCACGAAGAGCATTTGTTTTGAATGTTTTTGCCGATGGAACTTGCTCTAAAACAGATGAAGAGTTGCTAGCAAGTGTTCCTATCATTAAAAAGGGACAAAAAATGGAGGGTAAGTTCTTTCCGTTGTTATATCCTTTAGAAGATTAGAAAACAATGAAGTTACGGGTTGTATTTTTATACATAAGCTTATTTGCTTTTTCTGGTTTTGCTACGGCGAAGGCCCCAGAACGGATCAAGCAGGTAAATATCTTTGTCGGGACCGATGGTCATGGCCATACATTTCCTGGTGCGACCTTGCCTCATGGAATGGTTCAGCTGAGCCCCGATACCCGCGTTACCACCTGGGATGGCTGCTCGGGATACCATTATTCCGATAACCGCATCATGGGCTTTAGCCACATCCATTACAGTGGCGTAGGGAGTGGCGGAGGTGCCGACATCTTATTGATGCCCACTCTAGGTCCAATTAAACTTAACGTAGGCGATTCGGTGGTCGCAGGTTATGGCGCAAAATTCTCGCATCAACAGGAGTCAGCCTCACCAGGGTATTACCAGGTTAAGTTTGAAAATAAGATCCAAGTTGAGCTAACAGCTACCTTGCGTACAGGACTGCATAAATATACATACCCGAATGTCGAAAAAGGGAATATCATCCTTGATCTCACCCATGGCATTAACGATTCAAATGATTCGCTATTTATCCAACGGCTATCTGAGACGAAGATTCAAGGATTTCGACACTCTTCCGGAGGATTAGATGGGAATCGGATTATTTATTTCGTTGCCGAATTTTCGCAGCCGATGGTTGAATATGGATTGTATCGTGACGACAAGCTAGCTAATGGTACCACTCAGGCCGGAGGGAAAAATATTAAGGCTCACTTTTCTTTTAACACCCAAAAAATAAAAGAGGTATTGGTGAAAGTGGCTATCTCAAGAGTCGATTTTGCGGGTGCTGAGAAAAACCTGAAAGGTGAACTGCCCGATTGGAATTTTCAAGCTGTTCGAGAAAAGGCCGCACAACAGTGGGAGAATGAGCTCGAACGGATCTCTGTTGAAGGTGGAACGGCTGCTCAACAACGCACTTTTTATACGGCAATGTACCACGCCTTCGTTCACCCAAATATAAATATGGATTTCGATCGACGTTACCGAAGTACCGACCATCAGGTTTATGAGGCTAAAAATTTTGATAACTATACTACATTTTCTCTGTGGGATACATTCCGCGCATTACATCCCCTTTATACGATCATCGAACCCAAAAGAACGAATCAGTTTATACGTAGTTTTATTGAACGCGATCAGCACTTTGGAAGTCTGCCAATCATGGAGTTTGGGGGTAATGAAGGGTTTGCCATGATTGGTTACCACTCGTTGCCACTTATTGCCGATGCTTACGTTAAGGGGATTCGTGATTATGATGTGAAAGCGGCTTATGAAGGGATGAAGAGGCTCTCAGAAGGGTTTCGCGATGGTAAAGAGATCTATAAAAAGATCGGTTTTATCCCTTATGAGGCCGAGAGTCAGTCGGTGGCTCGAACTCTTGAATACTCTTTCGACGACTGGTGCGTCTCTCGAGTGGCTAATGATTTTAATAAATCAGATTTTCATCGGTATTCCGAAAAAGGACAGTTTTATCGAAATCTCTACGATCCAACTGTGGGATTTATGCGACCGCGCGACGAAAATTATCAGTGGCTAAAAGGGTTTAATCCGCTTGACGGAACAGGTTTTACAGAAGGCAACGCCTATCAGTATAGCACTTTTGTTCCTCATGATATCAATGGATTAATTCAGTTGATGGGCGGCGAGGTAAAGTTTGATCGTTGGCTGGATGTTTGTTTCTCGCTTAAGACTGACCCTTCTGCTGCTAATCTCCAGGATCTTACCGGTCTAATTGGTCAGTATTCGCATGGGAATGAACCAAGTCATAACATGGCTTATCTCTATAGTTTTATCGGCAAATCATGGAAGACTCAGCAGAAAGCAAGGCAAATTACTGACTCGTTTTACGATGACCAACCAACTGGGTTATGTGGGAACGACGATGCAGGCCAGATCTCGGCTTGGTATCTTTTTACCTCGATGGGTTTCTATCCAGCAACACCTGGACTAGCTAATTATGTCATCGGGTCACCGCTTTTTGACAAAGTGACGCTTAACCTCGAAAATGGAAAACACTTTACCATCACAACCCATAACAATAGTGCAACGAATTTATTTGTGCAGTCGGCTAAACTAAATGGGATCAACTATTCAAAAAGCTATTTCAACCATCAGGATATCGTTAAAGGTGGTGAGCTAGTTTTTGAGATGGGTGATAAGCCAAATGAAAACTGGGGAAGCAAACCAGAAGATCGTCCTCGTACGCCCAATTATGACTCTCCGCCAATGCCTCGAATAGAGCCGCAGGAACGCTCGTTTTTAAAGTCAACAACTGTAAAAATAACTTGCGACGATCAATCTGCAGACCTCCATTTTACCACCGATGGATCTGAGCCGACTGAGACTTCAACGTTATATAAAAACCCATTTGTAATCGATCATTCAGCGATAGTCAAAGCAAGAAGTTATCGTGCTGGTCAAAATTCAAGCTATACGACCGTTCTTGAACTGGAGAAAATGACCCCTTCGCCAGCTTTTATGCTAAAGAATCCGATGCCTGGCTTACACTACGATTATCTCGAGGGGTATTGTGTGAAGGTTGTCGATATGAAGAAATATCCAACAATGAGTACCGGGACTATTGCTACCTTTAATATCTCTGCCATCACAGATAAACGTTCGTTTGGGTATACCTATAAGGGTTATCTTTATGCCCCTTCAACGGGTGTTTATACGATTTATGTAAACTCCAATGACGGAGGTATCATGTCGGTTGATGGCAAGCAGATCATCGATAATGATGGTTTCCATCGAACACAAGAGAAATCGAAAAAGGTGGCGCTGTCAAAAGGCTATCATCCAATATTGCTGTACTATTTTCAGATGGGCGGTGCCAAGGCACTATCTGTAAGTTGGGAGCAGCCAAATAAAATTAAGGAAGAGATTCCTGCTTCGGCCTTGTTTCACGAATAGATTCTGGAGTTCCTCGAGAGGCTTCAGTCAAAGAGAGAAGTTGAAATTAATAGATTAAAAAGTTAGATTATGCGATTTTTTAAGACCCTATTTAGTGCAATTGCTTGTTCATTAATCATAAGTGTTGCCTCTGCTCAGCGCGTCGATCTGGCGAGTTATGTTAATCCATTTATGGGTACTGGAGACCATGGTCACACCTATCCAGGTGCGGTCTTGCCTCATGGCATGGTGCAGCTTAGTCCCGATACCCGAATGGACAATTGGGATGGTTCATCGGGCTACCACGAATCTGACAAAACCATTATGGGATTCAGTCATACCCATCTAAGTGGTACAGGATCTGCTGAGTTGTGCGATATTTTATTTATGCCAATGGTGGGGGATCCTATCTTGGTGGCTGGAGATGAAAATAAACCAAAGTCAGGTTATCGCTCTTCGTATCAACATAAAAATGAGGAAGCTTCCCCGGGATATTACAAAGTCCTTCTCGATGATTCGGGCGTATCAGCTGAGCTTACTGCCACTGAGCGGACTGGTTTTCATCGGTATACGTTCCCGAAATCGGATCAATCAGACATCATCATCGACCTAAAACATAGAGGTCATATGGTGAACTCAACGATTCAAGTGCTTAATGATTCAACCATCACTGGATTTACCTTAACCACGCGATGGGCAATTCAAAAACACATCTATTTCTATGCGAAGTTTTCAAAATCCTTCTCAAGCTTCGGAATATCGTTAAATGATACCTTGGTCAAAAAGATTACGAAGGCTGAAGGGAAAAATATTAAAGCCTTTGTAAGTTTTAAGACGAAGTCACAAGAGCAAATTTTAGTGAAGGTTGGTATCTCTGCTGTCAGTGTTCAAGGGGCTAAAGATAATTTGGAAGCCGAAAATACAGGATGGAATTTCCAGAAGATTAAAGATCTCGCTCGGGCGGATTGGAATGCTTATCTATCAAAAATCTCCGTGGAAGGTGGGACAGAGAAGCAAAGACGGATCTTTTACACCTCGTTATACCATGCAGCACTTGCTCCAAATCTATTTATGGATAAAAATGGTGATTTCCGAGGCACTGATCATCTGGTTCATAAACCCAAAGGCTTTACTAACTATACGATATTTTCGCTGTGGGATGTTTTTCGCACGCAGATGCCTCTGCTGACCATTATTGAGCCCGCTCGGATGAACGATTACATTCAGTCCTTAATCGAGATGTATCGTCTAGGTGGTCGTTTGGCTCGATTTGAGATTCATGGAACGCTTTCAGAAAACATGATCGGGTACCATTCATTGCCGCTGATCTTGGATGCTTATGTCAAAGGCATTCGTGATTTCGATGTGCCATTAGCCTATAAGGGGATGCAAGAACGAATGGAGAATATTCCTTATTACAACAATTTGGGTTTTATCCCTGGCGACATTGAAGGGACTGGTGGTTCGGTGGCTCAAGTGATGGAATATGCTTACAACTATTGGTGTTTAGCTGAGATGGCTAGGATTTTGAATAAAAAAGAGGATTTCTTACGTTACCAACAACGTGCTCAGTTTTATAAAAATCATTTCGATGCCTCTACCGGATTTATGCGTCCTAAGAATAAAGACTATAGCTGGGTTCAGCCTTTCGACCCTGCAGAACCGACTGGCTATTTCGTCGAAGGAAATGCATTTCAATATAGCGCATTTGTTCCGCAAGATGTCAATGGATTGATTAAGATGCTGGGTGGTGATGCTAAATTTGAAACGTGGTTAGACACCCTATTTACACATAAGAGTCGATTTGATAAAAATGTGGTCGACGCTAGTGGTTTAATGGGACAGTATGCCCACGGTAATGAGCCGAGTCACGAAATAGCCTATCTGTATAATTATGCAGGCGCTGCACCTAAGACTCAGAAATATGTCCGAAATATTCTTAACAATCTTTATGATGATGCTCCTGCAGGACTTAGTGGAAATGAAGATTGTGGACAAATATCCGCATGGTATGTCATGAGCGCGATGGGTATTTATCCCGTCTTGCCAGGCGATCCGACCTATAACATTGGAACCCCTCTGTTTGATAAGGTGACTTTAAACCTTGAAAATGGGAAACATTTTACCATTAAAGCCAATAAGGTTTCCGAATCCAATTTTTACATTCAATCGGCTCGACTAAATGGACAACCCTATACCAAATCGTGGATCTCGCATAGTGCGATTGCTCAAGGAGGGGAGCTGAGTTTTGAGATGGGTCCTCATCCAAATGCAAGCTGGGGAACATCTAAAGCCGATCGGCCTGCAACAAAGAAATTAGCGAGTGCTGTTTCGATGCCATTTTATAAGATTAAGGAGGACTATTTCATCGATAAAGCGACCATCACGCTGGGAAGTGAAACGAAGGATGCGAAGATCTATTATACCATCGATGGCACGTTGCCTACTGTGAATTCGAAGGTGTATAGCAGTCCAATTGTACTCGATAAAACTTCAGATCTTAAGTTCTTCGCGAAGAAGGAGGGTTTATTAACCACCACAGTTGTCGAAGTAAAAGTTGAGAAACTAGGCCATGTTGATCGGGCTGACTTTAAAGATTACTCCTCACTTAAGGTAAAGACCGGTTTGCGGTATAAATATTACGAAGATCATGTGATGCATGTTGCGGAACTCGATCCGCTTAAGCCGAAGAAGAGCGGTGTCACAAGTGGTTTCAACATCGATGAGCGGGAGAATGATGGGCTATTTGCTTTTGATTTCTGGGGCTACATCAAAATTCCTACCGATGGCGTTTATACGTTTTATCTTGCCACCAACGATGGCGGGGTGCTTTACCTAGATGACAAACCGTTTATTAGTGCAGACGGACCTCATACCGCTACGCCCTCTTCACGAATGGTATGGATAAAAGCGGGAACGTATAAGATTCAAGAGAAATATTTTCAGATGGGAGGTGCCTTTACCAATATATTAAGTTGGAAAGGACCAGGAATTTCGAAGCAGGTTATTTCTCCTGCGGTGCTATTCTACAATGAGAATTAAAGAAGTTAATCATGACCGATAAAATAAGATGGGGTATTCTGGGTACTGGACATATCTCAAAGAAGTTTGCCGATGCTTTGGCGATCCTGCCAGAGGCCGATTTGGCAGCCGTGGCTTCACGGACTGCTGATTCGGCTAATCAATTTGCAGAAAAATATAAAATTCCAAAAGCTTATTCGAGCTATCAAGAGCTTGCTGACGATCCCGATATCGATGTTATTTACATCGGCACTCCACATACTTTTCATCTCGAAAATAGCGTGATGTGTATGTTGAAGGGGAAAGCGGTATTGTGCGAAAAGGCCTTGACCATCAATGCAGCTGAAGCTAGAGAGATGGTGCGTGTGGCGCGCGAACAGAATGTTTTCCTGATGGAAGCAATGATTACGCGTCATGTCCCTCTGATGAAAAAAGTGCAGGGATGGATAGCCGATGGTCGTATTGGGGAGGTTCGAATGGTGAAAGCCTCCCGTTGTGCACGGGGTGAGTTCCCCCCTGGAGCTCGTCAGCTAAACCCTGATCTAGGTGGTGGCAGCTTGCTCGACGTGGGTATTTATGTGATCTCGTTTGCATCGATGATCTATCAGAAATTTCCTGTCGAGGTGATCGGCCTAAGTCATATTGGGGATTGGGGTTCAGACGAACAAGGGGTGGCGATTTTTAAATATGACCAAGGTGAGATGGCCGATCTCTCGTTTGCTTTGAGAACAGCAGCATCCAATGAGGCTTATGTCTTGGGCACCAAAGGGTACATCAAAATCGATGATGTCTTTGCCGTTCCCACCAAGGCCACCTTGGTGATTAATAAAGTCGAGGAGGCCGTTTTAGAAGAACCAATAGTGGGCAATGCGCTTAACTATGAGGCCGAAGAGGTTATGCGATGCCTACGACTCGGATTAAAAGAGTCACCGTTTATGCCACTCGACGAATCGATACAGATCATGGAGCTTATGGATCGGATTCGTAAACCTTGGGGGCTGGTCTATTCCAATGATACGAAAAAATGATGACCGCAATTCATTGATAGATCTGGCACCTAGAACGTAGTTCATATCTGGATTATTAAAAAAATAAAACGTAATAAATTTGACTTTTAAAATAATTATCATGAAAATATCGTTGATCAAATCACTGTTTAGATTCTTTATTCTTCTGCTTTTTATGTGTTCGTGCAGTGAAAGTCAGAAGGTAACTATCACTCAACTCAAGTGCGACTATAGGGTTGACCCTCTGGGTGTCGATAGTGAGAAGCCGCGTTTTAGTTGGAATATGGAGGCTGATTATCGTGGTGCGGCGCAATCAGCTTGCCAGATCTTTGTCGCTTCCAGCTTGCAAAAATTGAATGAGAATAGTGCTGATGTCTGGGAGAGCAAAAAAATCTCATCTGATAAATCTATCCAGGTCGAATATGAAGGCAATACACTGCAGAGCAATCAAAAATATTATTGGAAAGTTAAAGTCTGGGATAGTAATGGTAACGGTTACACGAGTGCTCCGGCCTTTTGGACTACCGGATTATTGCATGAGACCGATTGGAAGGCAAAATGGATTGGTTTGGATAAAGCGGTAGGTAATGATGACACAAATGCTGCTCGTAAAGTTCTATCTGCACGAATGCTCAGACATGAATTTAAGGTTGATAAAAAGATAAAATCGGCTACTGCATTTATTTCCGGACTAGGCCTATTTGAATTTTATCTCAACGGAGAAAAAATTGGAGATCAGGTGTTGGCTCCCGGGTTGACCGAGTATAACAAAAGGACATTCTACCTTACGTTCGATGTGAGTAAGAATTTACAGCCTGATATGAATACCATTGGTGTAGTGCTGGGTAACGGACGTTTCTTTGCCCCTCGAGCCGGCGGCACTGAACGGACAAAAACGTATGGTTTTCCAAAGATGATCTGCCAATTGGAAATTGAGTACGAGGATGGAACGGTAAGTACCATCATCTCGGATGAAACATGGAAGCTGACGACCTCGGGGCCAATTCGTAAAAACAGCGAGTATGATGGCGAATACTATGATGCCCGAATGGAACTCAAGGAGTGGAGTAGAAATAACTTCGACGATTCCGGATGGATCAATGCACTTGTGGTTGATAAGCCTGGTGAGAAATTGGTTTCTGAGCCTATCGATCCGATTAAGATTATGGATCAGATCACCCCTGTGGCCATTAAGGAGGTAAAACCGGGGATGTTTATTTATGATATGGGACAAAATATGGTGGGATGGGCTGCCTTAGTGGTAAAAGGAAAAGCAGGCGATAAAGTAACGATGCGGTTTGCCGAACGACTAAATGACGATGGTACGCTGTTCTTGGCTAATATCCGCACAGCAGAAGTTACGGATACCTATATTTTGAAAGGTGATGGAGAGGAAATATGGGAACCTCGCTTTACCTATCATGGGTTTCGTTATGTCGAATTGGTTGGTTTTCCGGGGGCTCCTACGCTCTCTTCGATAAAAGGGAAGGTCATCCACGATGCCCTTGATGTAAATGGATCATTCAGTTGTTCTAACACCTTGATGAATAGTGTTTATAAGAATGCTTTTTGGGGAATCAGAGGTAATTACCGGAGCATACCCACCGATTGTCCTCAACGTGATGAACGGCAAGGTTGGCTTGGAGACCGCTCTGCCGAATGTACCGGCGAGAGCTATATCTTTGATATTTCTAAGCTATATAATAAATGGGTTACGGACATTAATGACACGCAGCTTGAGAGTGGTAGTATCTCTGATGTGGCTCCATCTTATTGGCCCTTCTATACTGATAACACCACATGGCCCGGCACGTTGCTCTTTGCTTCTGATATGCTTTATACCCAATATGGCGATTTAAAAACGATTCAACGTAACTATCCGGCTATGCAGAGGTGGATATCCCACATGAGTCAGTTCTTGAATAATGGCATTATGCTGAAAGATACGTATGGTGATTGGTGTGTCCCTCCCGAAAATGTTAAACTCACCAACTCAAACGATCCACAACGAATCACCCGAGCCGACTTTATCGGAACGACCTATTTCTATGGAGAATTAAAACTGATGGAGAAGTTTGCCCGACTGCAGGGTAAAGAATCTGATGCTAAAGGATATGCTAAGACGGCACAAGAGATGAAAACAGCATTTAACACAAAATTTCTGGATAAAAGTGTCGTTAGGTATAGCAATAATACGTGTACGGCTAATATCTTAGCCCTTGCTTTTGACCTCGTGCCTGAAGAATTTAAAAATAGAATTGTTGAAAATTTACTTCAGAAAACATTAAGCGAGAATGGGGGGCATATTGGTCATGGTATCATTGGAGGACAATGGCTTATGCGAGCTCTGACAACCTCAGGTCACGCGGATATTGCCTATCTCTTGGCTGCTCAATCGACCTATCCGGGATGGGGTTATATGGTTAAACAAGGAGCCACAACGATCTGGGAGCTTTGGAACGGAGAATATGGCGACCCAGGGATGAATTCTGGTAATCATGTAATGCTATTGGGAGATCTGATAATCTGGTATTACGAAAATCTCGCTGGCATCAAACCCGATCCGTTAAATCCGGCGTTCAAACATATCATTATGAAGCCTTATGTATTAGGTGATTTAACCCATGTTAAGGCCTCGTATAAATCTAGCTATGGTGAGATATCAAGCGCCTGGAGACTGGAGAATAGCAAATTCAAATGGGATATCTCTATCCCCGCCAATACTTCGGCCACGGTTTATGTTCCAACCCTAAATAAGGAGGAGGTTAAAGAGGGTAATAAGTTAGCTTCCGCTAGCGAGGGGATAAAATTTCTTCGTTGGGAAGGGACTCTGGCCCTCTTTGAGGTAATGGCCGGAAATTACACTTTCTCTTCGGATGGGGTGCAGCAAATCATCACAGAACCCTATGTTGCCACACCCGTGATAACCCCTTCCGATACTGTCTTAACTGCCGGCAAGAAGGTTGATGTGAAAATATCCTGTGCCGATACAGCGGCTGTAATTCGCTATTCTATTGATGGTTCCGAACTGACTAATTCATCCCCTGTTTATAAAAATCCATTAGAGATATCGGTCAAAACGGAGCTGCGAGCTCAGGCTTTTCGCGAGGGTTATCATTCGAGTAATCAGCTTAGAGTGTTTATCGATTATATTATTCCAGATCAAAATGGAATCCTCTGGTCACTCTATAAAGGGAAGTATATTCGTATTCCTGACCTTGGCAAATTAAATCCGTCTAGTCATGGCAAAGCCTATCAATTTGATCTTGCAAAGATTGAAAATCCGAAACATGATTTTGTACTTCAACTGAAAACCTATCTTCAGATTGATAAGCCTGGCAAATACACCCTCTATATCACCTCGAACGATGGAAGTAAATTGTATCTTAACAATGATCTGTTTATCGATAACGATGGGGAGCATGGGGCAAAAGAGATGAGTAATTCTGCGTATCTGCAGAAGGGCAGACACCTGATTACCGTTGAGTATTTTCAGGGAGGTGGCGGAAAATTTTTATCCGTCTCCTATAGCTCTGATGAGATCAACTATCAGTCTATTCCTGCATCAATCTTATTTCAATCAAAATGATTAAACCAATAATCAAACTGAAAATTAGTGCCTTTTTATTGCTTATTAGCGTTCTTGCCAGCATTATTCAGCTTAAAGCTCAGCCGCGTGATTTCACTAAGCTCGTTAACCCATTTATTGGCACCGTGGGTAGCGGAAATACATTTACCGGGCCTGTTCTTCCCTATGGCATGGTTCAGTTGGGTCCCTATTTATCCTATAGTAGTGATCATAAATCGGGGACTATCTATGGCTTCAGTCACACTCATCTAAGTGGCATGGCAGGTGGCGGGAATGGCGTTGCGGGAGATATTCTCTTTCTCCCTCTTCATGATGATATCCACCTAAATTCAAAGTTTCAAACCATCAATGAAAAGGCTCAGCCTGGATATTACAAGGTGCTTCTTGACGACAATCCTATCGATGTTGAGCTAACAGCGACAACACGAGTGGGACTTCATAAATACACCTTTCAGAAATCTGACCATGCCGATATACTATTAAAACTTGAGAATGGAGAACTTCGCGTTAATGGGGATGAGCTCTCTGGATGTAATAATAACAGGGTTTATTTTGTCGCCAAATTCTCTAGACCTTTTAAAAGCTTCCTCTTTACTTCGAATAATAAGTTAGTTAAAGAGACCAATACGATTAAGGGAGCCGATATTAAGGGATTCTTCAGGTTTGATAATGCCGGTGCAGAACCGATACTTATTAAAGTGGCGATTTCGATGGTCAGCGTTGAGGGGGCACAAAATAACCTGGATAATGAACTTGTTGGATGGGATTTCAATCAAGTGAAAGAAAATGCTCAAAAAGCGTGGAACAAGGAGCTCGGGAAAATCGAGGTCGAAGGGGGAACACAAACGCAGCAAACACTATTTTATACATCGCTGTATCATTCGATGATCCATCCCAATATCTTTATGGATTACGACAGGAAATTCCGCAGTACAAATGGGAAAATTTATGCCGCAACCAACTTCGATAATTATACCAATTTTTCGCTTTGGGATACTTTTAGGGCATTACATCCCCTCTATACCATCATCAACAGAGCTCGAACTTCACAGTTTATCCGCACTTTCCTCGAACGCTACGATCATAATGGAAGGATGTTGATTATGGAGTTCGATGGTGTCGAAGGTGCTGAGCCCCCGATGATCGGATATCATAGCTTATCTGTTCTCGCGGACGCGTATGTAAAAGGGATTCGAAATTATGATGTTCCTAAGGCCTATGAAGCGATGAAGAGAGTGCCGAATGACTCTATACGTCCTGAGAATAAGCTATACCTGCAGTACGGCTTTATCCCGTCAGACCTTAAAGGGCAGTCTGTATCGCGAACCCTGGAGTGTAGCTATGATGATTGGTGTGTAACCAGACTAGCTCAGGATTTTAGTGCAAAAGATAACCTCTACTTTACGCAACGTGGCGATTTTTATACCAACGTATTTTCGAAGGAGGTTAATTTTATGCGAGGGCGTAAAAGCAATTTTCAGTTTGTATCCGATTTCGATCCGAACGAAACAATAAACCATTATACCGAAGCCAATGCCTGGCAGTACTCCACATTTGTTCCTCAGGATATTGGCGGACTAAAAACTCTCATGGGAGGTGACAAGATTTTTGAGGCGTGGCTCGACTCATGCTTTAGTGCAAAGACAGACTATTCAAAAATTAATTTGCGCGATGTTACGGGACTTATCGGCCAGTATGCCCATGGAAATGAGCCGAGTCATCATATTGCCTATTTATATAATTATGTTGGAGCACCCTGGAAAACCCAGAAAATAGTTCGCCAGATACTCACTACCTTGTATAAAAATACCCCTGATGGTATTGATGGTAATGAAGATTGCGGACAAATGTCTGCTTGGTATGTGATGAGCGCCATGGGGATCTATTCTGTTACTCCGGGGTTGGAGTATTATACCATCGGAAGTCCGCTATTTGAAAAGGTAAAGATCAACCTTGAAAATGGAAAGAGCTTTGTTATTAGGGCTGATAAAAATAGCGACAAGAATATGTTTATCCGCTCAGCACGCTTAAATGGCAAACCTTATTCCATGACTTATCTCAAGGATAGCGAGATTCAGAATGGTGGAGAGCTAGTTTTTGAGATGGGTAGTCAGCCAAATAAATCATGGGGAGCTAGCATTACAAGCCGTCCTTATTTCCCAGCCAAAAAATTTAGCTATGCCCAGAGTCCAAAGATTGATTTTTCGGATATCCTCTTTCTGGATAGCCGAACGATAACACTTTCTGCTACAGAGCCCGGCGCAAAGGTCTATTATACGCTGAATGGTTCTGAACCAACAGAACAATCTATGCTATTTAAAACGCCAATCACCGTTACTGAATCTACTCAGCTAAAAGCCCGAACCTTTGTTCAGGGGTTAGAACCCAGTTATCCAACGACCGTAAATTTTAGAAAGATTGATATGCTCGAAGCTGTGGAGGCAGCCGATCTAAAACCCGGAGTGAAATATAGTTACAGGGAGGGCGATGTGATGAATACCAAGTTACTACAACGACTTCCGATATTGGAAACAGGTGTGCTCGAGACATTTAATGTCAACAAAATCAAAGATGAGCGGCAATTTGGATATAATTTTTCGGGCTATTTAAAAGTGCCTGAGACAGGGGTTTACACCTTCTCTCTGGAGGCTAATGATGGTGCCGTTTTACTTTTAAATGATAAGATGATCATTGATAATGACGGAGGTCATAGGGCACAGAAGCTTGATACGAAGATTGGTTTAAAAAAAGGATGGCATCCCATAAACGTCGATTATTTCCAACAGGGATTTGCGAAAAGCCTTATCCTCACCTGGGAAGGCCCGGGGGTGAAATTTCAGCAAGTACCTGCCGAAGCACTTTTTCATTGAGTTCCTATATTCAAATCATCTTAGTCATTGATTTTACCTCATCGTGTCTAAATTAGAATAAAAACAGCCAATCTTAGGTCAGAAATTTCCTTGATAACCAAGATTTGATACATTTGTAACCATTGTTAGAATATTAGAAAAACTACTAGACAGCTAACCCCTGTGAAATCTAAATTTTTTAAATAAAAAATGTCTAATCAAGAAACAAATTCAGAAGGTAAATTACTCAGGGTTTTATCCCTACGAGATATAGTTATTTACGGCATTATTTTAATCCAGCCAGTGGCTGCAATGCCATTGTTTGGCCATGCGAACGATATCTCAAAAGGACATGCTGTAACGACTATTTTAATCGCGATGGTGGCGATGATCTTTACCGCCATAAGCTATGGCAAGATGGCTAACTTATATCCATCTGCCGGATCTGCCTATACCTACGTTGGGAAAGGGTTGCATCCCTATCTTGGTTTCGTCTCGGGCTGGTCGATGTTTATGGATTATATGTTTATCCCAATAATTTGTACCATCTATGCGAGTATAACGGCAAATCATATGCTGCCATTCATCCCATATGCCTTCTGGATTATCTTCTTTGTCATTGGCTTTACTTGGCTCAATCTGATGGGAATTAAAATGGCCTCTCGGACCAATAATATTCTGATGATCGTGATGAGCGTAGTCGTATTTTATTTTATGGCTGCTGCCATTCGTTATATCATTCTTCAAAATGGGATGGGAGGACTGCTCTCCATTCGTCCATTCTACAATCCAGAGACTTTTTCCTTTGGTGCAATTGGTTCAGCTACCGCATTGGCAGCCTTGACTTATATTGGGTTTGATGGTATCACGACCTTATCGGAAGAGGTGAAAAATCCTCGAAAAAATATTATGCTTGGTGCCTTATTAACGTGTCTGATAACAGGTATTTGGAGCGGCTCGCAGATCTATCTAGCCCAATTATCATGGCCTGACTGGGCTTCGATCACTCAAGGATTATCCGATCCTGTGGCCCAAAATAATGCCTTGGATACAGCGATCATAACAATAGCCAACCGCATAGGCGGAGCACTTCTCGATGGTTCGCTAACCATCATTCTGCTTCTTGGAAGCATTGGGTCAGGAGCTGCCGGACAGCTGGGTGCTTCCCGCTTACTTTATGGGATGGGACGAGATGGTGTCATTCCGAAAAAAATATTTGGGCATCTCGATAAGAAACATGCTTCTCCGAGTTATAATGTCATGATTGTGGGTTGTCTTGTTTTGATTGGCGCCGCAACCTTAAATTTTGAGCAGTCTGCCTTACTGATTAATTTCGGAGCTTTCTTTGCGTTTATGGGAGTTAATTTGGCCGCACTAAGAGAGTACTTCCTAAAAGCGAAAGTTAAAACTGTCAAAGGGTTTCTAATCGATTTCCTTCCTCCTGCCATAGGATTTGCATTCTGTCTTGGGATCTGGATTAACTTGCCTTTGAAAACATTTGTGATTGGCGGTATTTGGACACTTGCAGGGATTATTTACCTTGGATTCCGCTCAAAAGGATTTAAGGAAACCAATGTGATGATCGACTTCCACGAGAAATAAGGCATCGTTTAGTTTACACTTGGTCGGTTACTTCTTCTTGATACGAACGGCTTCGCTTTTGGGTGATTCTATTCCGAACTGATTGATTAGCGAAACTTGATACGAATAGTTCTTGTTTGGCTTTGCTTGGCGGTCGATGTATTCAAATGTATCTGATAAATACAGTGGATTATCGTGGTAATCAATTCTAAAATTCCAGTTCGATTGGATCGAGTCGGCATTGATTAACTTCAGGTCGCGATAGATTTTAAATCCAATTATGCCCCCTTCGACATCCGCTATGGCTCTCCATTTTAGCACATTGTACGACCCTTCTCGAAGTGCTTTAAGGGTATTGGGTGCCTCTGCAGGAGCCGTCTCGTCTGTGACAATTCCGGTCCGAACAAATTCAGACCATTTCTCAGCAAAAGGTTTTGTAGGAAACCAGTTTCCTTTGTTTCTGAAGCTCGACTCTTTTAGTGTATTGGTAACCTTGAAATTATCGAGGTCTATAAAACATTGCTTGCTCGTGTCGATTTCAGTCGATGCATCGCTTCCTCGAAGCTTTAATAGCTCGTCAATAAAGGAGATTGCCAGCAAGCGTGACTTTGCGCTCTCATGCCCTGAGGTCGGATCTGGTGCAATGCATACTGGTGCTCCTTTGCTGATTCGGTATTTCATGGCAGTGATGGCTGGGTTCCATACAAAACTGCTATATACATCGTAACTCTCCTGAACCCCTAGCAGGCAGAGCGTTGGGACTTTAAGACCTAAACTGCAGGTGTCGGTCCATGCTGGTGATTTTAGTACCGCACCAATAATCTTATCGGGATGTTGTAAAACCATTTTATAGGCCCAGTGACCACCTCCGGAATGACCCCAAATCACCCACGGCGCCTGCTCTAATTCGGCATGATTCGATAGCTTTGCCAAAGCGGAAATGCCTCGGGTAAAAGTGAGGTATGAACCCTCTTCAGGTTCGATCCAGTCGTGACAATCTTTAGTGCTAGTAATGGAAGAACTCATATAAGCGAAATCCCACTTCTTGGCTAAGGCACGCCACTGCAAATCGCGGTAGGCATTACGTCCCGATCGAAAAGCTGTTTCCCCACAGCCATGTTGATGAAAAATAATCCCTTTGATCGTTTTGACTTGTGAGGGTATCCAAATACTGTATTCGACCTCTTTGAATTTGACATTCTCAGGGTCAAGTTTAATACTATATTCTTGAGCCGTTAGCTGGAATGAAAGTGAAACGAGGATTGAAAAAAGCAACTTTCGCATATGTCTAGTTCTTAGGAAGTTTAATTTTAATTTCCGTTGGTTGAATCAAATGTATTTATTAGTTTTCAGAAAACAGAATATTTCATTCGAAACAAAATTTAATCGATTAAATCAGGGTTTAAATTAGCAATATTTAATGTGCTTTTTTCAATATTCGTTAGGTATTTAATTCTAGACAACGGTATATTTGGTTCCTATCCAAAAACTAAACTTGAATTTTATAATTTCAGGAAAATGATAAAGTCTAATTACGTACTTCAATTTTTAATCGCTCTCTGCTTTTTCTGTTTTAATGCTCCCGTTCGCGGTCAAGTGCGAGACTATACAAAACTTGTCAATCCATTTATGGGAACTGCGGCTGATGGAAATACCTACCCTGGTGCGGCCTTCCCTTTTGGCTCAGTACAGCTAAGTCCCGATACAAAGATCACCGGTCCTGGGATGTGTGGGGGATACTACTTTTCAGACTCCGCGATTTTAGGATTTTCGCATACCCATCTGAGTGGCGTGGGGGAGCCTGAATATCGAGACGTATTATTTATGCCTACAGTTGGTGAGGTCCATCTCCTTTCCGGAATGGAGAACGGTGCTACATCAGGATATCAATCCACATTTGATCATAAGCAAGAAACGGCTTCACCCGGCTACTATTCCGTATTTCTAAAAGACTATGGTGTGCAGGCGGAGCTTACGGTAACGCCACGGTGTGGGTTTCATAAATATACGTTTCCTCAGACCGACAAAGCCCATGTGATCATCGATCTAGCTCATCCAGGCGGGGCCGATGAATTGTATATTAAAAAGGTAGGAAACAATGAAATTGAAGGACTTAGGCGCTCTCATGGTTGGGCCTGGGATCAATATGTCTATTTCGTGGCTCGATTTTCAAAACCATTTTCGTCAGTCGATATTGCCTTAAATGACCTGATCGTTAAGGGTGCTTCTGAAACTCGTGGACAAAATGTAAAAGCATCTGTCAACTTCACCACCTCCAACGGCGAAGCGATTCTAGTAAAAGTGGGTACATCTGCCGTAAGCATCGATGGTGCACGGAAAAATCTAACAGCTGAGATCAAAGCGTGGGACTTTGATAAAACTGTCGCAGATGCCAAAACTGCTTGGAATAAGGAGCTGTCTAAAATCGATGTGGAAGGGGGCCGACTTGAAGATCAAAAGAATTTCTATACCTCGATGTATCACGCCTTCTTAAATCCAAACCTGTTTATGGATGTCGATGGCAACTATAGAGGGACCGATCATAAGATCCATCATTCCAATGGCTTTACTAATTATACCGTGTTCTCTTTGTGGGATACTTTTCGCGCACTGCACCCCTTGTTTACCATTATTGATCATAAGCGAACTAACGATTTTGTAAAAACACTTTTGCAGATTTACGATGATGGGGGTCGTTTGCCGATGTGGCCATTAGCGGGGAATTATACCGACGATATGTTGGGTTATCACGCCGTGCCTGTGATTGCAGACGCCTATGTAAAGGGGATTCGGAATTACGATGTTCAAAAGGCCTACAAAGCGGTTAAGCATAGTGCAGAACTGGATAAACTAGGTCTTAAATATTATAAGCAGATCGGCTATCTTCCCTCTGATCGACAAGGGGAGTCGGTATCTAAAACACTCGAATATTGCTACGATGATTGGTGCATCTCTCAGATGGCCAAAGAGATGGGATCGAAAACCGATTATTTGAATTATCACCAGCGTGCACATAACTACGAAAATGTCTATGATGCTTCTACCGGTTTTATGCGAGGTAAGAAAATCGATCGATCGCTGCTTACTCCGTTTGATCCACTTGTCAATTCAGCCTATTCCGAAGGAAATGCCTATCAATATATGTTCGTCCCGCATGATGCAGCTGGATTAATTGCGCTGGAGGGTGGCGATGCGAAATTTTCGAAATGGCTTGACGTCCTTTTTACTTTAAAAAAGGGGAGTGATGAACGGGGTTCAATCGGTCAGTATTGGCATGGCAATGAGCCCGGTCATCACCTTGCTTACCTCTACGATTACGTTGGAGAGCCTTGGAAAACACAGGCTTTAACCCGTCGCATATTGACCGAACTTTATCGAGATACCCCAGAGGGACTTGCTGGGAATGAAGATTGCGGTCAAATGTCAGGGTGGTACATCTTAAGCTCGCTGGGCTTCTACTCCGTTGCCCCTGGACAAAATATCTATGCCATTGGATCACCTCTGTTTTCAAAAGCCACCATCAATCTAGAGTCTGGGAAGAAATTTGTGATAAGTGCAATTAACAATTCACCTGAAAATTGCTATATCCAATCAACAAAATTAAATGGTGTGGCTTATCCCAATTCGTATCTCCGTCACGACGATGTGATGAGCGGTTCGGAACTTGTTTTTGAGATGGGACCAACGCCGAATAAATCATGGGGTGCTAGTATAAATCAAAGACCATATTCCGAAAATGGTGATCCGGTAGCAAAGGTCCCTTATGTAAAGTCTGGCGATCTTCTTTTTGATGAGTCAACACAGATTACTTTGGCTTGCGACACTCCAAATGCAGAAATCAGATATTCCTTAGATGGCACTGAGCCAACTTCTAATTCAACGCTTTATGTAAATCCTATTCGTTTTCAAAAATCCACCACACTCAAAATGTCTGCTTTTAGCAAGGGTGTTATGGCAAGCGTCCCAGTGACGATACAACTTAAAAAAGCCAATTATACTCCTTCTGCAGGCAAGCTAAATGTCAAGCAAGGGTTGGCTTATGACTATTTTGAACGATTTTTTGTCACGACTGCTGATTTAGATGTTACCAAGCCACTGAGTTCTGGTATTACCGACCTATTTAGTATCAAGAAGGCGCCAAAGGAAAATTATTATGGATACCGTTTCGAGGGTTACATCAACATTCCAAAAGATGGTATTTACACTTTTTATTTAATCTCTAACGATGGGAGTCGTTTGTATATCGACAATACTGAGTTGATTGAAAATGATGCCAATCATGGTGCCGTTGAGGAGCCAGGGAGTGTCGGTTTGAAAGCTGGATTACATAAGATAAAGGTTAAGTTTTTCCAATGCGGTGGCGGTAAGGCGCTGAAAGTTAGCTGGTCGGGACCGGGGCTGTCAAAGCATGAATTTGAGGCTAAAGAGCTGTTTATATCATTCTAAATTTTAAAATTAATCTGTACGCTATGAAACTTGTTCCATCAAAGAAGATCCTACTTTTAGGTTTGTTGCTGTTTGCTTCTGCTGTGTTTGTTCAGGCAAAGAAGATTAAAGTTCCGGGGGTGGTGGTGAGTTATGTGCCAGCATCAACGAAGACTTATGTTGGTTCGCCAAGTCTTTGTAGTTTAATCGATGGTACATTAGTTGCTTCACATGATTATTTTGGTCCTGCTTCAAACGAACATGAGCAAGCCACCACAGCAATTTATCAATCCAGTGATAAAGGAAAATCGTGGTCCAAAATAGCTGTTATCCATGGTCAGTTTTGGTCGAATCTTTTTGTCCATCAAGGGCTGTTATATCTGATGGGAACATGGAAGCACCATGGAAACTTAATCATTCGTCGCTCTGCCGATGGTGGTAAGACGTGGACTGAACCTGCCACGAGTAAAACGGGGTTGCTGCGTGAGGGGGAGTATCATACCGCCCCAATGCCGATGTTGATTCATAACAACCGTATCTGGCGAGCCATTGAAAATGCAAAATCAGAAAGTAAAAAGTGGGGACTTCGTTACAGTGCCATGGTGATTTCTGCTCCCTTAGATGCCGATCTTTTGGATGGGTCAAGTTGGACCAACACGAATTTTCTTCCGCATAATCCGGCCTACTTAGAGGCTCGATTTGGGGGTTGGATCGAAGGGAATGCCGTCGTCACTCCAGAGGGTAAATTAGTCGATTATCTCCGTGTTGCGACTTCCGAAAAAGGGAGAGAACTTGCCGCTATTGTAAACATTAGCGATGATGGGTTGACGGCCTCTTTTGATCCGGCAACAGGATTCCTTGATTTTATTGGAGGTGCAAAGAAATTCTCCATTCGCTATGATTCAAAATCAAAACGTTATTGGACAATCTGTAATGGCACCTCTTCAGAATTTAAAAAGATGGATGCTGGCTCAGTCCGGAATACGCTTGTGATCAAAAGCTCAGCTGACTTGAAAAATTGGACAATTCATAAAGTGCTACTTTCTCATCCTGATGTGTTGAAGCATGGTTTTCAATATGTAGATTGGCAATTTGATGGCACCGATGTAATCTATTTGTGCAGAACAGCTTGGGATGATGATCATGGTGGAGCTGATAATTTTCACAATGCGAACTACCTAACCTTTCATCGCATCTCTCATTTTAGACGGCTAATGCATAAATCGGTTTCTAATCGTTAAATCATGATTTTAACTCTCTTTCGGAAGGTTTTAAAGATTGTCAAGTGGGCTGTTCTGGCAGTTCTGCTCTTGTTTTTTTGTGCATTTGTCTGGTTTTATGCTCGGTATCAAATTACCGTTGGTGCTCATCAAGGGACCATGCACGTAACACCAAAGCCAGGTGCGATTGGACAATGGGTTGACCCCTTTATTGGAACTGGTGGTTTCCCTACCTATACCAGTGCTGACGACATTCCTGGTGTAACGGTTCCTTTTGGAATGGTGCGACTAAGTCCTGACACCGAATTTTTTATGGACCCTTTGTTTGCAGAGGGGAAAAGCATAAGTACAGCTGGTTACTACTATGGCGACAATAAGATCATGGGCTTTAGTCATACTCGTTTGGTGGGCACTGGAGCATATGAAGGGGGTCATTTTAGAGTCTTTCCATCTGTAGGGGAGAACAGTCAGCGGAACTACCGATCCGGTCGATTTAATTCCTTTACACATCAAGATGAGGTTGCATTCCCCGGTTATTATGCGGTTAAATTTCCAAAGCAAGGCGTTCTGGCAGAGCTTACTGCTTCAGCACATACCGGTTTTCATCGGTACACATTTTCGGGTAGCGAAACACCTCATCTAATCATTGATGTGGCCAGTGCTCTTGGGCATGCAAAGACCCAAGAGGGTGAAGTTCATATCTCTCCACAGAAACAAGAGGTGAATGGAACAATTCGAACTTTTGGCTCTTTTGGAGGTCGTTATGGCGGTGCAAAAATTTATTTTGTGGCTCAGTTTAATCAGCCATTTAAGGGTTATTCAATTTGGGAAAATAAGCAATCATACCTCAATAAATTAGAAGGGAAAGGGGATAAGCTAGGTGCCGACCTCTCCTTTGCTAAGTCTGGAACGGATCAAGTAATTGAGTTGCGATTGGGTATCTCGTATGTGAGTATTGACAATGCACGATTAAATTTAAAAACCGAAACCGACCAGTTCAGCTTTTTGAATATTGTAGAAAAAGGGAAGCAAGCTTGGGAGGAAAGGTTGTCAACGATCCATATTGAAGGTGGAACGGATGACCAGAAACATATTTTTTATACTGCGCTTTATCACTCTTTGCAGATGCCGACCCTCTTCAATGATGTGAATGGCGACTACATGGGATTCGACAAAAAGGTTCATCAGACGACAGACTTCAGCTATTTTACCGACTTGTCACTCTGGGATACGTTCAGGACTATTCATCCGCTATATACACTCATTGCTCCAAAAGATCAGCGTGATATGATGGTCTCACTGGTGAAAATGTGTGAGCAGGGTGGCGTCCTTCCGCGATGGCCTTCGGGATATGGTTATACCGGTTCGATGCTTGGTGCCTCTGCCGATATTGTCCTGGCTGAATCGTATCTAAAAGGGATTCAGAACTTCGATGCGGAGACCGTTTATCAAGCGATGCGCAAGGCTGCCCTTGGGATGGAGGAGCAGAGAGAGGGCTTTAAACCCAGAGGTGGCATGGCAGAATGTTTAAAATATGGCTATTGTCCAGATGAGCTGATGGATAGATCTGTCAGTAAAACATTAGAGTATGCCTATGCCGATGATGCTGTTTCAAAATTAGCGCATGCATTGGGTCACGAAGAGGATGCTGTCTTATTTGAGGCACATTCGAAATTTTACCGCAATATTTTCAATCCTAAAACGCAATATTTTCATCCCCGAAAGACGAATGGTGAATTTGTGACAGATTTTAAACCGTTAAAATTAACCTATCTCGATTTTGATCATAAATATACCAATGCCTATGTGGAAGGTTCGGCATTGCAATGGCGCTATGCACTATTCTTTGACCCGATGGGTTTGGTCTCACTTTTTAAGAGCAAGGAATATTTCGTCCATGAGCTAAACGATTTTTTTGAACTCTCTGATCCCAAGCGAGGGACCTTTAGTCCAGGCTCGTACTATTGGCATGGAAATGAGCCAGATTTGCATGCGGCCTATCTTTTTAATTCCGCTGGCCGCCCTGATCTAACACAGAAATGGGTTCGTTGGATTCTTGACAATAAATATGGAGCTGGCTATGAAGGTATCGATGGAGACGACGACGCTGGAACACTCTCGTCGTGGTATATTTGGAGCTCTTTGGGGATATATCCTGTCGCTGGTTCTGATGTATACCAGATCGGAAGTCCGATATTTAAAAATGCTTCTATTAAAATAGGCGATAAAATACTTACTATTGTAGCGGATAATTATGCTCCAGAGAATAAATATGTGAGCAAAGTTTGGCTGAATAATGTACTTCTAGATCGTTTCTGGTTTAAACATTCAGAGATTATTCAAGGAGGTACCCTGCGTTTCGAGATGAGCGATAAACCACAAATTAATTAATTAACCAGTTCTATTTTTAATGAAAAAATTTCTCTTTTTACCATTGTTCCTAGTTTTTGTTTCGCTTTTAACAACATTCGGAAAAGACAAAAACACGAAGCCTAATTACCGTTTGTTGTCCAATTGGGCGGCTTCGCCATTTAAAGAAGATACCAGCGATAGTATCCCTGACTTTTTGCGTAAGGAGGTTAGAGACACGCGCGCTGATGTGTTTTTTATCCATCCAACTTCTTTCTTTACTGATGGAGACAAAGGAGCTTGGAATGCCGATTTGCAAGATACGGTGGTTAATAACAATACAGATTCTCGATCGATACTTTTTCAAACTACGGTCTTTAATGGGAGCTGTCGTGTTTTTGCACCTCGTTATCGACAGGGTAATATGCGGGCTTTTTATGTCTTCGGAACACCAGTAGCCAATCAGGCTTTCGACTTGGCCTATCAAGATGTTAAAACGGCATTTTTGTATTTCTTAAAACATGACAATAAAAATCGTCCAATTATTATTGCTTCACATAGTCAAGGAACTTTGCATGCCATTCGTCTTTTGCAAGAATTTTTTGATGGAACACCGCTGCAAGAGCGCCTAGTATGTGCCTATGTCATCGGTTATCAGATTAAGAAAGATGCTTTTAAACACCTTCCAGTAGGCGATCATGCTGATCAGACTGGTTGCTTTGTTGGATGGAGGAGCTATGCAAAAGACGAGATTCCTAAAGGTGCAGCAGCAGAGAAAGGAAACTCTATTTGTGTTAACCCATTAACGTGGACCACCGCTGAAGGTGAGGCTTCTCCAAAGTTGCATCAAGGTATTATGAATGGATTTAGAACAATCATTGCCCATTCAGTGGCTACTGCTATTGAGCCATCCACAAAAATTCTTTGGGTTGAGGCTCCTGGACTTAAAAATGAAAAGGGCGAAGGAATGAAAGATCTTCACGTCTACGATTACAATCTGTTCTGGCTTAACATTCGTGAAAATATCAAATTGCGTATCGATGCTTTTTTAACTGCCCATCGGAAATAAGTTAAACCAAGAAACAAGATTTATCTCAGATGAAACGAATACTATTTGCGCTCATACTCTTCCTGTTTGTAGGTACGCTTGGCTATGCGCAAATACTTGTAGATAAAGGGGTTTATAAAGCAAATTTCAGTAATACCTTTCACGAACCATTGTATGTAAGCTATTTCCTCTATAAAGGAGGCGGAAGTTGCAGTCGGACTGGTTTGCGTTTTAAAAATGATGAGCCTAATCTGCTCTGCGCCACTGACGAAGATTATAAGGGAAGTCATTACGATAAGGGTCACCTGGCTAATGCCGAAGATTTTGCCTTCGACTGCGAAAAAGATGAGCTGACCTTTCGATATTACAACTGCCTGCCTCAGACTCCGAATCTGAATAGAGGTGTCTGGAAGACAAATGAGACTCAAGTCCGAAAGTGGTCACAAATGGAGAAAATTTACATCATCTGCGGTGGTTTTTTTGGGAATAAAAAGATTGGTAAGATTGCGGTCCCTTCCTATTGTTGGAAGGTTGTGCAGTCGGTTGCTACTAAGAAAATACTTTTCTGTGGTTGGTTTAGCAATACGGAGCAAGCCACTCTGGAAGAGTTAACTGTTAAGGAATTAGAAGCTAAAATTCACTCGAAGATTGGGATTCTTAATTGAATTCCAGTTCTTTAAAGTCAGTATTAAAATGTTGTAAATTGTGTAAAATATGATTTATTCATCTAGAAACTTGTTCGTTGCTGCAGTCCTTGCTATCTGTTCAATGGTAGGCCATTCGACTGCAGAAGCTCAGGACACCTTTAATTACCTCCCTTCGAAAATTGGATGGCACGATGCGATCTATGATGAGAATAAAAAGGAGCCCAAGCTAACTCCCTGGACGACCTGGGATAATGCCTTGGAGCGCGAGATGAATTGGTTTCTAAAAGCTCCGATCAACGACCATGGTTACCCATCATGGGTCTGTTTTACTTTTATGAATGAACAGTATAAGCCATACAGGAATGATTTTATCCCCGCCACTCAAGATGGAATGGGTATCATTTCGTATTTGAAATATTGGGAGTATAAAGGGAAGTCCAATGACAAAGTCCTTGACTTTGCTAAGAAAATGGGTGATTATCTCATCGTGGAGGCAAATACCCCAAACGAAGGGGCTTATCCAAGTTTTACCCGTTCGACAGGGATTATCAATGAATGGCCATTAAAGCAGAGTGCACAAAATGATGCGGATTATGGAAAGAATACCATCGAACCTGACAAAGGTGGTATTGCCGGATTTGCCCTTTTGGAACTTTATAAAACAACAAAAGACAAACGGTATTTGGATCAAGCGATTCACAATGCCCGTGTTTTAGCAAAAAATATGCGTGCTGGCGATGCTCTTCATTCGCCTTGGCCATTTCGGGTAGACGCTATAACTGGAAAGTTTTGGGGCGATCGTAGTGGTAACATGGTTTATATCTTGAGACTTTTTGATAGTCTGCTGGAGATGGGTTACTCGGAGTTAAAGAAGCCACGTGAGGCTTTATGGTCATGGATTATTGAGTATCAATTTAAGGCTCCCGAAGATCAGGAGCATACGCTTTGGGTTCAATTTTTTGAAGATCATTCGATCGAGAATAATCGCAATGCTTGGTCGCCACTAAACATGGCACGATACCTTATCGAGAAGAAAGAAAAACTAGATTCAAAGTGGAAAGAGCATGCTGAATTATGCATCCAGTTTGCCATAACGAATTTTGGGATGGATCGTCCAGGTGGTGTTAAATGTGTTGGTGAGCAGGATACCGACAGACGAGCTTGGGGTGGCATTAATTCAACCTTTGGTGCTGTAACAGCCATGTTTTATGCTGCAGGCGGCGGGGAGAAATATCGTGATATGGCCTTTCGAACACTTTCGTGGATTACTTATTTTATCCGCGAGGATGGGGTAGTTTGTGATCAGACGGGAGAGTGGCATTGGCTTAGAGAAGGTGGTTGGGTTGAAGACTGTCATACTGATGTGATCCACAATTTTATGGACGCACTTAAAGCCGTTCCCGAATGGAGCACTTCAAAAAATTCAAGTGGATCGGAACAAGCAAAAGTTAAAGATTATTTTCGCAAACCCAAGCACGGGAATACGTATGTCATTGCGCACCGAGGAGCCCATATTGGCATCCCTGAGAATTCATTAGAGGCGATTCAGAAGGCGATTGATCTGGGATGTGACTTTGTGGAGATCGACACCCGAGCAACAAAAGATGGACGTATCGTTAGTGTGCACAATGCTGATGTGGATCGCTATGTGATTGGAAAAACTGGAAAGGTAAAAGATTTTACCCTTGAAGAGATCAAAAAATTAGATATTGGCGAACGGTTAGGTCCCGAATGGAAAAATACGAGAATCCCAAGCATTGAAGATATCTTACAGTTGTGTCGTGGCCAGATTGGCATCTACCTCGACCTTAAAGAGCCTTTAGTTCCTGAGCTCCTTCGGATCATCCATAAATACGATATGGAAAGGGATATCATTTGGTATATCCCAGCCTCTCAGGTTGAAATCATTAAAGAGCTTCAAGATTTATGTTATAAATGTGTGGCCACGCCAGATCCAGGTCCTGAAAAAAACATTGCGGAGGTTGAGCAGTTATTTCGACCACGAATACTTGCAAGCGATATGAAACAACTTAGCGAGAGCTTTGTAAAATCAGCTCATGCGATAAAGGCTAAAGTTTTTGTTGATGAGAAACAAGGGACACCTGCCGAATGGGAGAAAATTATCCAGTGGGGCACCGATGGAATTCAAACCGATGACCCCGCTGCTTTAATTGATTTCTTGAATAAACGCAAATAAACTAAACTAGGATGAGCTTAAAAATTAGATTGCTTTTTATGGGGATTGCACTTTCACTTTCGTTGAATAGTCTTGCTCAAAAACCAACTTCATTAACCAATAAGCCAGATATGACTTGGTGGCAGGAGGCTCGTTTTGGAATGTTTATCCATTGGGGTGTCTATTCAATTCCTGGTCGAGGTGAGTGGCTGATGTACCAAGAGCATGTGCCATTCAAAGAATATGCCTTGCTAGCTGACCAGTTTAATCCTAAAAATTTCAATCCAAAGGCTTGGGTAGCCAAAGCGAAGGAGGCCGGGATGAAATATGTCGTTCTTACAACGCGTCATCATGACGGATTTTGTCTTTTTGATAGTAAGGTCTCTGATTTTACTGCACCTAAAACGGGTGCTAAACGTGATTTAATTCGCGAATTTGCCGATGCTTGTCATGAGGCTGGCATGCGAATGGGATTTTATTATTCGCTTACCGACTGGCATTTTCCAGGTGTGCTGCCACAAGGTTATCCAGTTTCAAAATCAACTATGAAATTATTAGTTGATCAAGCACATGCTCAAGTTCGCGAACTCTTGTTAAATTATGGGAAGGTTGATATCCTCTGGTTTGATGGTTTGGCTCCCAATGATCCTGTGGGATGGCGTTCGAAAGAGCTTTTGGCGATGGCACGTAAGCTCCAGCCTGATATTATAATCAATGATCGCTCTGGTATTCCCGGTGATTTCGGCACCCCTGAAAATTCGGTAACTGCGCAGGATAGACCATGGGAATCGTGTTTTTGCATGAATCGGACATGGGGCTATGCTCCCTATGATCGGAACTATAAACCAGTCGATGAGCTCCTACGACTTCTTGTATCCTGTACCTCACAAAAGGGAAATTTTCTCTTAAATGTGAGTCCAGATGGAGAGGGTACTTTACCTAAAGAGCAACTCGAAAATCTCGAGAATATTGGCAAATGGATGAAGCGTAATGGTAAAGGGATCTATGGTGCCGGTCCTTCTCCGATTGCGGCCTCTAATCTTGGTATGGCAAGTCGTGTAAAAGATAAAGTTTATCTATTTATTCAACGTTGGCCAGGTTCTACCGTTCCATTGGCTTGGGTTGGAAGTAAGGTGAAATCAGCTTGTGTGCTAGCAACCGGTCAGATGGCTCGAATTGAGCAGAAAGGCGACCGAGTATGGCTTCATGACCTCCCTGAATTACCTCCGGACGCATACCTAAACGTTATTGAGCTTACCTTCGAAGGGGAGCCTAAACCTTCAACACCTGCTTATCGATAATTCAAAAACAAGTTTAATATAGACCACGATATGAATAAAACAATTACCCTTAGTTTAATCTGGATTGTCTTGGCTGGATTTCCCACCTCCGCGAAGCAAACGATTTATAATATAGTCGATTTTGGTGCCAAAGGGGATGGCAAGACGAACAATACCAAAGCAATTAATGCGGCTATTGAGAGTGCCTCTAAGAATGGCGGAGGAACTGTTTATTTTCCTGCCGGAGACTTCTTGTCCTACACCATTCGGATGAAAAGTAAGATTACACTCAATCTTGAACAAGGTTGCCGATTAATTGGCGATCAGGAGGTTGATGGAGTGGGCTACGATCTTCCCGAAGAGGATGCGTGGTATAAAAAGTTTCAAGATTACGGTCATAGCTACTGGAAGAATAGTCTGATTTACGGTGATAGCCTCCATGATATTGGTATCACAGGTCACGGAATGATTTGGGGAAGAGGGTTGTATACCTATGATAAACCTAACATTAAGGGATCAGGGAATAAGGCTATTGGCTTAAAGAATTGCTACAATGTTACCATTAAGGATATCTCGATTTTACATGGAGGACACTTCTGTATTTTGGCTACTGGTGTCGATAATCTGACTATCGATAATGTGCGTGCTGATGCCGATCGTGATGCATTTGATATAGACTGTTGCAAGAATGTGAATATTTCAAACTGTACGATTAACTCTCCCACTGACGATGGATTGTGTTTGAAATCTTCGTTTGGATTAGGTTATGCACGTGCAACCGAAAATGTAACGATTACCAATTGTCAGGTTTATGGGTATGATCATGGCTCTTTGATGAACGGAACATTCACGACGAACTTTAAAGACGAAGATCCGGGAGCAAAACATAGCATCACGGGCCGTCTAAAATTGGGGACTGAATCGAATGGAGGGTTCCGAAATATTGCAGTAACAAACTGCGTTTTCGAGCATTCAAGGGGATTCTGCATCGAAACAACTGATGGAGGCACTATCGAGGATATTGTAATTAATAACATTACAATGCGCGATGTAACCGATACCCCTTTCTTTATACGCCTTAACGCACGCATGAGAGGACCCGAAGGAATAGCTGTGGGTAGTTGCAGACGCATAATGATTAGCAATATAAATGTTTATGATG
This sequence comes from uncultured Bacteroidia bacterium, assembly GCA_903905505.1. Taxonomy (GTDB): domain Bacteria; phylum Bacteroidota; class Bacteroidia; order Bacteroidales; family Prolixibacteraceae; genus JAAFHB01. Next base: position 3,720 of record CAIVGL010000060.1, on the reverse strand, counting down.
TGGGTGGAAGGCCGAAGTTTTCCGAGCTAGGTGCCGCCATGGTAATGGGTATTCCAGGTCACTATATCGAGGATCTGTCATTGAGTAATATCCGGATCAGTTACCGTGGAGGGGCTTCAAAAGAGGCAATCGAGAAGGAGGTAGCTCAGAATATCGACTCTTATCCCGATCCTTACCGATGGCATTCGTTACCCGCTTATGGAATGTATTTCCGTTATGTAAAAGGACTCAGAGTACGCGATGTTGTTTTACGCTATTTGAATCATGACGAACGACCTGCATTTGTATTAGATGACGTTCAGGATGTTGATTTTTCTCATATCGATGCTCAAAAAGGTGATGGAGCACCTCAGTTTATCCTTAAAAATGTTACCAAATTCACAGCCCATCAGATTAAGGGTCTTGAAGATGTGAGTATTGACCATACAGTTAAAAGAGAGCTTAAGTAATCAAGTTTAGCTAAATCAGCCTCTCAAGATTCATCTGCAGAGTAAATGACTTTGCTTTCAAACAGAATAGGTAAGGATGGTTAACCTTTGTGATTCTGAAATTATATTAGATAATACGATACACTTAACTACCTAATGAAGATGAAGAAATTGAGATTGATAGTATTCCTTGGTTTAGCCATTTCGATCAATGTCATTGCTCAAACAGTGAAAACATCACCATCGCAGGGGCAAAATCATCCCGATATGGGGTGGTGGCAAGAGGCCCGTTTTGGCATGTTTATCCATTGGGGGGTTTATTCAATTCCCGGACGGGGCGAATGGCTTATGTATCAGGAGCATGTGCCATTTACAGAGTATGCAAATCTGGCAGATCAATTTAATCCGCGCGATTTTAATCCCAGGCAGTGGGTTGCCAAAGCGAAGGAGGCGGGGATGAAATATGTCGTGCTAACCACCCGTCATCACGATGGATTCTGTCTTTTCGATAGTAAGGTTTCCGATTTTACCTCTACAAAAACCGGTGCGAAACGCGATTTCGTTAAAGAGTTTGCCGACGCGTGTCATGAGGCCGGCATGCGCATGGGATTTTATTATTCGCTTACCGACTGGCATTTCCCGGGCGTTCTGCCTCAAGGCTATCCACTGTCGAAATCCACGATGAAACTATTGGTCGATCAGGCTCATGCGCAGGTGCGCGAGCTGCTCTCTAACTATGGTGTAGTCGATATTTTGTGGTTTGATGGCTTAGCGCCTAACGATCCTGTGGGGTGGCGGTCAGAAGAGCTTCTTGCCATGGCTCGTAAATTACAACCTAGTGTACTTATCAATGACCGCTCAGGTATTCCCGGTGATTTCGCTACTCCCGAAAACCATGTTACTGCTCAAACCACACCTTGGGAATCGTGCTTCTGCATGAACAGAACCTGGGGATATGCCAAATATGACCGTAACTATAAGCCCGTGCACGAGCTTTTGCGTTTACTGGTCTCTTGCGCCTCACAAAAAGGGAACTTTCTTCTCAATGTAAGTCCGGATGGCGATGGAATACTTCCCATCGAGCAGGCAGAGATACTGGGCAATATCGGGAAATGGATGAAGGTTAACGGCATGGCTATTTATGGTGCCGGACCATCACCAATAATTGCCGCCAACATGGGCATGACAACACGTGTGAAAGATAAAGTTTATCTGCTGATTCAGCGCTGGCCGGGCTCTTCAGTCCCCTTGGCCTGGTGTGGCAGCAAAGTCAAATCGGCCCGCTTGCTTGCTACGGGGGAATATGCCCGGATCGAGCAAAAAGGTGACCGGGTATGGCTGCACGACCTCCCTGAATTGCCTCCAGACACCTATCTAAACGTTATTGAGCTTACCTTCGAGGGAGTGCCAAAGCCTTCGGAGCCTGCCTACAGGTAATAACTCTAAATCCTTCTTAACTCTCACTTTTCCAATTGATTTTCTACCGGCACCAGGGTAGCCTGATGTTGCTTTTGGATCTCAATAATTTCTTTAATGATCTCAGGATGTTTAGCTGCGATATTTTGTTTCTCAGATGGATCAATGTTCAAATTAAAGAGCAATGGTAGATCTTTGCTTGTAAAAGAATCATGACCATTTTCAGGCAGAATCTTAAAATGAACCTTAAATTCACCTCTTCTTATAGCGAATAACTGGGCATCGCGATAATAATATACAACATCCCTGGGATCTTTCCCGGTTCCAAACATGACAGGCGAGATATCATAACCATCATATATCCTGTCATTTGGCAAAGGCACACCTGCCAGTTTTGAAATTGTCGGAAATAAATCCATCCCTGTAGCCATATCCATAACAACACCTGTCTTGAGTTTTCCGGGCCATCTGAAAATGGTAGGTTCCCTCATCCCTCCTTCAAAAGTGCCACCGTTGCCTTTGCCCCCGGAGAGCAATCCGGCACTGCCGCCCAGTTCCTGAAACCCGGTCCAGGGACCATTGTCTGACGTGAAAACAACAAGTGTATTATTATCCAGCCCATTCTTTTTTAAGGTTGCCAAAATCTCTCCTACGCTCCAGTCAAGTTCCTCAACAACATCACCGTAAATACCCCTGAGACTTTTGTTCTCGAATTTAGTTGATCTGAATAAGGGCACATGAGGCGCCGTATGTGCAAGGTACAAAAAGAATGGTTTGTCCTTGTTTTGTTTGATAAAATTAATGGCTTCTTCAGTGCATTTTCTGGTATAAGTGGTTTGATCTGCAGGTCGTTCAAGAATTTCTGTATTTCGCATTAGCGGAACGTTGAAATATTCGACCTTAGGGTCAATTAAACTTGTTTTGTAATCTCTGCCTTCCTGCAAATACTCGTCATTGCCGCATGTCATTCCAAAAAAGTAGTCAAATCCATGTGCATTTGCAGTGTATTGAGGTAAATTCCCAAGATGCCATTTCCCGATACAGGCCGTAGAATATCCCGAAGTTTTTAAAGCAGAAGCTATAGTAATCTCATTTTCAGGCAACCCACCTTTTGATTCCGGAAATAAGACATGATTTCTATCACTTGTCATTCCCGTCCTGATAGGGAGTCTGCCGGTCATTAATCCGGCCCTGGATGGCGTGCATACAGGTGCTGCCGAATAAAAGCTTGTCCACTTTTGCCCTTCGGCGGCCATTCTGTCCAGATTGGGCGTTCTTATAGTTGGATGACCAAAACAACCCAAATCACCGTACCCTAAATCATCTGCTAGAATGATAACAAAATTGGGTTTACTGTTTACCTTTAATTCTGCAGCAACTGAGGATTGCAAGGGTGCAATAGTGTTAGACAATAAGCTGAATATGAATGCAATAATCTTGTGTGAGTTTTTCATTATAAGAAGTTCTTAACACTCTTATTAATTTGTTTCAATAAAGGTTTTCAGTTAATTCTACTCCTTCAAATATAGAAATTAAATTCAAGTAATAAATGTAACTGTCGTTTTACGCTACATGAATCGCGACGAGCGTCCAGCCTTTATTTTGGATGAGGTGCATGATGCTAATTTTGATAACATCGATACTCAGAAGGAAAATGGAACACCTCAGTTTATACTTAAGAATGTAACTAATTTCTCCTCGCATCAAGTGCGCGGAATGGATGATAAACAGGTGCTAAAAACAGAGAAGCAATCCTTTTAAAGATTTTATTTAAATTTAATAAAACCTTGAAAGACTTCGATTTCTAATTTTAAAATAGGTTGCTTGTTATTTGTTATTATGAGCGTTTAAAGCTATCTGAGTAATAAATTTTTTT
>CAIVGL010000059.1 GCA_903905505.1 uncultured Bacteroidia bacterium | reverse complement strand
TCACAACTTCCCATTACGTTTTAGATATCCTGAAACTGAAATGGCAAACAATGCAATTAATTACCAAGCTGCAATTGCGAAATTAGGTGGAGATACTGAATATTCAATTATGTGGCTACTTAGATAGTCAACTAATAGATATAAAAAAAGAGAGCAGGTCGATTGACCTGCTCTCTTTTTTTATATCTCAATGTGTAGTTTAAGCCAAACTATAAATAAGCTTAAAGAAAAATAGATTAGCCCTGGTAGGTATTAACGCCGATGGTCTCAACTGCACGATCAACCTTTTTAACTAGTCCCTGAAGAACTTGTCCAGGTCCAACCTCCGTAAATGAATCACATCCATCGGCTAGCATAGTCACAACGGTTTTAGTCCATCGTACTGGCGCAGTAAGCTGAGCGATTAAATTCTCTTTGATTTGAATGGGATCAATAACTGGACTTGCAGTAACATTTTGGTAGATTGGACAAACCGGTGCATTGAAAGTTGTGGCATGAATCGCTTCTGCCAACTCTGCCCTTGCTGGTTCCATCAACGGTGAATGGAAAGCTCCGCCAACACTTAACTTTATAGCACGTTTCGCACCTGCCTCGGTTAGCTTCTCACAAGCCAAATCAATACCTTTGAGTGTTCCAGAAATAACAAGCTGTCCAGGACAGTTGTAGTTCGCGGGAACCACAACCTCATCAATTGAACTACAGACTTGCTCAACGACCTCATCCTCTAGTCCAACAATAGCAGCCATTGTTGATTCTTGCAACTCACAAGCCTTCTGCATCGCGATAGCTCGCTTAGACACCAACAGCAGTCCATCTTCAAAAGAAAGTGCCCCTGAAGCCACAAGAGCCGAAAACTCACCAAGCGAATGTCCAGCAACCATATCAGGTTTAAAACTATCGCCTAATGACTTAGCCAACAAAACCGAATGAAGAAAGATAGCAGGCTGGGTAACTTTGGTTTGACGCAAATCCTCATCCGTACCTTCAAACATAAGATCTGTAATGCGGAAACCTAGAATAGTATTCGCTTTTTCAAAAAGCTCTCTTGCCACTGAAGAGTTGTCGTATAGATCTTTACCCATACCGACAAACTGAGCACCCTGACCCGGGAAAACATATGCCTTCATAATTTTGAGTTCTTAGATTAGACCACAAAATTACAAAAATCTAAAAGGGAATGAACCACGAAACAACACACAACCATGGGATAAGCCCACCGAAAAACCTAACAGCTTAAAGACCAGCCTATTCTTAAGATAAATTAGAACTGATCAATTTAATGAACTCTTGTCGTGTAGCCTCTTTCTGAAAAGCACCGGTGAAATCAGAGGTGGTAGTCACTGAATTTTGCTTCTCAACACCACGCATACTCATACACATGTGCTTCGCCTCAATGACAACAGCAACACCAAGCGGATTAAGGGCATTCTGTATACAATCTTTAATCTGAGTAGTAAGACGCTCCTGAACCTGTAATCGTCGCGAATAGGCCTCTACAACGCGAGCAATCTTGCTTAAACCCGTAATGTAGCCATTGGGAATGTACGCAACATAGGCTTTTCCTACAAATGGAAGCATATGATGCTCACACAGAGAATAAATCTCAATATCTTTAACGATAACCATCTGACGATAATCTTCTTTAAACAGGGCTGATTTAAGTATCTGATCAGGATCCATGTTGTATCCTTGCGTTAAAAACTGCATCGATTTGGCAATCCGAACTGGTGATTGAATAATCCCCTCCCGCTCAGTGTCCTCACCTAGCAATTTTAAGATCTCACGATAATGGTCAGCGATCTTTAACACATTAGCTTCGTTGTAGAGCTCTACTTTGCTATAGCCAACGTTATCTTCTTGGTGCAATGAAAATTTCATAGTTTTAATCTTTATGAATTACAAACATAACATATCATCAGATAAAATAGTTCAACTAAATTAAACTCATTTATAAAATCTGCTATTCGATATCCAGACCAAAACTCGAATTAAAAAACAGACGACCATCCCGCTTGGAACCATCCAGATTTACAAATCCACTAATCTTAGCGGTCTTACCTTTAAGAACTAGCTGCTCCAAGTGGCTATCCGACAAATTCTTCCCTTCAAAAGTAAATGGAACACGCATGGTGCAACCATTTCGAAATTCGGCGCATCCCCAAGCTGAGTTCCCCTTTATAACCTGGCCAATCTTACACCTGGGACAAATCAATTCGACCGGAGCCAAAGATTCAAATCTCAACGTAAAATCACCAGTTAAACAAACAAACCCTAAAACCTCTTTTTGATCCTCATTTAAACCCTTTACTTCCCCGCTCCTGCCCTTTTGACAAATCATTCGTATGGATCGTTCCGTGAGCTTATGACCAACAAAAACAAATGGAAGCCGGAAATCACATCCATCTTTATATGCTGAGCATCCCCAGACAGTCTTCCCTTTAACGACTACACCCTTTTTACATTTCGGACAGGTAAGTTTTTGTTTCGGCTCAGGCTCCTTCGTTAACTTGGGTTGTTGAGTTTTTTTTTCAACTACCACCGCGACCTCCTGCGGAGCCATGGTAATAACTTTACCGGTCGACTGTTTAACTTGAAGGACTATTTCAGAAACCATCTCTTTTAATTCGGTCATAAAAGATGAAATCTCGTACTTTCCCTCCTCGATCATACGCAGTTTCTTCTCCCACAGCCCAGTCAATTCAGCTGATTTTAACAACTCATTTTCAATAACTTGAATAAGCTCGATCCCCGTAGGATTGGCAATGATTCTTTTCTTGTCGCGAGCAATATATTTGCGGCGAAATAGGGTCTCAATGATGTTAGCTCGCGTAGAAGGTCGTCCGATCCCATTTTGCTTCATCAGATCGCGAAGCTCATCATCGTCGATATTTTTTCCTGCTGTCTCCATAGCCCGCAATAGCGTAGCTTCAGAATAATGTTTTGGAGGTTGCGTCATCTTTTCGCCCAATTCAGGCTGATGAGGACCGTGTTCACCCTTCTCAAACAAAGGCAATATATTTTCGTCGGCCGATGGCTTACTCGAATCGCCTTGGTAAACAACACGCCATCCGGGCTCCAAAATCTGCTTACCAGTTACCTTAAACTCTATCTTATTTACCTCCCCAACAACTGTCACGTTCGAAACTTTACAATCTGGATAAAAGACATTAATAAATCGTCGAGCAACCATATCATAAACCTTGCGCTCATCCGGTGTTAAGCTGTTCGACAGAATACCCGTTGGGATGATGGCGTGGTGATCGGTAATCTTTTTGTCATCAAAAACTTTCGATGATTTTGTGATTTTCTTGGCAAGAAGTGGTGCAATTAACTCTTGATATGGTGTGAGTTTTGCCAATATACCAGGGACCTTTGAAAATAAATCTTCAGATAAATAGGTGGTGTCAACGCGAGGATAGGTGGTCAGTTTCTTCTCGTACAGACTCTGGATTAATTTCAAGGTCTCATCTGCCGTAAAGCCATATTTCCGATTTCCATCAACTTGCAGTGAAGTCAAATCAAATAGTCGCAATGGGGCTTCACTACCTGTTTTACGATCATACGACATCACAAAAAACTCATGATCAACAATATCTGCCAATTTTATAGCACCCTCTTCAGCGGAAGCGAATCGACCCGAAGTGGCAGAAAAAATTACCTCTCTATAATTCGTTTTCAGTTCCCAATAGGGTTCCGACTTGAAGTTATCGATCTCCAATTGACGAGTAACGATCAATGACAAGGTTGGGGTCTGCACCCTTCCAATGGACAACACTTGTTTGTTTTGACCATATTTCAGCGTATATAAGCGAGTCGCATTCATCCCCAATAACCAATCGCCAATCGCTCGTGCACTACCAGCGGCATAAAGGTTATCAAAATCGTGGCCATCACGCAAATGGTCAAAACCCTCCTTAATCGCCTCCTCTGTCAGCGACGAAATCCAAAGTCGTTTAAGGGGTTTCGTATTTCCTGCTTTCGCTAAGACCCATCGTTGAATCAATTCACCTTCTTGGCCCGCATCACCGCAGTTTATAACCTCATCAGCACTATTTACAAGCTTTTCGATGATGCCAAACTGCTTTTTTACCCCATTATCGTTGATCAGTTTAATACCAAATTTATCAGGCAACATAGGCAAAGCACGCATATCCCATGACTTCCATCGATCGGAATAATCGTGTGGTTCTTTCAAGGTGCATAAATGACCAAAAGTCCAAGTAATTTGATACCCATTGCCTTCGTAATAACCATCCATACGAGTACTAGCTCCTAAGATAGAAGCTATTTCCTTGGCAACGCTTGGTTTTTCAGCAATACAAACTCTCACTCGTTCAATATCAGTTGGAAGATCAAAGGTAGTTGACTTTCCCTTTAAAAGCATATACTATGTTAAAGATTATCGCTAAAGCATTTAAACCAGCCAACTAAAATGCTTATTTTTACCCGCAGAAAATGGGAAAAATAAAATCGATATATCAAAAAAACATCTACGGGGTCATGGCCACGTTGATCTTTCACATCCTGATAGTAATCGTTCTTATTCTCTCTCATCTTAACACCAAGAACCAAATCAAGGTTGAAATCCTATCCCTGGAAATTAAAGAATTAGATCCATTTATTCCACCACCAGAACCCGAAAAGAAAACACCGAAGGAGGTAGAACCTGTGCAGCAAAAAAAGGCTGGAGCCTCTCAACTTGCTTCAAATCGGGCCGTTAACGATGCGGCCAAAGGGGACAGCAAATCTTCAACCTCGTCGAGAGACCCATTTTTTGACAAAGCATATCAAGATGAGATTGCTGCAGCCAAGAAACTTGTTGGTGAGGTCAACAAAACACTTGCCAAGAAAATTCCTGAGATCGGAGACATCCATATGCCTGCCGATAATGCGGCGGGGAAAACACGTGAAGAGGTGAAACAGTCGAATTTCAAAGGAAAATCAAACATACACTACTCGCTTGAGAATAGATTTCATGCCTATTTACCAATACCGGTTTATTTAGCTGAAGGTGGAGGCGAAGTGATTGTTGATATTGTCGTTGGACGTGATGGAGTGGTACTAAAAGCCGAGCCTCGTCCAAATCCGAAGATTGCTGACTTAATGATCTTGGCTTATGCCAAGCAAGCGGCAGAAAAGACAATTTTCAACGAAGATCCGAAAGCACCAGAGCGTCAAAAAGGGACCATCACCTACATTTTCTTGGCGCAATAAAAGTTGGGTTAATTGATTTTTCAAGACTGGAATAGATTATCTTTGGTACTAAATTTCAGAGCTACACAAGATGGAACAATTGATCATTGGATATTTCAAAACGTTCTGGGAACTTTTCAATGAGATGGCCCTTTATCTTTTGATTGGGTTCTTCTTCGCTGGCTTTTTACATGTTTTTATCCGCAAGGAGCGTATCGCCAAGTTCATGGGTGGTAACGATCTTAAATCCACAGTAAACGCATCACTCTTAGGTGTTCCACTACCCCTTTGCTCCTGCGGAGTAATCCCTGCAGGACTCTCATTTATGAAAAATGGAGCCTCTAAAGGAGCTACTGTATCCTTTTTGATCTCAACTCCACAAACAGGTATCGACTCCATCATGGTTACTTATTCTATGCTAGGATGGCCCCTGGCAGTTATTCGACCTATCGTGGCTTTTATTACAGGAGTTTTAGGTGGTTCGGTCACTAATTTTTTTCAAAAGAACAAAAGCGAAACTAACTTAACCATTGATTCAGATGATCTACCAAAGAGTTTCAGCGGCAAGATCAAAGAGTTACTTCGATATGGATTTATTGATTTCCTTCAAGAAATCTCAAAATGGTTGATTATTGGATTAGCCGTTGCAGCTCTTCTAAGCTATGTCATTCCAGCGAATTTTTTCACCACTTATATCGCCTATAAATGGCTGAATATGCTGTTAGTTTTAGCAGTATCGATTCCGTTATACGTTTGCGCAACAGGCTCAGTTCCGATTGCAGCAGTGCTTATGATGAAAGGGTTATCACCAGGTGCAGCGTTGGTATTTCTCATGGCTGGACCAGCAACTAATGTTTCTACCATTTCAGTTTTATCGAAATCGTTGGGTAAAAGCGCGATGCTTGCCTACCTTTTGACGATTATCGGAGGAGCTCTGGCTGCCGGTGTGTTTATTGACAGTTTCTTGCCTTCTACTTGGTTTACTGGATATCTTAATCATGATCAGATGGGGAAAATGGATATGGGGAATAGCTATCTTTATCTTGGGGCATCCATCTTATTGGCACTTTTGTTACTGAATGGAGTGCGTCTAAAATGGCTAGCAGCAAAAGCTGAAAAAAACAGAATATTAACTACAACTAAGATGGCTGTTAAAACATTTTTAGTCGAAGGGATGACGTGCAATAAATGCAAAGCGCATGTAGAGAATGACCTTAAGAAAGTTGAAGGCGTTGATGATGCAATTGCCGATTTAGCAACTGGTATGGTTAGCGTTTCAGGAGCCGGATTCGATGGTGCAAAGGTGAAGCAAATGGTTGAACAAGCAGGATACACCTACAAAGGTGAAGTTTATAAAATGTAAGATTTAGATATCAGATGCCAGCCGATCCAAACCTCTTATTGTTAGTCACCCAGATGCCTATGCCTTTTGGTAAATACAAAGGGACCACAATCTGTGATCTACCTGTGTCGTATCTAGAATGGTTCGAGCAAAAAGGTTTTCCAGAGGGGAAATTAGGAATACTGCTTCAGACGATTTATGAGATTAAGCTTAACGGACTTGAGCATCTGCTCGATCCACTTAGAAAGCCCCGTTACAAACGATGACTAAAGCCTCACTTCCCGAGATTCGACGTGCGATAAGCAATGTGCCATCAGCCGATCTTCCTGACCTTTGTCTGCGCATGGCCCGTTTCAAGAAAGAGAACAAGGAACTCCTCTCCTATCTTCTATTTGAGGCCGATGACGAACCTGAATTTATCAAACGGATCAAATCAGAGATCGACGAGCATTTTAAAGAATTAAATAAAAATACGCCATACATAGCAAAGAAAGGAATTCGGAAAATCTTAGCGTTTACCAATCAAAATATTCGCTATTCAGGACAAAAGCGGACAGAAGTAGAGCTTCTACTCTATTTTTGTTTGAAATTCAAAAAAGAGGCTCCCTTTCGTTATAACCTGGCGATAAAAAACATCCTTATTCGGCAACTTGAACGGATAAGAAAATCGATTACTTCCCTCCACGAAGATCTTCAATTCGACTTTAGTGAAGAGCTGAAAAAATTGGATTAACAAACACCACCTAAAAATTAAGTCTTAGTTATTTGTTTCAAAAAAAACATCTGTAATTCCGAAAACAATCTCAAAAGACACCAAAGAGTGAAATCGATAAAGCAATGAAGCTAAAGAATGAGTATTTTAAATTATAACTGAGGAAACCATAAAAGACTATAACAAGATTACCACACTGGATGAGCTCGTCGACATAGAGCACGGTAAAATAGGCACTGAAACTCGAAATAAATATGAGGAAGGTGCTCAAATGTTCATTGTTAGTGAGATGCTTAAGGAGGCTCGAAAAAATGCGAATCTGACACAAGAAGAATTGGCCATCAAAGCCGGAACAAAATAAAGCTATATCTCAAAAATTGAAAACGCTAAAGGCAATATTCAATTATCTACGCTCATTCGAATCTTTGAAAAAGGACTCAATAAAAAAATTGGACTAACTTATCTATAGTTATTCAAGCCGGAAACTGGGGAGTTAGTTAAGCAGAAAGGCTTTCAAGGCCAGCGTTGGTTTTCCATCATTGCCCCAAGCGCTTAAGGCATAGCCGCTCCAAGATCGAGCCCCTTCAGGTTCCCAGTAGATTACGCCAAGTCCTTTGTTTTGCGGAACTGCCAAAACCTTTTTCTGCACTGCAACTAGCATATCGTAGGTATTTTGAGGCTTAGTAGACTCGCCACCAACTTCAACAATCATCACCTCTTTACCAAAGCGAGAGACTAGATCTAGCAGATTATTCCCTAGATCTTCAATAGAAAGCGTATAATCAGGACTTCCAGCAAGCCAATAGGGATAATAAGACAATCCGATCACATCATATTTGGCACCATTTGACTGTGCATTATCGAACCACCATCGACAACGGGTGTTATTATTTCCCTGATCGATATGGAGCACAACTTTAGTCGTAGGACTAATAACCTTTACAGCTTCATATCCTTTATTCGTCAATTGAATCAACTGGCTCCAATTGTTTATACTTCCATCTGGAAAGAGCATTCCACTAGAAATTTCATTCCCTATCTGAACCCAATCTGGAGTAACTCCATTGGTTTTCAACAATAAGATAACTTCAGCCGTATAATCGTAAACATCTTTCAAAAGCGAGGAGAAGTCGTGCCCTACCCATGCAGCTGGCTTCCGTTGTTGCCCAGGATCAGCCCAGGAATCGCTGTAATGGAAATCAATCATCACTTTCATCCCATACCGATTTGCCCGAACAGCCAAATCAACGGTCTCCTGTTTGCTGCAATGACCATTAATCTTATCATTTGAAGGATTGACCCAGGTTCGCAAACGCACGGTATTGATGCCGATTGCTTTTAAAAGCTGAAAGCAATCGGTCTCCACACCAAGGTCATTGTGGAACTTAAAGCCAGTCGCTTCCATCTGAGAAAGCCAACTTATGTCCGCTCCTCTAACCACGAAAGGGGATGGCAATGGCACAGGATGTACCACCTTGATTGACTTTGTGCAAGCCAAGCAAGAGACACAAACAAGAAGTTGGAACACCGCGCGTTTTAAGTCATAAGGCATCAAGGTAATACTTAAATAAGAGGTAAGTTCAAAACTGTAGACAACCTGGTTACCGAACCACAAAATCGATCTGTGAAAATTGATGTTTAGAAAGAATTACAGCCTATCTGAGAGCTGAACAATGTCAATTAAAAAATAACAACCTGTTTTATTAGATCTATTCAGCTAATTTAAATAATTTTACCGAATCACTCATTAAGCACAAGAAAATGAATCCCGAATCGTATTTTAAAATTAGCTACGGTCTATATTTGGTTACTACCCAAGCCGGAAATAAAAAAGGGGGCTATGTTGCCAACACCCTATTTCAAGTGACAGCAAATCCACCACAATTTGCCATTAGCTGTAGTAAAGAAAATTACACCACTGGTTTAATCAAAGAGAGTGGCGTATTTGGGTTCTCGGTCTTAAGCGACAAAGCCACCACCTCACTTGTTGCCAATTTTGGATATAAGAGTGGTCGCGATTTCGATAAATTTGCTGGAGTTAATTATTTCAAAGGGAAAACTGGTGTTCCAATTATTACCGACTCTTCAGTAGCTTGGTTCGAATGCAAGGTTACCAGCTCTTATGAAGTTGGAACGCATGTGATATTTATTGGCGAAGTGGTTGATAATGGTTCGATAGATGATAAAATAAAATCGCTAACTTACACCTACTACCGTGAAGTATTAAAAGGGTATTCACCTAAAAATGCTCCAACATATATTGAGAAAGCCAATGTAGAAGCGCTGTTTTCAGACCAGAAAAAATCCTTAGAAGTGTGGCAATGCCAACTATGCCATTACGAATATGAGGAAGAAAAAGGGGACCCCATATCAGGGATCCAGCCAGGCACCCTGTTTATTGACTTGCCCGACGATTGGCTCTGTCCGATCTGCGGAGTAGGAAAGCTGATGTTTGAGAAGGAGTAGAAACCTATTAAAACAAGGGAAAGCAAGAAGTCATCTTGGAAATACCGCTTAAAATCAGCCATTTATCTAACCACAAACTTAACCGATTCACTCTGTTTACGCCTTCTGATAACCAAAAGATAAACCCCGGCATGAAGGTGGCCAAGTTCTAAACGAATCTGCATATATCCTTCTGCATAATTCTGAGGTGAATAGCTTTCAATTTGTTGACCAGACATTGAATAGATTACAATTTGTGCTAATGAACCGTCAGCAGTAAAGGAAATCGAAGCATTGTCTTCAACTGGATTAGGCCATATTCTCAATGATTTAACTGGCAGATCGGCAATGACATCTGAATTATTTGCGATTAGTGCCACTTCAGGAAATAGCTTACCCAGCAACCCTTCGATAGTCTGATCATTAATATTAAACCATTGCTTGTAAATAGACGCATAAATACTTCGAAAATCTGTTTGCAACTCTAAGTTGTCAGACTTTCCAACAACTGACGGGATAACTGCATTTTTGCCAATAATCCCTGGATTAATTTTAGATCCAAAAACAATTGCAGGCCAAGTTGTTCCATGATCTGTTCCTAAACTATCATTTGATTTTATCCTCCTACCAAATTCAGTGTAAACAAAACCGATAACCTCATCACTCTTTTTCATCAATTTTAAATCATCTTCAAAAGCCGCTATAGCCACCGATAATTTACTCATTAACAAAGGATGAGCTCCAGTTGATTTATCTGACAAGCTACCAACTTGTAATGAATGAGTATCCCATCCACCAAGATTGACAACATAAATTTGGGTTTGAAGTCCTCCAGCAATTAAGTTAGCAACGATTTTCAACTGATCAGCCAATGCATTTTGGCCTGCAGCGGGATAGCGCGTCGAAAGATTCTTTGCCTTAGATGCTGCAGCTTTGACAACAGACAAATAACCTTCAGTCTGCTCCATCATACCTGATAAATATCGAAGTTCCTTACCAAAAGGGGTTTCCGGGTAACTTACATTACCAGCGGAATTACTATAAGAAGCTGATAAACTATTTAAGACAGAGCTATAATTTGCTAATTCCCCTTGACAAATAGCTGAGCTAGCTGATCCAATAGTCAGCGCAATAGGGTGTGGCATTGCAGAATTTGGATATCCTTCAGGAAAATCAGGGTGTTTTTCACTAAACAACCGCCCTAGCCAGCCTGAATTAACAACTATATTTGAATCGGAAGCCGACATTAAAATATCTTTCGATCTAAAATGAGAAAGATTTGGATTGGGATACCCAACACCTTGAATAATCTTAACAAGTCCATCCTTATAGAGATTTGTCAATTCAGGCATTGCAGGGTGAAAACCAGTTTCATCAGTCAATTTAAGAATTTGTGATTGTGGAACTAAAATATTCCCACGTGCCTTAACTAAATTATCATATTGAGAGATTGGGATAACCATGTTTAATCCATCATTACCACCATTTAGTTGAATGAGCACCAATTTCCGATCTGGATTATAACTAGCAAGCCAATCGGTAGTAGGACCTTGAGCCATTACATTCATCCATTGTCCTTGAAACAGAAAGGGTGCTGCCAAGGTCGAAGAGGTATACTTTAAAAACTTACGTCTTTCCATTTTATTTTCGATTAACCTTACGATAGATAAAATTCAGGAAAACGTAAAACTTGCGCAATAACAGCTTGCAACTTTTTCCCAACCAAGCCCTTCTGAATTAAATCATTGGGTGCCCCCATATATTTAAACCACTCAAAAGCCCATGTAGAATCAGGCAACCCAGGTATCAGCACCTCTTTCAATTGGGCAACCTGTATTGCATTTAGGGGGACCGGAAGTAAAATTAGCGCCAATCCATTGACTAAAGTTGTAGCATTAGATGGATCACTAATTTTAGATGCTAATAAAAAAGGATCAATATAATATTTGTATCCACCTTTGGTATAACCTGTCAGAGATAACGTATCCGAAAAGATCGTCCGCTGCGGGATAGTGGAAGCATTAATCCAAAGTTCAGAATAAGATGGTTCTTTGTAATATTCGGGCCATCCAGCAACGTCAGGCGGATCACCCAGTGTCATATCCATAGCTTGACAAGCATAATACATCGAACTCCAAATTTCGTAATTACTCAAAATATTAGAAGACAAGTTAATTTCGCATTTCCGAAAAATGCCTACGGCAAAATCAATTGGGTTTTTTATTAAAGCTCCTTGATAATCTAAACTAAAAAAATGTTCACTACTCAGTAACTGCGCAAGTACGGGCTTTATATCATAATTATTGCTGTACAATGTGTCAGCCAGAGGGTTAATAATATTGTCTTCAATATTCTGATCTATTTCAGCGTACATAAACCATCGATACAACTTACGAACAAGGTATTTAGCAGTCTCCTTTTGACTGAATATCATATCAATCAACTCCTTGTACTCACTGCTCTCTTTATTCGTTATCGAAGTTTTATTAAACGCTTCAGAAAATAGCTTGACACTCTTATCATGAATACTACTATCATAAAACGATTTATTCAATGTTCGATTAATTCTCCAACCTGTTAAAACCTTTGCGGCCTCACGAATATCACCCTCTGTATAATTCGTATAATTCCCAGGTGAAATCAAAGGACCCTTGCCAATTGCAAATAGTTCAAATAATTCACGACCGTAATTTTCATTTGGAGCCGAGGCTTTATTCGACTCTCCATTTAAGTAAACTAACATGGCTGGACAAATAGTTATTTCAGCTATTAATTGCTTAACATTACCCAACGCTGAATTTCGTAACACCAATACATAATTATACAAGTAAGATGCATTGACAACCGTGGCCATTTCTGTCACAAAATGGTTGTGCCAAAAAAGGACCATTTTTTCAATTAGGGAGGTATTCTGTTGAACCATATTGCCTATCCACCAAGAATATAAGCTCTTAAGCCGATAGGTATTGTAGGTGCCATTATATGGTGCATTAATCCAGGTAGCACCAAGTGTAACATCAACATCTTTTGCATCTATTGAAATTGGGAATGATATCGCTTTAGGAGTTTGCATCAAAACAGTCATAGCCGAACTGATGCCTTTACCAACAATTGCATCAATCTCCCCTTTGTTTGCCCCAAAAAGAGTTCTATCTAGTAGATGCCTAGCCTGACTGAAATTTAAATTTCCAGAAATTGGCTGAATCGAATATGACTTACCTGACAAACCCATACGACTAAAATGATCCTAGATGATTAACAAATAATTATAAAACAAACATAATATAATTCGCACAACAATAATACAGCATGCTGCCCCTATTTGAGGGGCGTCCAAAATAACTTACTCAAGCTTCAAAAACTGAACTGGGACAAGAAGACCTGATGGCTGCCATGGAGTCGATAATGAGTCATAATTTTGTTTGTGTATCTTTAACTCACTAATTAACTCTAATTTTGACTTGTCAAGATTTTCCATAGAAATAGAAATCCTAAAATCTCTTAAATATGAGCATGTTAAAACAGTTTAAAATAAGTTGGGGTCTAGCAATGGTCCTAGCCATTTTAGCTCCAACTCTTTCAAGAGCCGAAAAGAGTGTAGATTTTGTTTATCGTTCAGATTATTACTCAATTCAGCTTGTTGAGAAGGCTCCATTTATAAAATTTTTCTCCGTGGATGGTTTGGGGAAGAAAATACTTTCTAAAAATACAATCAAGTGGAAAGAACTCGAAGGAAAAGAGCTGTTTGAAATTTCGAAAATCTCTGAATCAGAAGTAAAGATTCACCCTAAAGGATCATCAAACAACGAGGGGTGGAGCTTTAAATTTGAGAAGAAAAAAATCGTGATAACCTCAACTTATCTGCCACAGAATAAGATAAAATCGATTGATTTCATTTTTGATAAGCGTGAAAACCATGCGACCCTTCTTGGACTAATGCCTGAGAGAAACAAAACCCAACTACCTGCTGTTTTACACTTTCCGGACATGGGAACCTTTCAGATAGTTGCAGATCATCCAATGGAGATTGCATATGATGCCAACCGCAGAAATAAAACCAATTATATCTCAATTAGCTTACCTAAGGCAGATGCAACAGCGAAAAGCATCCGATACACGCTGACATGCACGACCATTTACCCAAAGTTCCCCGGGGTTAAAGCGGAAAAATATGAGGGATACAGACGGAACTATCTCAATCTTTTCCAGGTGAATCCGCGACTGCAGGTCATTGCGAATAACTCATGTAGCGATCCGTGCGCCTTTACCCTTTTTCTCTCCTCGATGCTTGCGCTTAAAACTCCACCACTCGTAGGTTCACTTTCAGCTCTCGACCTGCTTAGGATGTCTACAGAAAGGTATCTAAATGGAATGAAAGGTTATGGTCTTGAAGGGTACGATTCAGAATGGGAAAAGACTGGAATAATCACCAAAATAGATACATCTAAACACGACTCCTACCTCGACTCGTATCCATCGCTAGTGATCTCGGCTTGCAATTACATCAAAGGTTCGAACGATAAAAAATGGGGAGAGAAATACTATCCTGTGATTAAAGGCTGGATGGATAGTCAGATGAAAAGAGATCTCGATAAGAATGGACTAGTTGAAGATAAAAGATCGGGGAATTCCGGAGCGCTAGATCAAACAACGCGACCAGCAAACTGGTGGGATACGATCGGATTTGGTCATGAGGATGCCTTTAGTAATGCCATCACATATGGTGCCTTAATTCAGATGTCACAAACATCAAAGAAGCTAAATAAAGATGAGGATGCCCAGCTGTATGCCCATTATGCGGAAAAGCTAAAGGATTCATATTTTAAAACTTTTTACAATCCAGCAACAGGCGTTTTGGCTGGGTGGAAAAGCAGGGACGGCAAGCTACACGATTATTGGTTTTTATATGTAAACAGTATGGCTGTTTATTATAATCTAGTTCCTGAACCCCAGATTAAGGGTATCATGGAAGCTTTATGGAAGAAGATGCAAGTTGAAGGGTTTACCGATTTCAGCTTGGGTGTTCCCGGCAATTTGGTTTCAATCCGTAAAGAGGATTACTACCACCATGATCCACGCTGGGGTGGTGGTGAGAAGGAGGATGGAAGTGATGCTTTCCAACGATATGAAAATGGTGGAGCCTCGTTAAACTGGAGTTACTTTACCTTAAAGGCACTTAAAAAAGCAGGGATGAATCAGGAGTTAGAACAAGTATCTGACGGGATCCTTCGCGGGATCAGAAATGGCGACTTTCAGGGACTTTGTGGTCTTATGGCCAAAGACTGGAAGACCTGGAACGGAGAGTGCTGGGGCTATGAAGGGTTTCTCTGCGATGGCTACTTGGCCCTATTAGCGATTAATCCGAAAGACAAATAATGGATGCTTATGCTAGACCTGATGGGTTCGAACCATCGACACACCCGATGTAAAATCGGGATGCAAGGAACAACCTTTTTCAACTTATGAAATGACGACAAGATAGATGATGATCCATAATTCAAAACTGATTATCCGATGTCCCAACACAACGAACTCAATAAAACACTCGAAATCAACTTTCTTATGGATTCACCATTCTTCGAAACCTTTCGATATACCGGTCGCCAGCTTTATGCATCCTTTTAAACTCTGAATCGATTTTCTGATAGGTTTCATTGGACATATCAGGAGAATATTTATCAAGTGAAGGCGAGAACTGACTAACATGTTTTGCCGAAGCTTCTATTTTCTGATCGATTACCGATGTGATATCCACTTGATAATTCGATGCAATGGTGTAGTAATAAAAGGCCAATGGAACCCTGAAAGGTATCAACTTTTCGTCCAGGTAATGTTGAGGATAATACAAATGCCATTCTGAAGCAATAAAGGCATCCTGAGTAATAAAAGCGGCCATGCGGTGATCGGTTTTGTGCCAGCGTTCATGATCTTCACCAGGATCGATACTGAAGATTGCATCGGGTCTGAACATTTTAATGAACCGGGAGGCCTCTCCACGCAGGCGTTGAGGATCGGCATATTCCAGATCACCATCACCATAGCCCAGCCAGTGAATATTTTCCTTCAAAACACCCAGCGATTTGCAGGCTTCCTCTTCCTCTACCCGACGAATCCGCGCCAAACGTTCGCTAGTCATGTCTAAGTCAAGTGATCCTTTGTTATCATTGGTATAGATTACCAAAACCACTTTGTTTCCGTTCTTTGTCAAAATTGACATAATTCCACCGCACTCAAAGGTATCATCATCCGGATGTGGAGTAAAAATGAGCACTGTCTTTCCTTTCCAGTTTTCAATCCGGTCTTCAGGAGCTATTTTATCCCGATCATCTGCCCGGGCTATCAAAATGTTTGTAATGAACAACATTGCGATCACAAGTATTCGAAAGCCAATGAAGGTAAATCTGCTTCCTCTTTTTTTATCCTCTTCGGCGAAAATTTGTTTTTTCATAGTTTGTTGCGTTGTGCTTAATAATCTAAAATAGAAACTAGCAGAAGTGGTATATATTACTAATATTCAAGCTTTAACAGACAAAATTTAATGTAAGCAACAATCACTTTCAGGATGAAAAATACGAAGAAAAAATTGAATGGCGAATCAAATTGCATTTTAATCCATAAAATCAAAACGAAAGGGACAGCGTACCGGTAATAATTGTAGGTACAGC
>CAIVGL010000058.1 GCA_903905505.1 uncultured Bacteroidia bacterium | reverse complement strand
GTTAACTTCTCTTTTGGCGGACTGAGAAAAGGGATGCCAAGGGTGAGCCCTCGAAGAATAAACAACACTCCGATCATCAAGGTTAAATAGGGTATCGCTTTGTTCATCCTGGTTCGAGCTGTCGCAGTAACAAAGTTCCCCACCCAGCCAATAAGCATCATCATTGGTAAAGTACCTAGTCCGAATACGATCATAAATAGCGCGCCTAAGGTTGCACTTCCTGTCCCAATTGCACCCGCGATGGCTAAGTACACTAGACCGCACGGAAGAAGACCATTTGCTAAGCCAATCAAGAAAAGTCCTTTGTAGGAGCGATCTTGGAATAAGCGCTGAATGGCACGTCGAACAGGTGCAGTTAGGGAATCTATATTGACCTTAAATTGCTTCTTGAAAATCAGAGGAAGGAGGATCGTGGCAATCATGATTGAGCCCATTGTGATCGATATCCCTTGTTGAAAGCCGAGCATCGAAAAGCTCTGACCAATAAGTCCAAAGAATAGACCCATGATGCCATAGGTTGTCGTCCGTCCAATATTATAGAGTAATCCACCTCCGAGTTTCTGTCCTAAGTTATGGCCGCGCAAAGGGAGACTCAAGGCAATGGGTCCACACATGCCGATGCAATGCATGCTTCCCATGAGTCCGAGTGCCAATGCTGTGACTAAAATCTCCATTTTTTTGGACTGATTTCCGATTTAAATAAACTTAATTCTCAAGGATTAACTCTTTCTCAACTTGATACTGCTCTTTGCCTATCAACCATGAAAAGGTGGCTAAATAGCGTCCTTTGATCAGATTTTTCTGGTCGAATGTCTGTGTGGCGGTTTTAACTAAGACTTTAGTTGTAAAATCGAGTTTTTGATCTGATGGACGATAAAAAGTCACCTGCATGGTATCGGATCGTTGATAGATTGACTTTGAAAACTGAGCAACAAGCTGATGATCAATAATTTTTAATTGGATGCTATCACGGAAGCTTGAAGATCTAGTATTAATCTCCATTTGATGGGTGTAATTGGCCCCTTTTTCGTAGTAATCTTTACTGACAAGATCGGTATTTTGTCGCAAGGAAAACACAATAAAAGTGATCATAACAGTCAAAAAGACTCCAAAAACAAGAAGTATGCTAGTTCCCCAATTTATTTTCATCGTGTTTATTTTAAGCTCTTGATCTTAATATTTCGATATTCCATCAGTCCTCGATCGGCTTCAAGTCCAAAGCGCCCAGTTGGCGGAAGTTGCAAGGCCTCTTCCAGGACTTCTCCATTACAGGTGCATCGGGCCACATTGTTTGTAACGGTTACCTCAATTTTATTCCAGTCTTGAGCCTTGTATTTTTGAAGCTTTTTATAAGGTCCTGCTACTAAATAGTCGCGACATTGTAATTGTTTTCCGCGAAGATATATCCCACTGTCGGCATTTACAGATGCGCGAAACTCAAGCGATAAGGAGAAGTCTTCGGGATACTCCTGTACAGTCCATAGGCTGATCCAATGAGGCCCCTTAGCAAGGTTCCATGGGTTTACCGATAAGATCCCTTTTTTACCGGTGAAGCGGCTATCTGAAGATTCTTTGCGTCCATCGATGGCGATAAAAACCATTTTTTCACTCTGTTTCTCAAGGTATCCCCATCCGGTTAAATTTTTCCCATTAAAAGGATTCGTGTGAGGGTCTGAAGTCTTAAATAAAAAGGGGATAACGGCGAAACTTGAACTGGCATTAATAGTCAAGATTAATGCCAATACAAGGGTTTTAAATAGATTTGAGTAACTATTTTTCGATTTGAGATCAGGAGTATGTCCCTGCGATGCAATTAGATATTGTGACATGCTAATTTGTTTTAAAGTTTCTCAAATTTAATATTTACTCTTAGAAACTCTTTGATATGGATTATTAATTGCGCAGATAATGCTTTTAGTGGTGATTCAGATTTTCACTGCCATCAGGGACAGCTATTTTGCTGACTTCGCTAGTTCGCCGGTCCTAAGAAATTAGTGGTGTATACCCCGAGTAGTTCTTCCCCTTCATAAATCCCAATTTGGATGGGTGTACTTTCCCCTTTTAAATCTTTCGTTTGGATGTTTGCAATCATTACACTCTCCAGTATGCCTTGTGATTTTAAGAGTGTCTGACCAGTCGCTAATTGAATTTTTCCGCGTTTAGGCTCCATGAATTTAATCTGTAATGACTTATCTACAAGGGTCTTGTTGATGATTTTAAGTAGATAAATATTTGAATAGGTTACCGAATCGACTTTCTGATAGATCGATCCTGACACACGCAACATCGAGGTTTCGATTGGTTTGCGATTCGCTAAGGTTACCGCTAAGACAACCAATAAAACTCCCAATACTGCGGAATAGGCATAGGTGCGCGCATTAAATATACTGCTATTCCCAGTCTCAATCCCTTGGACCGAATCAAACCGAATTAGGTTCTCGGGCTTATTGATCTTTTTCATCACGATGTTGCACTCATCGATACAAGCCGTACAGTTGATGCATTCGAGCTGACTCCCATTTTTTATGTCAATTCCGGTAGGACAAACTGAAACACACTGGTGGCAATCGATACAGTCGCCTTTGGCCTTTGCGCCTCGAGGCTCTCCTCGTTTATAATCGTAGATGACTGCGATCGATTTTGAATCAAGCAGTACTCCTTGAAGACGGCCGTATGGACAGATCATCGTGCAGACCTGTTCTCTAAAGAAGGCAAAGATCCAATAATAAAACAGAGAGAGAGCAATCATAGCAACAAAACCAAACAAATGGTTGTGAATGGGTTCTGTGATGATAGCCCATAACTTCTCGGGTCCAATGATCCAGTTGAGAAAGATATTTGTAATGAATATGGAGACCAGGATAAAGGTAGCGTGCTTGGCTAGTTTTAAGAAAAATAGCTTGGTGGTCATCTCTTTTTGTGGTTTGCCAGTGCGGTAGTTCCCTTCGAAAAAATATTCAATTCGTCGGTAAACCATCTCGAGAAAGACGGTCTGTGGGCAGGTCCATCCGCACCAAAGTCGACCAAAGACAACCGTAAAAAGGACAATAAAGACTACCGTTATGGTCATAATCAAAGCCAAGAGGTAAGAATCTTGGGCCCAAATTAGTTGTCCGAAAATGGAGAACCGTCGATTGGCAACGTCGAAAAGCATCAAGGGGTTGCCATTGATCTTTATGAAGGGGGCGAAGACCAGAAAGGCGATGGCAATCCACGCAACAACTGTGCGTCGGGCATACCACTTCCCCTTAGGTTGCTTGGCATGAATCCAATTGCGCTGACCTTGATCGTTGATGTTAATTGGACGGTCGCGAAAAGTCCGTGGGGTCTCTAGGAGCATAAAACAAATTCAGTGATCGGGAATCCGGCGATTTTAAGGTTTACATTCAACCCCTTGCGCCGCTTTCCCATTTGCCGGATTGCTGCCGACTAATTTTTTAGCAATAAACAGACTAACACTTTTTATCTCATCAGGCGTCAACATCGTTTTAAATGGGGTCATCCCTTTTTCCGGTTTCCCTTCCGTAATCAGATGGTTGATATCGGCCAATGAGCAGCCATTGATCGAGTAGTTGTCGGTTAGATTAGGTCCGATAGGGTTACCTTCCCCTTTGACTCCATGACAGGCAATACACCCTTTTTGGGTGTATAATGCAGCGCCTGAGGTTAACATCTCCGCTTCAGTT
>CAIVGL010000057.1 GCA_903905505.1 uncultured Bacteroidia bacterium | reverse complement strand
TTTTTCAAGTTGCACCTCAATCTTACTCAAAGCAACATTCCATCGAGCAGCTGCAGCAGCTTTAGTCCCCTCAAAGTCCTTGTTCGAGATTTCCTTCTCAAAGTTCAAACGAGCTTGAGCAATGCTGGTATAGGAGATCCCTACTTTTACTTCGATAATCTCGCCTTCTGAAGTTGTAAAATTAGCAACTGCTCCAATCGATTTTCCAGATTGCTCTTTAGATCCAAGATTCACTTTACCATTATCCCATGTACCAGAACTTTTAAAAGGTTTTGAAAACTTAGCATAGAAATAGACATTTTGATCATCCACAAAACCATTGGAAAGACGATGACCTTCGATCTCTGTAGTACTAACAATCTTAACATCGGCTCCAGAACATCTATCGTGGATGCCATGATTTAAGTCAATCAAGATATGGGAAGCATCTGATTTCGGGAAGGTGTATTTATGGTAGCCTGCGCGTTCAGAAACCGTTAACTCAGCTTTAATTCCATAGTCTTTCAATTTCACGGTATAATACCCTGGAGAGGCTTTTTCATCGTCATGAGAGAATCGTGAACGATACCCTTCACCTGGTTTGTCTTTTGCGCCAGGGATAGTTTTTATTTCACCTATGGTTGGCATAAACAAAATATCGCCCCAGTCGCCAGCTCCCATGCCACTGCGATGCAGATGACTGAATCCCATCACTGAGCTGTCGCTATAATGATAACCGGAGCACCAGTCCCAACCCTGTGTGTCGGTATCAGGACTTAGCTGAACCATACCTCCTGGAAGCGCTGCGCCAGGGAATGTATGACCATGAAAATCGGTTCCTAAGAATGGATTTACAAATTCTGTTGGATTAGAATTGGCGCTAAAAGAGAGAATAAACAGCGCACCAAAAACAATAAGTTTCATGGAGTGCGTTAATGATTTAAAATTCTTAATCATAATAAATGTTCGTTTGTTAGTTTTTATAGTTTAGTTTTATTTGGTACTGTTGGATAGCTAAAAATCGAAATATCCCCGGGATCTAATTCCATAGAATTTTCATAAGCTTCTGCGGGAACAATTGATCCATCTTTCAAGATCCTTTTTAATGTTTTATCCCCAGATACGATTAGATTAATCGCATTTAGATGATCTTTATTTACAATAACAACATAGGTGTCTGGTCCATTTTCAAGCACAGAGACTAATGCAGGAGCGCCATTGGTTTCCAAAACTTGTAAGGCCCTTGGCAGAGTGGTGAGTCTAATTGTTCCAGTTGGAATCATCCCTTTGCCTGTATGCCGAATACTGATCACTTTAGAACCTAAAAAGACTGGAGCTAAAGCTTGGATTTCGGCACTCATCATTTTGATCCGATCGAAGACCACTGTTCTTTTCCCAGATGAATTTAGTGGACCACCTCGGTCATCTTCTTGAGAAGCGGTCTCCTTTGTCCGATCCCAATATTCGTAATAGCAGATGCCCTGTGCCCCATAAGCCAAGTTGCTAAATGACTGAAGTCGCAGTGCAGCTAAAGTCTGAGGCATAATATGATCTTGATCGTAATTTGAAGTCAAGGCAAAAGCCCAAAATGGAATATTTGCTTTTTGAGCTTCATCGGCAATCAGCTCTAAATTTTCGAACCAGCTCTTAGAAATCCGATTTGCTAAGACTGGATAGAAATCAAAAGAAAGGACTTGAATAGGTAATTCCTTAACCAATGTTCGCACATATTCCCGATAACCCTTTGTTCCAATGTTGTCGGGGCCTGCAAAGATTGGCCAGATATTCACATAGAGCAAACTCTTTTTATCAACCTTTTGAATACGCTCACACCACGCTTTAAGTTCTGGGAAAAGTCGAAATTGTGGCTCATCATAGATATAATATCCACCCATCGCGGTGTGGTGCATAAATAATCGAGCTGTACTCTCTGGGTTCGTGCGAAGTTCTGGGCAAGAGATCAAAAGTTTAACACCAGCCTGAGCCGCAATGTCGAGCCCCTTTTTCATGGATTCAATTGAAGGGAAATTATCAATAACCAAATTTATCCCGCTCTCTTTTAGTTCCATTAACCGAACCAGATTAAACTGGTCCATTGGAATAAAAGCATACGCATTGATAGGCATGACACCCTTGGGTGTTAATCGTTGCTGCCCCTGAAGCGTTGCACCTAAAAGCAGGACTAAAGAGAGTAATGATAAGACCCTTTTCATGACTTACTTTTTTTCTGTTGGGAACATAAATATTGCGGCATCACCAGCATCTAACTCTAATGCATTTTCGTATGAACTAGCTGGAACCACTGTTCCATCTTTCAGAACTTTTTTCAGCGTTTCATCACCAGCTACAGTCAGATTAATTGAGGCAAGGTGATTTTTATTCACAATAACAGCATAGCTATTTGAACCATTTTCTAAAACAGAGACTAGTATTGGTTCGCCATTACTCTCTAAAACACGAATTGCTTTTGGCAAGGCCGTTAAACGAATTGTTCCAAGCGGAATCATCCCTTTGCTTGAATGTCGAACAGAGAGCACCTTAGCGCCCATGAAGACACCTGACAATGCTTTAATCTCTTGACTCATCAGCTTCACCCGATCGTATACCACACTGCGTTTCCCCGTAGCGGTAATAGGAGCACCACGCTGATCTTCACCCGAGGGAGCATTCGTAGAAGTGGCCGACCAGTAGGTAAAATATTGAATACCTTGAGCACCGTAAGCCAAATCGCTGTATACCTGAAGTCGCATGGCAGCTAAACTCTGAGGCGTTAGATGATCTTCATCATAATTGGTGGTAAGCGCAAAGGCCCAAAACGGTAATCCGCTAGCTCTTCCTTCTTGGGCAATCTGCTCTAGATTTTGGTACCAAGATTTTGAGATGCGCTCTTTTAATATGGGGTAGTAGTCGAACGAGATAAATTGCAATGGAATCTGTTTGGTATACTCTTTAATATAATCGATGTAAAGTTTTGTCCCAAGCTGAGTCGAATCAGCATGATTCGGAAAAAGATTAACATAGCAGAAATGCTTCTTGTCGATGGTTTGGATTTTGCGTGCCCATTCACCAAGTCCTTTCAGTTGACCAAATGGAGGCTCATCTTGTAGGTGATATCCAGCGGTGGCTGGGTGGTTGGCAAAGCGCTTGGCCGTTTTTTCTGGATCAGTTCTCAGTTCAGGGCATGACACAACAATTTTAACGCCAACTTTTGCAGCTATGTCCAACGCCTTTTGAACAGCATCAGCACTTGAATAACCACTAAATGAATAGGTTATTCCTGCATCTTTTAGTTCTTGAAAACGTTCTAATGTAATTTGACTTTCAGGAATGCTATACCAAGCTAAGATTGGGATCTCACCTTTAGAGGCAATCTTCTCCTGTGCTTTAGAAGTTCCGATAAGCAAACTTAGAAGCAGGGTTAATATCAATGAATTTCTCATTCTGATTAGTTTATAAGTTATGGTTTCAAAAAATTAAAACTCAACATTCCTCTGTGAGGACTGACTCGTATTAAGGAAATTAATTTTCCAAAACCGATGACCAATCCGTCACAGAGGAACGAAGAGAAAGCTATTACGCTAAAGTACCGATCAGCTTATGCAGCAGCCTGACTTTTCCGTACAAAGAAAGAGACCCAAAGGATGTAAAGCATACATACCCCAACCACAAAGATACTGGCAAGTGGCCCGAAAGTAGAGCTCACATAACCCATTACCAATGGAATAACGGCTCCACCAGAAACAGCCATAATCAATAATCCAGAGATCTCATTTGAACGTTCTGGCATTTTAGCCAAGGCCAAAGAGAAGATGATTGGGAACATATTTCCAACACCTAATCCGATTACAAAGATGAAAATATAGGCAACGGTGATTGTTGGAGCTAAGAAAACGCCCACTACACCAGCAAGTGACAATAGCGCAATCAAGAATAGGAATAAACGTGGTTTGATCCAGTTTAAAATAATCGCACCCAAGAAACGGGAGATTGTCTCACCTGCGAAGAAACAGCTGATGCCATAAACGGCTGTAGCCATTTCAATGCTATATTTTGCGATTAACACATTCGCAATATTGGTGTTGATAGCCACTTCAGCGCCTACAATCAAGAAGATCGACAGAGCCATTAAAGCCACGAAACCATTTTTCAAAAGACTTAGACAAGAAGAGAAAGAAGCTGGTTTACGATCGGGTTTAGATTCTGTGATAGGGGTCATTGATAACCATAATGCACCAAGTATCGATGTCGCACCATAAACGGCAAGTACCAGTTTCCAGTCGCCATAGTGAGTCGCCAAGAAACCAGCAATGATAGGACCACCAAAAGAGACGATAGCCTTTACAAACTGAGAAGTACTCATATAGCTTGCTAACTTGTCAGCTGGAGAAACATCCTGCAACAAAGGGTTCGCTGACACCTGGATAATGGTGTTTCCAATACCCAAAAGGATAAAAGAAGCTAGCATCATCTCAAATGAATAATGGATAAATGGAAGTCCTAGACCAATAGCCTGCACCACCATACCAATGTTCAGCATATTACGTTTGCCATATTTATCTTGCAATACGCCCACTGGGACAGCAAGGATAAAGAACCATAGCAAGACCATCATTGGTAAGAACTGGGCCATCACATCAGACAGTTTGAAATCTTGTTTCACATACCCAGTGGCTACACCGATAATGTCGACAAAACCCATAATGACAAAGGACAAGAATACCGGAAGTATTTTTCGAAGATCAATTTTTGAAGTACTCACAATTTTAAGTTTTAGATAGTTAATAAGGTTATTGATACACTAATTATTCTGCTTACTCTTCAAGAAGATTTACCTCTTTAATAGAACCAGAAGGCAATTTAACACGCAATGTTTTTATTTCATTTGGACGGAAAGAGCCACTCCATTTAAGGTTAGCAAATTTCAGATCCACCTTAGCAGTCGTTTGAATACCAGAGGTCTCCACACAACGAAGGATGATATCATTTCCATGCTCCGACTGTTTAACTGCTGATATAATAACGTTTGGCGCATCCACAGAAAGGAAAGATCCCGATTTTGGCATCGTTCCAGTATGAATACCTTGATAGGCAATTAAAGAAGGTGCTGCAAACTCTTCAGCAATACGAGGGATATGTTTCTCTTGCCAAGTTGAGCTATGAGGCACTAACAGTAGTCGCATCGTTTGAATGCCTTGATCCATCCAAAGGTGTTCTGCTTTCATATCCAAAACACGTGGATTATGGTGTGCATAGACCGCTGAACGAGCAATAGAAATGCGAAGGTCGTTGCCAGATACGCTATAGCCATACTTAGCATCGTTGATCACCGTTAGACCGAAGTCTGCATCATTCCGTTTACCACTAACATCAAGCCATCTCTGACCAGGCTCTTCCTCTCCATTTGTTGCACGAACGATATGTCCATAAGACGTTTCGTAGGTAGCCACTGGTGAAGCAACGTCAACAGGGAATGAGAATTTAAGCATCTTTAAGTGCTCGTGCCAGTCGAGTGTCACCTTCGCTTCTAAGTTTGTAGAGTCGGCATACAGTGTCCAGTCGATGGTTAAGGTTGATGCACCATAGGTAGAGATCACACGCAACGTAGACCTCAACGGTCCGTCTTCTAACATCTTGATTGATGCATTTCCAAATGCTCCAACTTCGGTAGAATATGTTTTAATATCGTGGCTCCAAGTATCGCTAAGATCTTCAATAACAACGGCTTTACAGCCTGTATCTCCTCCAACAAAGAGTTCTTTACCCGTTTTCTTATCAACCATGCTAATGTTTCCATTGATCGAGAAGCGAACTTTTACAAATTCATTCTCTAGGGTGTTCTCATTCACACGTGAAGGCACTTTAGGAACCAGAGGCTCAGCATCGAACAGACGAATCTGACGATAACCCATCGCAGGGATAGAAGCATTAATGATTAGCTTCTTACGACTTCCAGTCTCCGATGAACCACTAGTCCATTGATGATACAATGGAGTGCCCTCATTATCCTCTACACGAGAAGATTTATGCATTGTTCCCCAGTTAAGATCGTACTCCAAGTTTTGACGAACATCCCAAGCATGAGGGTTGAATACGACAACATATTGTGATTCAGGATCTTCAGATGCGATATGCGCTTCTAATCCTTGTGCCGCAATGTAAGTAGCCTGATGAGCTACGTCACGTGCATACCCATGACCGTCATTAGCTGTTGCAGTATGTTCAAACAAGGCACTTCCTGCAGCACTATCGTGGAATTGCAAGAACAGTACCCGTTCCCAAGCCGATGAAAATTCAGCCTTTGGATATCGAGCACCCCAGACAACAGATCCAATCGCTGCGATCTTCTCAGCTGTTGTAAGGGCAGCTTCCGACTGACGATTGCCTTTCTTAATTGATGACTCCGCGGTATAGCAACCCCTGGCATGATGTTGAAGATCGTCTTTTACCACCGGAATTTTTAGGCTCTTATCAGCCATCACCTCTTTGAAATATTGTTCGTTGGTGCTGAATAAGATTTTAGGAGCATCTTTCTCCTTGCTGATTTCAAGAATTGAGCGCATGTTTTCTTTTGTTGCGCCACCGCCATGATCTCCAGCACCATAATAACCCATAAACGTTTTCATAGGTTGATCGCTATATCTCTCCATGATCTGAGTTAGTCGGTTACGCACAGAACCGCTATCACCATAACCGATCTGAATGCGGTAGGTTAACAGCTGTGTTCCATCAATACCTTCCCACCAGAAAAGATCCGACGGAAGTGTTTTTTCGTGAGGTCCAGGGCGCATGAATACATAATGATTCATCCCTTGACCTTTCAGAATCTGAGGCAGCGTACTCTGATGACCGAATGAATCCGGATTGTAACCAATAGTAGCCTTATGACCCAATAAACGTTGATAAGTCAATTGACCATAAAGTCCTTGGCGTACCAAAGACTCACCACTTGGGATATTGATATCAGGCTCTACCCACCATCCGCCGACGATGCTCCAGCGCCCTTCATCGACGCGCTTACGGATCTGAGCAAACATTTTTGGATCATTTTCTGCTACCCATTTAAAAAACTGGGCAGAACTCGCCGTAAACTTAAAATCTGGATTTTCGTTCATCCGATCTAAAGCCGACTTAAACGTACTATAGACCACAGAAATACCTTCAGACCAAGGCCAAAGCCAAACAGGATCGATATGGGCATTCCCTATCATATGAAATTTGTAGGCTGTTGCTCCTTCTTTCCAAGGCAAAACTTTAGTAAAGTCATCAGCACGTAGAGTCGTAGCTAATCCAAAGGCCAATAATGCGGATCCTGCACCAGCACGACTTACAAATACTCTACGAGAAATCCCATTGTCTCTTTGAGAATTGGTTTGATTATTCATCGTTATTTCGTTTAGTTGTTATGTTTCGTTCGTTTAGTTTTTTT
Source organism: uncultured Bacteroidia bacterium (assembly GCA_903905505.1). Taxonomy (GTDB): domain Bacteria; phylum Bacteroidota; class Bacteroidia; order Bacteroidales; family Prolixibacteraceae; genus JAAFHB01. The sequence goes on along the minus strand of CAIVGL010000057.1, from coordinate 7,233 downwards.
GATTACCAAAAAAATGGTGTTCAACCATTAGGCATAGGATATGATAAACTGGAAGATGCAACTCTTGCACAAAAGCCGTCCGTTTTCCAGGTACATTGATTAAAATATCACAATGTGGTTTCATCTTACCTCCCGTTTCACCGGTAAGACCAATAACGACCATATCCATTGCTCTAGCGGTTATTAAGGCATCGATAACATTCTGAGAATTTCCAGAACTGCTAATGCCAATAATCACATCGCCTGGTTTAGCATAACCAACAACCTGTTGCGCAAAAATAAGATCAGCATCGGTATCATTTGCAACCGCAGTAATCAGCGCACTATGAGCGGTCAAAGAGATGGCAGGCAATCCTTGTTGCAGCTTTTCGCCTAAGTATGCCCCACGTTCGCCGGAAGACGCAAGCAAACGCTGTTTCAACGATTCAGACACGCGTCTTTTATTCTCAAATCCCTTCATCAATTCACCAACAATATGGTCCGAATCAGAGCAACTACCGCCATTACCACAAAGCAAAACTTTTCCACCTTGCTCATAGCATTTGATTAAACTGGCTACTGCCTTACTAATTTCTCCCTTTACGGTGATCAGCTGCGGATAACGAGTGATCAGTTCTTCTAAAAAAAAGTTGATTTCCACGAGGTATTGAATTAAAATTTATCTTCATAAATAGCCACACAAAGGGCTGCATAATCGCCAATTGATTCGCCTAACTCAGCAGGCTTGATCTGACAAACATCAATAGCAGAAGGGATAGCCTCTAGTTGTAAAACCTGATCAACAATTGGCTTAAAGAATGCCTCATTACGGGCATAAATGCTCCCAATAACGATACATTCAGGATTTAAGATATCAATCAAGATCGCTAACCCTTGACCTAGATGTTCAGCCGAAGTGCGCATAATCTCATAAGCCACAGGATCACCGCCTTGAGCAGCAATAGCGACCATTTTTGTATCTATCTCGTTAATTTTATCTAATGTTGGACAGAAGTCAACCTTTTCATTGTTGGCAAGACGTTCTGTGACAATTTTTCGGGCTAATTGTGCGATACCACCGCCACTGCAAAAACCTTCAAAAGAGCCAGCTTTACCAAAACCTACTGGACCAGTTTTGGCCAATCTCACATGACCTACTTCACCTCCAAGATCATTGGTGCCACTATATAACCGACCGTTAAGAATTAGGCCTGAACCCATCCCCGTTCCGAAAGTCAAGAAAATCATATTTGAAGTCCCCTTGCCTGCACCCATAAGCCATTCAGCTAAAGCACAAGCATTGGCATCATTCTGAATGGCGCACTCAACGCCAAAAGCCTCACTAAAAATTTTAGTGATTGGCACACTATCCCAACCCGGCAAGTTTGGAGGAGAATAGATCATTCCAGTTTTCGAATCCAAAGGACCTCCGCAGCTAATGCCAATGCGTTTAAGATTAGAGGTTGAAAACTCGGCTAAAAGGGAGGTGATATGCTGTTTGAAATCAGCCAATATCGCTTCATATCCCCGTTCAACTTTCGTTTCAAAGGAGATCTTTTTCTTGATTGTGAAGGAGGAATCTCCAACAACTACGGCACATTTAGTGCCGCCAATATCTAAACCCAAGTAGATATCCTCCTGGATTGGATTCGTTAAGGTCATATTATCTTTTGTTGAATTACTAAATCGTTTTAGCAAAAATATAAAAATTTTACGATCCGCAAGATTTTCGAATAATTAAATCGGTTTTCAAGATAACCTTCTGAATTTTAGCATGATTATCCGGGTGTTTTATTTCGCTAAGTAGTATCTGAACAGCCGTCTTTCCAATCTCCTTAAGTGGCTGATTGACCACTGTTACAGGGCTAACGCAGATCTTATAGGCATCTGGATTATCGAAACTAACAATGGCGATATCATCTGGTATTTTTAATCCTAAAGCTGAAATACTCTCGATGCCATTGATACCAAGCTTGCTAGTCGAGAATAAAATGGCATCAACTTTATTTTGGCTATTTTTCGTGACCAAATCTTTAACCGCTTTTGCAACCTCTTTGTTTTCGTGAGAGAAAGGAAGTACCTTGATCAGACTCTCCTCCACTGGAAGCCCCGAATCGCGCAACGCTTGTTTGTAGCCTTCAGTGCGCTGGTTCATATTGATAAGGTCGAGATTAACGGTGATATTGGCAATGCGCTTTCGTCCCATGCGCAGAAGGTGGTTCGTCGCACGATAAGCAGCATCAAAATTATCAACCGTTATCTGGTTACATTCAATGTCAGGAAAGTAGCGATCAATCAGTACCATGGGGATATTCCCCAAGGCCAAGGCTCTAATCTGATCCTCACTATCTTTAGGTGGAGAGATGATATATCCATCAACCTGGCTTTGCTGTAACATCTCAATCTGCTGTCGCGACTTCTCTGGATTTTCATCAGAGCTACAAAAAATCACACGATAGCCAAATTTAGCCGCCTCTTGCTCGATCTCTCGACCAAGCATACCAAAGAATGGATTTGCGATATCTGCAATGATCAATCCAATGGTATTGGTCTTTCCTGTTCTTAAACCTTGAGCAATTCGGTTTGGTTGGTAGTTTAGCTCCTTCGACACCGCAAGAACCTTTTTACAAATCTCTTCACTAATTCGAAATTCCTTCCCTTTCCCATTTAGAACAAATGAGACTAAGGTCTTGGAGACCCCAAGATGGAGTGCAATATCGTTAAGCGACGTTTTTTTCATCTTATTATTGTGATTTTAAGAAGACCTGATCAATTCTTTTTTAGTGATCAGCGCCCTGCTCATCCAGTTTAACATTAAAAATCTTAGTGTAAAACATAATTCATCACATCGTCATTCGACTTCGACACATCAGGCTCCACACCTATACCTTCTAGGTTCTTCCCTTCAAAAGTATAAAATTCAGCATCTGCTAAAACCAAGTCAAATTCCTCATTGATCTCAATATTTTCAGTTAAGAATGTAATCCCAGCCGTTTTCTGACCCACTACAGTTGCTAATTTCCTATTTTTCATGACAGATGCAACCATCTCGGCTATGTGCGAAGTTTTGCCGTCAACCAAGAGATAAACCTTTCCTTTAAATGAATTGGTAGTTGGCACAACTTTGATGTATCGACCTTGTTCATTCTTAAGTTTTCCAGCAGAGTAGCCCGGATCAGCAAAACTCTTAAGCAACTTGGAATAGTCTGAACCAGTAGGTATAGTTTTGTTTGCATCACTCCATTTTCGGGTCAAATAAACACCCGCATCAAAGCTCTGATGTGCCACATAATTTAGCATTAGAAACGCAGTATTTAACTTCAACTTATTGTTGCCTCTAAGATCAATGACCAAATTAGCATAACCCTTAAGGCGAATTGCTGTGGATATACTATCCATCTCCTTTTTGTTAGAAGGGAATGAATTTGCATCAAAGAATGCGGTATTTTTCTTCAGCTCTCTGACAGAAGGAATATTCTTTCTTCCCCCTTGTTTGCGCTGCTTTTTTCCTTTATTTTGAGGTCTAACTTTACTAAGCTCATAAGGGGCAAAAGGGAGTTTTTTGCCGAGCCAGAAAAACGTAGCCGCGAGCTCATAGTCATCAGAGATTTTCGATTTTAAACTATTCACTTTCTTTTTAAAGTCCAACCACTCATCTTTCTTTAACCATTGGGCATTAACCAGACTTTTTTCAGTCAAGGAGAAAGCCGATGTAATAATCGCAGCATAATCTCGCAATGGCTTAGCATCGGCCACTCGAACGCCCTCAAGAAGTTGCCAGTTTCCTCGTGCATCTAAAAATCGACCTTGGAAGGTATTTTGAGATACAGCAGCATTAAAAACAAACTGTTTATCGAAATAATTAAAGTTCCCATTTAGCATCAGAGTATCGTTCTTTTGTTGGGTACGACCTTCAATAAATACGATCTCCGGATATTTCAGCTTTCCAGCAGCTTTAGCTAGGGAGAACATTAAGGTGCCAGCAAGATCCTTAAGTGCATCTTTACGCGTATGCACCTCGAAAGTATTCTTTGATTTATTTAACTCTAAACTAAGTAATATCTCATCGCCTCGATCATTTTCGACTCTCCAATAGGATTGAGCAAAAAGAGTTGCAGACTGACTGAGGATCAAGATGATTATAAAAAGCCGACTATAAATCTTCAAAACTAAATGAATGTATTAATTATTAACGAGAGAAAAATAACAGAGAAAATCGAATCTCGATTTTCTCTGTTACAAATAAAGCAGAAATTTTATTGTGTCAACCATGTTTTACCAGACCAATTCACTTCTCCTGTTTCAGATAGTCCAAAAGAACGATCATCGTTGTACCATTCGGTATGCATAAGACCCATAAAGTTAGGATTCGAGGCATTTTTAAGAAGTGTTTTTTCCCAATCTTGATGGTTTACTAAATGGTCCCATGGCGAACAATAAACTTTAAATCCTCTGTCGAGCAAATAGGAAGTCCCGGTCTCAATTAAATCACGTTGCTGATAATTTTCAGCGCTATAAAACCACTGGGTTAGAATGATGTCTCTGTTCAGTAAATCAGCCGTCTTTTCTAAAAATTTCAATCCCGCATTATGATATGGATTTATACAATCAGCCCACATAATCATATCTACAGTCGGATTATGTTTCTTGATGATGTCACTCATCCGATTAACCTGATAGGCGAGCAGTTGATGCTCTTTTAGGTTCCGTTTTTTGCAACGAGTATCGCTATTTACCAACCCCAGTTCATCATGATTAACATGAATCATTTGTGGATTTAAAACTTTAATAATCTGAGCAACCATACGATCAAACTCTTCATATGCCAACTCCTCTGAAGGACAAGTCTTCGAAAACCGATGAGCTTTTGAGTCTACTAAATCACCCGAAAAATAGATTGTCGCATCTTTCGGTATTCTTCCTGATGGTATTCGCTCAAGGATAGGTGGGGCCAAGGATACAACTTTATAATCTTTACCGGGGACATAGACCGTTCCATTATCCGCTTTTGAAAGAAATTTCGGTCTGGAGCTTTTCATATCAAGCATCCGTTCTACGTTCATCTCAGCCCGATCACCTTTAAATGTCAGCGGCTCATTTTCCATTACAAATCCCTCTTCCCAGGCGGGATCATCTGTAATCCAAAGAAGCGGTATAGGTTCAATTTGAAAACTTTTGATATACTCATAATAGGCTTGAAAAGATTTCCGAATCTCAGGGTCAGAGAGTTTTCGATAATCAGATGAGCGCACAACAATCTCATTGTATTTCAAGTCGACATACTCCAAAATACGAGCTTTGCTTTTTTCTGTCATAGGCAGCGGCAGGTACTTAAAAGTTGCTCGATGGGCAGCCGCAGGGAAATCAAGCAAATCGACTGACGGGAGTGGTTTGTTCATTTCAAACAGTTGTTTGAGCGTCACTAAACCAAAGTGAAGTCCTTTAATGGTTGCACCTATGACCTTGATCTGATTTCGGTCGACCAAAATGCGATACGACTCTCCATTGGGAAAATTTACAGCGCTAACCTCTGGGAAATCTTTCACTAATCCAAGAACTACCGCTCCATGTTCCGCTTTAGTAATACTAATTCCTTGCTTTGTCTTTTTTAGTGATTCGGCGATTCGATTTAAATCAGCCTTTAATACACCTCCAGTAAGATCGGTATAAGAGAGTGTATTGTTCAAGATAAATTCACCACTCTTTTGCAACTCAATCTTTTGAATTGCAGGATAGACCTGGTGGTATGGTGATGGTGCATTCTTCATACTCTCTACCCATTTAGCAAATCGACCTGTCACATCATTTTGTGTCCAAGAATCCATCGGTTCAAGGTTACCTGCCCGCGCATCATCGGCAAGTTGAAAATTCATACACTTGGCATTTATCAAAATTTGCTTACCTAGAAAAGTTGTCGAATCAGGAAGTGCAATCCGCTTAAACTGGGCATATGTTTCAACGATATTCGGTGCTTTACCTTTGAAAATATAATTTCTCAAAGCAGCCTGTTTACCATCTGGCAATATTATTGAGCAAGAAACAGGATGCAGGCCGGGGATCAAATCAAGCGAGTTCTTCTTGATCGTCAAAGTCTCACCCAAAGCAGTGCGATACGAGGCAATCACATGATTTTCATCCACATCCATAATTTTAATCTCTGCAGGAATTGGCTTCCTCAAAAGTTCAACTTTATACCGTTGTCCGACAAAGATTTTATAGGCATCGGCGGTCTCAGTTATTTCGGGACGCAGGTATAAATAGGCACTCTCTTCGATCCGACTTGTCGTTTGCTCATTGTCTAGTAATCGGAATTGAAAATTCCATTTGCCATGACCTTGCGAAATCTTCACACAGAAATGATTCTCTCCCTTCAGGAGCTTAATGGGAACTAAATCACGATCTGGCTCTTCAGAACCCATGGTATTGTGCTCTAATATCCGTGTGCCGTTCTGCCAAATTCGAACTCCGTCATTTGAGGTCATTGATAAAACCATCCGTTTTTCGACAGACGAATTTATTGTACAAGCAGCATAACAAACAGTCTCTTCACTTGGCTTCATCATCTCGTTTAGTGGGATTAATCCAAACGGATTTCGAATTAGAGTCCATTTTACCTGTTTGCCGTCAGGATGCTTAACCTCCATCCCTTCGAATGGGCGAATCTTTCCTTCTCCACCATATTGCATCAAGTAATCGCGATAATGTCCCAATGAAGTTGAATCAAAACGATAATCATTGATTCCTTTGGGTAACGGATTTGGGAATGGCCCGCATAGCAACCACTCTCTAAAAAATACACCTGACTTTGGATCATTATACACCGCACCATTCTTTGAGGGTACGATATTTGAAATCAATACAATCCATAAAAACAAAAGAGGGATTAATCTTTTCATAATTGGTTCGTTTTAGTTGTCGTAAGTTTAGTTTATTCTTTATAAATCATTAGTTCTGAAGCAATACCATTGCAGGAACATCTTGTTTGTCAATTCCAGGCCCAGTATATTGAACACGCAAGTACATTCCTCCACCAGCTTGAAAATAGTTAAGTCGTAATGGATAAGTTCCTTTAGCCAAAGTTATCTTTCCAATTTTTTCAATGTCGGCACCATGCTGATCATCGTGATCAACAACCAATTGATTGTTAATGAAAAGTTTACTTCCATCATTCGACTGGATGTAAAACTGATATTCCCCATCCTTTTTGATTTGGATCTTGCCCTCAAAAGTCATGGCAAACTCATCATTTGTTGA
>CAIVGL010000056.1 GCA_903905505.1 uncultured Bacteroidia bacterium | reverse complement strand
TTAGTGATCAGAGAGTTACTGAAATTGAAAACATCTTAAATAACAGACCAAGAAAACGTTTTGGATTTGAATCTCCTATATTTGTAATGGAAAAATTATTGTTTAACCCAAAAGTTGCATTTGTAGCTTGAATTCAGCTAACTATAATAGGAGCCTCAGGTGGAATAGGACTCGATACAGTGAAAATAGGATTAAATAGAAAGCATTCGATAACGACCCTTTCTCGATCTGAAATTGAAATAGAAGAGATAAAATCGTTAAGCATGATACTTGGTGATGCTACTAATAAAGCCGACCTTTTAAATTCAATCCAAAACGCAGAAGCACTTATTGTAACCTTGGGGACTGGTAAGAGTATGAAACCTACTACCCTTTTTTCAGATTTTGCAAAATTAATTGTGGAAATTCATACGGAGAACAAAATAGATATTCCACTTATTTTTGTTACTGGATTTGGAGCTGGAGAAAGTAAAAATTATGTGCCTTGGTTAGTAAAGATGTTTTTAAAATACTTTTTAAAAGATGTTTATGCTGACAAAACTAAAATGGAAGAAATTATCACTAATACAGATCTGAATTGGACTGTTGTGAGGCCAGGAAGGCTCTTTGATAAGGAATTGACAGAAAAATACCGTGTTGAAAACAAGTTATTTAAAGGGATTAATATAGGCGGAATCAATAGAGCAGACGTAGCAGACTTTTTAATAAAACAAGCAGAAAACCAAACTGAATTAAAAAAGTACGTTGGTATATCTGAAAAATAGGATAAAATAAAACCTCACGCAAAAACAACAAAGGACCCACGATTGAAAGCAAGTCCTTGATTTTTATGTAGCAAATTTTTTACTACATTATAATCAATATGGAAGGATTTGGGGGAATTTTACAAATTGGCGTGGTTGTTTAAGATGCTTAAAATGAATTAATTATAGCCTTGCATGATTTGAATTATTAGAATATGTAAACTAGAAGTTTTATCGAAATTAATTTATCCCTTCTAAAAACCCTACATGAGCTTTTTTAGCTTTGAAATTTGCATCAAATAATAATGGCCATTCATTATAATTATTATGATGCAAAAGAAGCCACGAGTCATCATCTTTCACTCCCCAAATAGTAATGCCAAATTTATTTGCTACAGGAATATCATTATACATTGAAACAACTTCTTTGTATTTTAACTGTTGAGCAGTAGATCTTTCTGTGATAAAAGAAGAAATATCGTTATTGGGATTCATTCTTATATCCAGCTCTGAAAAATGAATTAGCAGACCAGTACCGACTGCCCTAGTAATTGCATCCTGTATTTGTGATTTTGGAGTTAAATAATTTATATGCATTTGAAAACCTATCCCATTAATGGGAATATTTCTATTTTTCCAATCTAAAATCAATTGAAATATTTTATTCTGTTTTAATATATTTGTTTCAAAGCCATAATCATTATAAAAAAGTTTGCAGTTCGGATCAGCATCCCTAGCCCATTTAAAACATTTTACCATATAATCATCGCCCATACGTTGTTTGAATATCGTATTTCTTAGAGTTCCTCCTGCATCGGCTACACCCTCGTTCACAACATCCCAAGACGTAACTTTATCTTTATAGCGGGTTACAACGGCAGTGATATAATTCTTAACCTCGATTTCAAACTCCGCATCTGTCCCTTTGTAATTAACCAACCAGTCAGGAGTAGATTCATGCCAAATTAGTGCATGACCATGAACTCGCAATCCTCTAGTAATTCCGTAGTTCACTATTTCATCAGCCTTTGCCCAATTGTAATTTCCTTGTGTTGGAAGAATTACATTCATTTTCATTTGATACCCTGCTGTAATACTCTCAAATTCACTCTCTATTAATTGTGTATAACTAGGTATTGCAAGTTTTGTGGTGCTAGTTTCAACACCAACAAAAAAAGTTGTTGTCTTATTTTTCAATGATGATATAGTTGAAGGTGCAACAACTATATCATCATTAGAAACATTTTTCTTACAGCCACCCAATGTCCATATAGCAAATAAAAAAATTTGTAATGTTAATTTTAATTTGATGTTATTCATATTTATTTATTTCATTGTTAAAGTAAATATATGGATCAAATGTATATAATATAATATAGTTTAACTCAGTCGTGCGTTTCCATCATTAATAATTAAAAATGATAAATAACTCACGCAAAACCTCACGCAAAACCTCACGCAAAAACAACAAAGGACCCACGATTTAATGTAAGTCATTGATTTGGCTAGTTGGAGGTTTTATATGCGGTATACCCAACGAAGGCAATAGTTAGGGACCCACTCCAAGTGGGCCCCTAACTGCATACTATTTAATGTCCTGAACAAGTCGGTCCCGGACGGCTTTTAAAGTCAGGGTCCCACTCCAAGTGGGTCCCGGACGGCTTTTAAAGTCAGGGTCCCACTCCAAGTGGGCCCCTGACTTGTTTAATAGATGTGTGGTTTGGGGTGCTTCGGTTGCTATTTAGTTCGCTCCCAGCGATATGGCAATCAAAATTAAGGCAGACATATAATAGACTAATACTTTGATATGTTTGTCTTTATCGGTTTGAGTTTGACTCGAGAAGATAAGTCCAAGATTGGCAATTAAGAGCGCAAACAACATCATCACAATGTGCTCGATCGGCCAAAATCGCTTCGAGGCCATCTTGAGCGCCCCTTCAACACCAGCCATCTCACTTCCCGATAGCGTATTCGGATTTGCAAAGAGTAATAATCCAAAGATCAACTGGAGATAGAGATTGATGATAAACCCATACGACAGGTATTTGTCAAGCTTTGTATATGGTGCCTTCTTAACAATTCCCAATACAGAGCGAACAACTAGCCAGACTGCAATAATGGCAAAAGTACCACTGATCAGGGTATGAAACGATTTCGTCAGACTTAAGCTTTCCAAGAAAATTGTGTTTAACTGCATATCTTCAGATTTAGGTTTTAGTTCGTATTGGTCTAGTTAATAGCGGCTTTAGCTAAGGCTTTAGCTTGCATAATGCGGTCTGCCATGCCAATACCATCTTTCAGGTTTCCTCCAATAATCAGTCCTGGATAACGCTGCTCAAGCTCAGCAACCGCCTTTAATCGAAACTCGGTGTCGGCTTCATATTGAGGGATAGCCGCTTCATAGCGGATGATCTTAAATAGATCTGGTTCGAAAGTCTTCGTCCGCATAATATGACAAAATTCCCGCTTGATGATCACTTTTAATTCGTCAGTTGATAAGTCACAAAGCTCTGGTTTACGAACACCACCTAGAAAGATGGAAAATAGCGCGCCCCCCTCCGGTGCCCGATCCTTGAAGAGCGCCGATAAGAATAATACCCCAAGCAACGCCCGATCCTCTTTAAAAGGAATAAGACCTCCAAATGCATCTAATACCATCCCTTCCCACTTATTAAATCCAAGGATTATCTCAATGGTTGGAGCATAATATAAGGCTGTAACCTTCGCAATAGTCTCCTTTTCGACGAATGGTAACACCTTGTCTAAATGATACGCACCAACGGTTGAGATCACTTTTTTAGTCTCCAGGCTAACACTCAACCCATCTTTGTCAAGATAGCTAACCTCGTAATGATCCCCAACAGGATTAACGGTAATTTTTGAAACGCCAAAGGTGATATTTTCAGTGCCCACCTGGTCTGTTATGGCTTCGATAAGTTTGATTAAGCCACCTTTTACCGAGAATACACTTCTGGAGACTCTTTTCTCATCGTCTGACTTTTTCTCCAATTTCTTTCGAATTGATCCACCAATAAAACTGCCATATTTCTGCTCTAAATTATAGAGCTTAGGCAAGGCAAATCGGGTGATTAAGCGGTTTGGATCACCGGCATAAACACCTAATATAAATGGATCGATGGCGTAATCTAAAAAGCTCTGACCCATCCGACGCTTCACCAATCCAGCTAACGATTCGTTTGGAATCGTGCCAGCTTTGCGAAATGGCTCACCTAAGATTCTGAATTTATCTTTCAGGGTAAATAAGGGTGTTGTTATGGCCGCTTTCAGACTACTTGGTAAGGCTTCCCACACTCCCGACTTAAGGATGTATCGTTTCTTTACGTTCTCGTTCGCCACCTCAATATCACAAGTTCCTAATGCTTCGAAGAGTCGTAAAACTTCAACATTAGCCACCACACCTGAGTTTGGACCTTCTTCGTACGTGAATCCTTGCTCGGTGACAGAGTTAATGACGCCGCCGACTCGATCGCTTTTTTCTAGGATCGTAAAGTCAACCCCAGCTTTCTTCAAATGAAAAGCGGTTGTTAACCCTGTGATTCCAGCTCCTATTACGACGACATCCTTCATGTATCTATACGGTCTTTGAATAAATATTCTCTTCTTGATTGAACGCTGGATCTAAAGCCATCGCGATGTTGCGGGCGAAAATAAATCCTTTGTCATGGACTCTAATCTGATCGTCCTTTAAATCCATTAACCCATCCACGATAAAATCGTTGAAGTTTTTGGGATTAAAACGAACCAGATTTTTAATGTCCTGTCCACTCAAATTAAACTGCGCAGCAACCTCGTCAAAACTCAATACGCCATTACACATAATGTTGTTGACAATCGTTCGGATGATCTGCTCTTCGTTGTTAAGCTTGTATCCTCTTTCGATAGCATATCCAGTTGATTCGATAGCCTCGATATACTTAGGAAATTCTTTGATATTTTGCGCATAAGCACCCCAAAATTGCCCTATCGCAGATGCACCGAAGCCATACACTTGTCCGGTTGTTTCGAGCGTGCAATAGCCCTGGAAATTCCGATGTAGTTTCTTCTCTTGGTAGGCAATCGCCAGATCATCATCGGGAAGGACAAAATGGTCGATGCCGATAGAGATATAGCCTGCTTCCTCAAGTTGAGCAATGGTATTGATGAGCATTTCCATCTTCTCCTCAGGACCTGGTAGGCCAGTCTTTTCTAGTATCTTCTGTGCTTTTTTCACCCAAGGGACATGTGCATACGAGAATGTTACGATACGATCAGGCCTTATCGCGATAGCTTGCTTAAGCGTTTCCTTAAATGACTCGGCAGTTTGAAGAGGAAGACCATAGATAAAATCGAGGTTGATCCCTCTAAAACCTTTCGTCCGTAGGTAAGCGACAATATCTTGAACAGGATGTTTTGGTCCCATCCGATTTACAATCTTCAAGACGTCTTCGCGGAAATCTTGAATCCCCAGACTCATCCTGTTGAAGCCCATCTCAGCTAACTCATCGATATCACTAAATTCCAAGTAAGCCGGACTGCACTCCATGGCAATTTCTGCTTTTGGAGCTATGGTGAAGATGCCTCGGATATGGTTCATGATGTCCCGAATAAAGGCCATCTCGATGGAGTTTGGAGTGCCTCCGCCCCAATGGATCTGGGTAACTTTCCGATTTAAATCGAGATGCGACGCGACATTCGAGATCTCCGTCTTCATCGCATCGATATATTGTTCTACGATCGATTTCTTTTGTGCAATAACGGTGCTACATCCGCAAAAATGACAACGGCAAGGACAGAATGGAATATGAATATAGATCGAGATATCTTTGGGCGTCTGAGTATTCGAAGCTTTGAGCTCACCGATGTAATCAGATACCGAAAAGGCATTGTTGAAAAAGTTTGCGGGTGGATAACTGGTATATCGAGGTCCCGAAACATTGTATTTATTCAAAAATTCAGTACTTACGCTCATCTTTTAGTCTCTTTTCCAATTCGTTTCTTTCACCCAGTCTGTCACCATCTTGGCATTCTCAAATGGTATTCCAGGGATAAAGCCATGACCTACGTTAAAAATCCAATTGTGATTTTTAGAACCGAAATCGACATAACGTTCTAATGTCTCTTTGATGGTTGCTTGGTCGGCTAAGAATAGTCGAGGATCTAGATTGCCTTGAAGTCCGATTGCTGGATCAACTAGTTTACGCGCCACCTCAAGAGGAGTCTGCCAGTCGATGCTTAAGAAATCGGTATCTTCAGGTTTGATATCTGCGATACCCGTTCCCAACCCTTTGGGAAGGAAGATCACCGGACATCCGGCCTGTTTAACCGCAGCTGAAATCTTGCGAACATAAGGCATGATCATCTCAAAATAGAGTTCACATGGAATCAATCCAGCGTGCGTCTCAAAAATCTGAAAGGCCGAGATGCCATGCTTCACCTGATTGACTGCATATTCTATCGAAAGCTCCGTGATCTGGTGCAATATTTTATGTGCTGATTTTTTATCCTTGTAAAGAATCCCTACTGCATCGGGGAAGCTATGATTCGAGCTTAACCCTTGAACCATATAGCAAAGCGTTGTAAATGGCGCTCCACAAAATCCGATTAGCGGGGTGTCGTCACGCTTTGTTTTCATCACCTCATCGATGGCGTTATAGATATACTCCAGCTTAGAGGCATCAGGATGCAAGGCGCTTGCTGGATCGCTAAGCTCTTTCAGCGGCTTCACGAATTTCGGACCCGAGTCGGTGAAGTTAAGCTCCATCCCTAATGCTTCAGGGATCACCAGAATATCTGAGAATAAGATGGCTGCATCAACACCCAGATCATCGATGGGTAAGAGCGTAACTTTTGCCGCCAGCTCTGGTGATTGCATCAACGCGCTGAAGCTATGCGATTCGCGTAATTTAAGGTACCTAGGGAGCACCCTTCCCGCTTGACGCATAAACCAGACAGGCGGTCGCTCTGTCTTCTCTCCCTTTAGAGTTTTTACAAATATTGAATCAGCCATATTTATTTAAAATTTTATGTATACTTTTTTATGCCACTAAGGCCCCAAGCCACAAAGCGACTACCGACGAACACCAAAGAAATTATCTTGTTCCTTGATTTGGTGTAATTTTGAGATTTGGTGACATTTCTTATTTAAATTATATTGATTTATAGTAATGTTTGTATTGGAATTCTGAGTCACTTTAACTCCTTTAGCGCCTTCAGATTCGCCGCTAAGGCATCCTGGATATTTTTGTCGGTATGCGCATACGATATAAATAGACACTCGAACTGCGAAGGTGCGATGTAGAACCCACTCTGGAGTGTCAGCTTAAAGTAAGCCGCGTATTTATCGGTATCAGATGTCATCGCCTCGTCTAAGGAGGTTACTTGGTGATGATCGGTAAAGAACATCGTCATCATCGAACCTACCCGGTTAATAACAGCCTTAACACCCGTCTCAGCAAGATTCTTGCGCAGACCAGCTTCCAGAATCGTCGCTTTACGTTCTAACTCGGAATAAAAATCAGGCGTGTCTCTCATCATCGTTAACATCGTTATCCCTGCTGACATAGCCAAAGGATTTCCCGACAAAGTCCCTGCTTGGTATACTGGTCCTAGTGGAGCCAGCATATCCATAATCTCTTTCCGTCCGCCATAAGCGCCTACCGGAAGGCCTCCGCCGATAATTTTGCCCAATGTGGTCAGATCTGGCAGTACGCCATAACGTTCTTGAGCCCCCCCTTTAGCCAGTCTGAAACCGGTGATCACTTCATCAAAGATGAGTAAGGCCCCATATTCTTTAGTGATCTCACGCAACCCTTGCAGGAATCCTGGTGACGGAACCACCACACCCATATTACCGGATACCGGCTCTACGATGATCGCTGCGATCTCATTTCCTTTCTCTCTGAAGATCGCTTTGACTGATTCAAGGTTGTTGTATTCCGCAATAACGGTGTCGCGAGCCGTCCCCTTGGTGACGCCCGGACTATTTGGTAGTCCTAAGGTGATTGCACCCGATCCGGCCTGGATTAGAAAACTGTCGCCATGACCGTGGTAATTGCCGGCAAATTTCATAATGGCTTCCCTTCCGGTGAATCCTCTGGCAAGCCTTATGGCGCTCATCGTTGCCTCTGTACCGGACGATACCATGCGCACCTTTTCGATTGATGGAACCATCTCAATAATAAGCTCCGCCATGCGTGTTTCGTATTCTGTTGGCGCCCCGTAGCTGGTCCCTTTTTGCGCGGCCTCAGCTATCGCAGCTAATATGTTGTCGTGAGCATGACCAAAGATTAACGGTCCCCACGAGGATAAGAAATCAATGTATTCATTGCCATCGATATCGGTTAGGACGGCTCCCTTGGCTTTTTGAATAAACACCGGGTTCATATTGACGCTTTTAAAAGCACGAACCGGTGAGTTGACACCGCCAGGGATTAGCTCTTGCGCTTTTTTAAATGCCGCTATACTTTTTGTGAATTGCATAATCTTCTGTTTAGATAAAATAGGCTATTTCCCGTTAAGGATTTTGGCTGCTTCCACCGCATGATAGGTGATGATGATATCGGCACCGGCACGTTTAATCGAGGTTAAAATCTCCATCATCACACGCGGACCATCGATCCACCCTTTCTCTGCAGCTGCCTTAACCATCGAAAACTCTCCACTGACATTATAGGCAGCCACCGGAAGGTTAAACTCATTTTTCACCCGATGGATGACGTCTAAATAGCTAAGCGCTGGCTTGACCATCACGATATCGGCACCTTCCAAGATATCTTGCTCAACCTCGCGAATCGCTTCGTTGGTATTGGCAGGATTCATCTGGTATGTGGCCCGATTACCAAATTGCGGAGCACTCTCAGCTGCTTCCCTAAACGGACCATAAAAACCAGAGGCATACTTCGCCGAATAGGCCATAATCGGTATTTTATTGAAACCTGCCGCATCGAGTTGAGCTCTAATCTCACCCACTCGTCCATCCATCATATCGCTTGGTGCAATCATGTCGGCACCCGCCTCAGCTAGTGAAACAGCCTGTTTGGCTAAGGTCACCAAGGTTAGATCGTTGTCAACATCCCCATCGATAATGGTACCGCAATGACCGTGAGTGGTGTATTCACAGTTGCAGACATCGGCAATCAAGTAAAGCTCTTTGTTATCTTTTTTCAAGGCCCGGATAGCTTGCTGTACGATTCCGTTATGCTGACAAGCCACCGTGCCATCTTCATCTTTTGTAGCCGGTATGCCGAAAAGCAAGACTGACTTAACCCCTGCAGCATAGACTGTCCGACACTCTTCAACCAATTGATCAACCGATAATTGGTAGTTGCCAGGCATCGAGTTGATGTGATTTCGAACATTTATTCCGGATACCACAAATAGGGGCATCACAAAATCATCTGCCGAAAGCTTCGTCTCAGTGACCATTTGTCGCAATACAGCGTTGTATCTTAATCGTCTTAAACGGGTTACCGGAAAAGTCATAATCGTAGATTTTAAGATTTATAAAAGTCTAAAATTGCATCTCGTATACCTTCGGCATTCGATTTCTGTGCGGTGAACAGAGGTTCAAAGCCCGATTTCTGAATTGCTTTAGTTGTTATTGAACCAATGCTGGCCATTTTTAACTCTTTCAAGCCATCGGCCCCAGCCACCTCACAATAATTGTGATACGTCGAAGGACTGGTGAAGACGATGAGGTCGTATTGGTTGTTTTTGATGATTGCTAGGATTTTCGGATCAACCTGGCTTGGTTTAACAGTCTGATAGACATTGATCCGACTTACTTCATTCTCTTTTTTAAGTCGATCTTCAAGGGTGTTATCAGCAAGATTCCCTAACGAAAGTAAGATATTAAGATCTCTTGGATTGATCGTGGCACAAAAGCGGTTGATTAATTCCTCCGCCGTATTTTCCGCACTGATAAAAGTGGGGGCATAGCCATAATATTCGAGTTCAAGGGCCGTTTTATATCCAATGACAGCTAGTTTCAGCGTTGAAGGAAGATCAGAACTCCCTTTAATGTCGATCAGCTGTTTGAAGAAGTTCACCACCCCATTTTTACTGGTGAAGAAGACCCAATCAAATTGATTTAAGTTCTCGATCGTATTTTTAAGTTGATCTGTCAGTGGCGCTGGGATAATCTCAATCATCGGAAAGGAGATCACCTTTGCTCCGCTCGCCTGAATAATGCTAGGCAAGGTATCACTGGCTTCTAAGGCTCTGGTTGAGATGATCACCTTCTCTTTTAATGGCAATTCAGCATGCGGATCTTGAGCAGTCTCAATTCGTATCTCTGTAAGTATTTCGGATCCACCGCTTTTGAATAAGTCGTTGGCTAGCTTTGCGGCTAGGTAAGTTGCCTGTGCTAAAGAGCCATTGGCTGTTTTCTGAAGATATTTTGTCCCGTCGATGCTGGAAATAAATCCGGTGATTTCGAAGTTATCACCGTCGATCTTGGTATAGCTCCCTACTGGAATCTGACATCCTCCTTCTAAAGTGCCCAGAAAGGCCCGTTCAGCTTCCGTGGCTTGATAGGTGGTCTGGTCATTTATTTGGGCTACAATATTTTCAATTTCGGCATCATTAATCCGGATCTCCACCGCAATGGCACCCTGACTGCAAGCCGGTATCATCAGCTCTGGCTCGAAGAATTCAGAGATATGTTCACCCATTTCTAATCGTTGAAGACCTGCCCCAGCCATCACCATGGCTGTGCAATACCCCTCTTGCATCTTCCGAATACGGGTGTTTACGTTACCACGAATCTCAATAATTTGAAAATCTTTGTTGATCCGCAGCAGTTGTGCTTTACGTCGAAGACTTGAGGTGGCAATAATATCGTCGGAGGTTAGGTCTTTGATTTTTCGTCCATCAAGGGTTACCAGCGCATCACGGATATCGCCCCGTTTAAGAACCGCTCCGAGCTTAGCGCCCTCTGGAAATTTGGTGGGTAGATCTTTCAAACTATGGACCGCCATGTCGATCTCTCCATTGAAAAGTGCCGTCTCCATCTCCTTGGTGAATAGCCCTTTATCGCCAATTTTCGACAAGGCCACATCCAAGATCTGATCTCCTTTGGTTTTTATAATCTCAATGGAAAAGTTTGTGTTGGGGAACTCTTTCTGAAGTCCTTCCTGGACCAGAAATGCTTGATAAAGCGCTAATTTACTGCCCCTTGTTCCAATTTTAACCGTCTTCTGAACCATCAATTTTGCGCGAATAACTTATTAAGCATTAAAACGTACTCTTGCTCTTGTCCATTATTGGTGACCGTCTTTACATTCTCGATCATAAGGCCAATAATTTTTTTCGTAATTAATTCGCCGTAAGCAGCAGCTTTTTCATGGTCTGCTTCATTTTGATTCTTAACATAGCTGTCAAGCATGGTTTTGTTAATCTCTTGAAAACGGGTGGAGATATTCTGAAACGTAGGGACTAAAACTTGAATCGATTGCCATTGGGTAAATTCCAATACCGACTCTTCAATGATCTGTTCGGCATGTGAGATCTCCCCTTTGCGACGCTCTAAATTGTCGTCGATCACCCCATTTAAGGCATCCACATCATACACATGCACATTTTCGATGGCGCCGACCTCATTGACCACATTACGTGGAACCGAAAGGTCGATAAATAAGAGGGGTTGATTGTTCCGTTCCTTCATAGCCCGAGTCACCATCTCTTCGGTATACAATGGTTTCTTTGAGGCTGTAGAGGTTATGATGATGTCATTGGTCCGAAGTAGCTCTTCAAGTTGATCGAAATTCGCTACTTTACAATGGTATTTCTCTGCTAGTTCACACGCTTTCTCCTGTGTGCGATTGATCACAGTAAATTGGGTGCACTCTTTTTTAATCAAGTTTAATAAGGTCAACTCACTGGTCTGACCTGCGCCCACTAACAATACTGGGTGAGAGGTTAGGTTTTGAAGTTTCTGACCGGCAAGCTCTACGCCAGCATAACTCATTGAAACGGCACCTTTATTCAGTGCAGTATTGGTTCTGATATCTTTTCCAGTCTTTAGCGCTTCGTTAAATAGCTTATAGAGGATTGAACTGCAATGTTGATTGCTCTGACTGATACTAAAAGCCTCTTTAATCTGACCAACTATCTGGTATTCGCCAAGCGCCATAGAGTCAAGACCCGATACCACGCGGAAGAGATGCTTTACAGCCTCTTCGTTTTTCATGTGATAGAAATGGGCTTTTACCTCCGCATTTGCTTTGCGGTACTGTATAAGGGTGTTGATGATTTGTTCAAAATCAGCAGCTGAAGCGTGCTCTTTAAGTTCGAAGTAGATCTCAGTCCGATTACAGGTTGAAACAACCACCGCACCCGCAATACCTTGTGTTAAGAGCTGGGGAACAAACCGTCTGATATCCTCTTCGCAAAATACAAACTTCTCTCTGATGTCGATGGGAGCCGACTTATGATTTAAACCAATTAATCCGATCATGCTTTTGCTTTCTTGATATCTTGAGTACAATTTTAGAAATAGAATCTGAAGCAAATCTGAAGTAAAACACAGAATTGAAGCAAGCTCGGGGACGCCTCTCCTTATTGATTTTTAATCTAAATAAAATTAGCTTAACAATATAAAATTTGCGGTCGTAAACTTTGACTCGGATTGGCCAAGGACTTGTTTTTAAGTGCTGAATAGCAGGGTTTTGAGAATTGAATTTGAAAGCGTCTGTTTTCAGTTTCAGTGAAGTCTAAAATCTCAAAAACCGACCCGGGCCGAATTGTTTAGATCGTTTATGAATTAAAAAAAGATGATTTTTTTTTAATTTTTTTTCAAAACAATTCAATTCAGCGAATATTTTGATTCGAAGGGGTAGGAGCAGAGAAAAACGGTCACGCGATTTGCGCTACGCTTTGGAAAAATTAACTTGCATCACGTGCAGTTCATCTTCGTAGCGGTACGAGATCTGAAATCCATACATGGTGCAGATCTTTTGCACAATCGACAAGCCCAAGCCAAGCGACTCTGGCGACGACGACGAGGTATGGAAGCGCTTAAACAACATCTCGGGATCGAGTGGCGTTGACGATCCAGAATTGGCAATCTTCAAACTTTGAGACGTGAGTTCCAAAATCAGATGACCTCCCGTGAGGTTGTGACGGATGGCATTTTTGATTAGGTTCACGAACAAGATCTCAGCCAGATAGGGATTCACGGAGATGGTCGCTTCCGGATCAAGAAGTTTGGTGATCTTGATCTTCTTCGAATGGATCAGATCTTCCAGGCTTTCCAACTGATGATTGATCATAATCGCTGGATTCACAGGCTTAAGTTCAGGAAACTGCCTGTTTTCAATCTTAGCCAAGAGAATAAGCGTTTTGTTCAGTCGCGAAAGACGATTAGAAGCTTCATACGCTTCGGCAACCGATTTGTATTGTTTCTCTTGCATATCGCCCGACTGCAGCAAGAGCTCCATCTTCGAATTGATGATCGCAAGGGGTGTTTGAATCTCATGCGACGCATTTTCGATGTACTCCTTCAGATTTAGATAGTCGTTTTTTATCCGTTTGGTCATGGTGACAATCACCCGATTCAGATCTTCAAACTCTTTAATATCTGATTCTTGCAACTCAAAAGCCTTGTCTGAGTTAACCTCATAATTGTTGATCTTCGCAATCGTATCGTAAAAAACTTTCCAGTCCTGACGCGACAGATATCGGTTGACCACAATCAAGGTGAGGATGATCATCATAACCAACAGGTTCATCACCATCACAATACGGACAATCAGTCGATCGCTCTCCTCTAGAGGTTTAAAGATCTGGATGTAATAATTCTGACCGTGAATGCTGTTCACAAAGCCGTGCTCGCGATACAAGACATATTTCTTCGTTTCGGGATTTAAGAGTAAGGTATCGCTAAATTTCTCAGCTTTCTGAAAGTTTTTCAGCGGTGTGATGATGATCGTGTCGCTCATATTCGACAGCTGATTGGCATACGAATGGGCCGCATCGAACTCTTTTGTAATGCTGGATGCTCGATTTTGAAGCTCTAAATTGATATTTTGATCCACCTGCTTGCGCAAAATATAGTAAAAGGCCATCATCCCAATCAGAAAAACGAAGAGGGAGATCGCCAGCAAGTTGAGTGTTATTTTATTTAAGAGTCTCAATTGATTTCGAATTTATAACCGAGTCCATAAATAGTTTTGATGTAATCTTCGCACCCTTTTTTGAGCAGTTTGCTGCGTAGATTTTTGATGTGCGTATAGATAAAATCGTACGAATCGGCCAGATCCATGTAGTCACCCCAGAGGTATTCGGCGAGCCCAGCTTTGGTGATCACCTTATTTTTGTTGGCGATGAAAAATAGGAGCAGTTCATACTCTTTTTTCGTCAACGTAACTTGTACCTCATGGACAAAAATCATATGCTCATCGGGTATCAGTCGGATCTCATTCACCACGATCTGGTTATTTCCTCCGTAGCTAATTCTTCGATTGATCGATTTTAGATGTGCATTTAATTCAGCCAGATGAAACGGCTTTGTCAAATAGTTGTCGGCCCCGATCTCAAGCCCTTCGATTCTGTTTTCTAGCGAGTTAAGTGCCGATATGATGATGATTCCAAGTGTGATCGATTGTTTCTTGATCATTCGGATCAGGTCGAGGCCATTCCCATCGGGTAGGTTGATATCCACCACGGCGCAGTCATATTGGTACATCCTAATCTTCTCTACCGCATCGTTGTAGGTGTACACCGCTTCGCTGTGGTGCCCCTCTTCCGAAAGATATTCGACCATGGAGTCCGATAATGGCTTCTCGTCTTCGACAATTAAGATCTTCATACTTCGTTTTAGACTGTTTTAATCCAGTTGCGAGGATGGAGACAAGCTTGCAAAAGCCGATCTTCCTCGCTTCCCGCTTCAGGCTTTTGGTTGTAATCAAACCGCACCGTAGGCGGCAAGGTCATCAGGATACTCTCGGTGCGACCATTGGTTTTTAATCCAAAGATGGTCCCACGGTCGTGGATGAGGTTAAACTCAACATAACGACCTCGGCGTATCTCTTGCCAGTATTTATGTGCTTCGGTGTAGGTGTCGTTGCGTCGTTTTTCCACGATCGGGATATAGGCTGTGATAAAAGCTTCGCCGCATGCTTTGGAGAAGTTAAGCCAGAACTCCGGATCTTTTTGATCCGAAGGTTTTTGATGGTCGTAAAATATCCCCCCTACGCCACGTCGCTCCCTGTTTCGGTGTTCATTGACAAAATATTCGTCGCAGTTCTCTTTAAAGGTGGCATAAAACGTAGGGTCAAACTGGTCGCAGACATCTTTATAACTCTGGTGAAAATGGATCGCATCTTCATCGAACAGGTAATAGGGGGTTAGATCGGTCCCTCCGCCAAACCAGCGTGTTAGCACCTGGTCGTTTTTGTCGTACAGCTCAAACATGCGGTAGTTGCAGTGTATGGTTGGTACGAAAGGGTTTGCTGGGTGTATCACCAGACTCAATCCGCAGGCAAACCATTTATCGCCATCAATCTTTAGTTCATTACGCATGGCCTCGCTGACGGTGCCATAAACAACGGAGGTGTTGACGCCCCCTTTTTCAAATACAGCTCCATGGTTGATTACCCGAGTCTTGCCGCCACCCCCTTCTGGACGTGTCCATTGGTCTTCGGTGAAGGTTGCCTTGCCGTCGCATTTCTCCAATGCATGGCAGATGGTATCTTGTAAGTTATGGATGGTTTCGATCCAGTGATCTTTAAACTGCATAGCGTTGACTTCCTATTTTAACTTCTCGAGTGATTATTTCTCGCAAAGTTCGGTAATTATTTGTTCTAATCCATCGATCCATTCGGGAGTATCGTTCAGGCTGTCGACCATTTGAAGCTCTTCGCCCCCATTTTCATGGAATAGTTCGCCATATTCGTATTCGATTTCCACTTTTGTCTCGAGGCAGTCGGCGACGAAGGATGGGGCAAAGACCAGTATTTTTTTTGTTCCGGCTTTTGCTTTTTCGATCAGCACCTTATCGGTAAATGGCGACATCCAATTTTTGCTTAGTCGCGATTGGAAGCTGATGGTATAGTCTTCCGGGGTAAGGTTTAGTTCGGCGGCTATCAGGCGTGCGGTCTCGTAGCAGGCCGCTTTGTAGCATAGTTTACCTTCCGGGATATTTTGGTTGGCGCAGTTGCAATTTTTGCAGTTCGCGCCGTTATGCAGTTTACTAATTTGCGACAGAGGCAATCCATGGAAGGAGAAGATCACGTGGTCGTATTTTTTCACGTCGTATTTCCGTCCTTGAGCTGCGAAAGCTTTTACGAAGGCAGGGTGGTCGTGGAAGTTACTTATCAGCTGTAGGTTTGGAAATTTCTGCCAATTTTTCATCTCTTTCATCACCAGTTCGAATACGGAACCCGTTGTGGCAGAGGCGTATTGTGGAAATACGGGCAGGACGATAATTTTCTTAAACTGTTGTTTTTCGATCTCTCGAAGGACCAGTTTAAGGTCTGGTTTGCCGTAACGCATGGCGTTAAACACGGTATAGGTTGATCCCAGTCTCTCTTGAATTTTTTCCGCTACCGACTCCGAATGGTAAAGCAGGGGAGATCCTTTTTCGCTCCACAAGCGTTTATATAATTTTGTTGATCCCGGGGCTCTAAATGGGACGATTATCAAGTTTACCAGGGCTTTTTGAAAGACCCATGGGATGTCGATCACCCGTCTATCGTTTAGAAATTGGAAGAGGTATCTCCGAACGTCTGACAGCGAGGGTGAGTCGGGTGTGCCAAGGTTGACCAGTAACAGTGCTGTTTGCTCCATTTTTGTATGTTAGGATTGACAAATTATTCGGCTTTCGAGAAACGAATATTGACTTTTGAAAGAATGACAAGTATAGGAAATTTTGGGGTGATTTTGGGTATCTCGCAAGACAATTAATCGTTTTGGGTTATGATTTAGCTGTGCAGGGATCTAAAAATTGAAAAGGGTAGCGTCTAGCGACTCTACCCTTTTACTAAAACCAAACTAACTAAACCTAAACCTATGAATTAAATGCACTACAAAGATAGGGTGTAAATAAGCCGTTGTCAAGTTTCTAAAGTTAATTTAAGCTAAAAGAGTTGAAAAGTTGTGATGGGGTTATTGGAGTCACATAGAGAAGAATGACTTTTATCATGCGTTTCTGCCGTTATAAATCGGAAATTCCTAAGCGTCTTAAATGTAGATGTTTATTATTCTGAATAAAACCTTTTACGAATAGAAAAGATTGCTTAAATTTGTATCCAAGTGAATACATTTAACTGAATGTACATCATTGAGAAAACAGACGAATTTGACAAGTGGTTTAGAAAACTTAAAGATTTAAGAGCCAAAGCCAAAATATTGTTTCGCATTCAAAAGATTGAGAATGATGAACATTTTAGAGACTGTGAGCCTGTTGGTAATGGGGTTCTGGAATTAAAAATTGATTATGCGAAAAGTTACAGAGTCTATTTTAAAGAATCAAATGGTAAGATCATTCTTCTACTCCTTGGTGGAGATAAGTCAACTCAGCAGAGAGACATTGAAAAGGCGAAAGAGATTTTAAATAGAATTAAAGCATAGAGTGATGGAAACTTCAAGATTTGATCTAGCGGATTATTTAGATAGCAACGAAATGATTGCAGAGTATCTCAATGCTGTTTTGGCAGAAGGAAATGATGCTGAACTAATTACTGCAATCGGGCATATTGCAAAGTCAATTGGAATGACAAAGATTGCTCAAGAAACCGGATTAAGCAGACCCAGTTTGTACAAAGCTTTATCTGATGGCTCTAAGCCTCAATTTGAGACCATTATGAAAGTGTTAAGAGCCATAGGTGGACAAATACAACTAAATCCCGACAGCGCACGAAAAAACAAACAGCAACAGGCAGTTTAAAACATTGTTTTTAATTGTTTATTTAAGCACTCTGCCCCGCCTCAAGTTTTTTGTAATTTGATAATAGATCGCCAGCTCCCTTTGGCTATCTCGGACCACCACTGCCTAATGGCGCGTAATTAAAAACGTTTGTTCTAAAAGTTTCTTTTTAATGAAACTTTTATTTATCTTTGATACGTCAATGAATATTTAAATGAAAAAGAATTTCGACATTGTATTTTTAGTCGAAGCATTTGAATTTCTGAATGGTCTTGATAAAAAGCATTACCAGAAAATCCTATTTAATATTCGCAAAGCACAAAGAGATCGAGATCCAGAGCTTTTCAAGAAAATAAATGATGATATCTGGGAATTTAGGACGCTCTATCAAGGTTTTCAATATCGCTTACTTGCCTTTTGGGATAAAACAGATTTTCAAAATACATTGGTCGTTTCGACGCATGGATTTATAAAAAAACGCAGCAGAGTACCAGAAAATGAGATTCAAAAGGCGAAGCATTTAATGATTAGGTATTTTGAAGACAAAGAAAAAATTAAAACGGGAAAGAGATGAAAACATATACCTTAGATGAGGTTACAGATAAACTTATTGGGAAAGTTGGGACACCTGATCGCGATAAGTTTGAATATGAGTTGCAGATCGATTTAATTGGACAAGCCATTAAGCAGACTCGGCAAGAACGTAATTTAACACAGGAAGAATTGGGGAGATTAATTGGGGTTCAAAAATCTCAAATCTCAAGAATAGAGAGTAATGCCAGCAATGTAACCATCGACACCTTGATGCGTGTATTTAATGCCTTGCAGGCAAAAGTGAAACTTCAAGTTGAATTATCCCATTTCAAAATTAGTCTCGGACAATAACGGCGCCCCCATCCAGCACTTCACTGCCAGCAGGTAGGTGCAAGCTGTTAATTGGCACTTTGGGAATACCACAGGTGAATCTTCACCTGATGATGGTTGCTTTTTACAAGCCCACACCAAAAAAGATTCAAGATTCGTTGTGAAGCTAAAGCGGTGCCTAGGGGTGGTAAATCGGTAATTTACCAATTCTATCACTTGCCCCTTATTTAGCGTCTGTTGAGGTGTTTGATGAAGTTGGAATGGAAGCATTGATTTATAAAAGGAATAAAATCACGGCTTATTTAGAGTTCATTCTTCAAGAAATTAGCAAAGAAGTAAACGGTTGCGTTGAAATCATGACATCTTCATATCAAGAAGAACGAGGTTGTCAACTTTCTGTATGGCTTCACGGCGAAGGGGATTCATTGTTTGATTATTTAATGAAAAATGGTGTAATCACCGATTGGCGAGAGCCAAACGTTATCCGTTTAGCGCCAGTTCCTGTATATTATTCGTTTGATTATATGTACAATTTTGGTCAACTAATAAAAAAGGTATTGTAAATTAATTTTGTGCCCAAATAACTTATCAAAAACCTGTTCATTGACTTGAGCAGGTTTTTTTATTTCTCATTTTCCTCAAAAAATGCAGGATCAAATTTTTAATTTTTAATTTATATTTTGACTTGCACCTTAAATTAAGGGGGTGCAAATTGAAAAATGATATAAATTTAACATTGTTAGTCTTTTTTTAGGGGGGGGTGTATAAAATATTTCTATATTTTTATCCCGAATTTAAATCAAGAGCAATGAGAAAAATTATTTTTAGTGTGATTCTAATCACGATTTTGGTGTTATCCCTTTTTCCAATTTATTTATTTCCTGAAAGTTCTGTATTAGGGGCTCACAATGTGCCACTTAAATTAGATCCTGGAGATCCAGCTTGGATGCTTGTGGCTACAGGTCTTGTATTATTAATGATTCCTGGTTTAGGATTCTTTTCTGGCGGAAAGGGAATTTTTATCTCAATTTTTAAATAAAACACACAAATCAATACAATTTCAAATCTATTATTAATCCTTAATTTTTAAATTATGAAGAATATCATTAACATGAAATCGACTTTATTTTCAGCGGCACTAGTTTTATCGGCTTTCGCCAATAACTTCGCACAAGAAGCTGCTCCAGCAGCTACCGTATTTGCAGGATCTGCAGATATGTATTACAAATATGATTTTTCAAAATTTGATAATAGCAAAACGAGTTTTACCAAATCAAATGACTCTTTTGAATTAGGAATGGCGTCTATTGAGGCTTCTCACAAAGTTGGAAAAGCATCAGTTTTTGTAGATTTAGGATTTGGAACAAGAGCTTCTGAATTTACTTATACGGATACAACTACCACATTTATGGTGAAGCAATTGTATGTTACTTACGATATTTCTCCTCGTTTCAAAGTTACAGCGGGTAGTTTTGGAACTCATCTTGGTTACGAATTAGTAGATGCAATTGACAACAAAAACTACAGTATGTCCTACGCTTTTACAAACGGACCTTTCTTTAATACTGGAGTGAAAGCACAATATACTATTGGAAAATACAACTTTATGGCGGGTGTTACCAATCCAACAGATTTTAAATCAGCGGTAACTGCGGGTTCAACTCAAAAAACGGTTATTGCTCAATTGGGTTACACCGGGGAAACCAGAAGTGCCTTTTTTAATTTTACTTCTGGAAGTTTAAACCCTGTTTCAACTGCGAATAAAACACAATTCGATATTGTAGCATCAAAGAAAATTTCCGAAAAACTATCTTTAGGTTTTAATGGAACGTATGCTTTAACCTCTGATGATGTTATTGACGAATCTAGTTCTTGGTTTTCAGTAGTTGGATATGCTAACATAGCATTAAAGAAAAATCTAAGTTTGGCCTACAGAGCAGAATATTTCGATGATAAAGATGGAGTTGTAGGAGTGGGATCAAATGTATTTGCAAACACCCTTTCCTTAAATTTCAAAGAGGGTAATTTAACTTTCATTCCTGAATTTAGATTGGATAGCGCTTCAGACAAGATTTTCACTGACGGTGCACCACAAAAATCTACTGCTTATGCTTTATTCGCAATAGCGTACTCATTTTAATTTCTGAGTTTTTAATTTTTTGTTTTTAAAGACCCGATTATTTCGGGTCTTTTTTATTGGATGAAAAAGCGGAATGACATTCGAATAACATTTAAACTATTCACAACAAGAAATATTTGTCTTTCGTTACGACAAGTCCTGTGAATGCGGTAGTAGAAATACAATTTTGAAAGCTATAAATAACTGAATTTCAGTTTTTAATCGCATCTTTATCTATTGTTCCAAAAATAGTAGAAATGTAATGCTACTAATTTTCTTAGTCCATTTTCAAACTAAAGACTACCTTGGTGCTCGAACAGTATAATTATTAGGTAAAATACAAAAATTGAGTTCAAAAATCATTCTATTTAAATGCTTTAAGGCAGATTTATTGTGAAGTTCTAAAAATAATAGGCCTGATTTTATTGGACTAATAAATGAGTAATGCATGGATGACAGGTACGCAGCTAACAACCAAGTGATTTAAATGACAAGAAGTTACTACTCTAATACTATTTCGGATTTCTTGCAAGATGACGAAACACGCATTCTTGGAGAGCTAAGTTTGCATCACAATTTTGCACTTGAAGACTTACAAAAAAACGCTTGGGTTAAGCAAATAAAAATTTTAAAGGACACACTTCAAGGTATTACCAAAGGTCAAATATATTTTGAGTTTTCAATCCCAAGAATGGGAAAGAGAGTTGACAATGTTTTAATTATAAATGACCTTATTTTTGTTTTAGAATTTAAAGTTGGCGATGATCAATATCAAAAATATTCCATTGAGCAAGTAGTTGATTATTGCTTAGACTTGCAAAACTTTCATGAAGGAAGTCATCACGAAAAATTAATTCCGGTATTGGTTTCAACTAAGGCGGAATCGATTGAAAACATATTTAAAATCTCAAACAATTTATTTGACCCTCTAAAAGCTAATCAGCAAAATTTGCGTGAAGTAATAAACAAAACACTTTTTCAAAGCAATGGAAGACAAATAAATGCAACTGAATGGGAAAATTCAATTTATAAACCGACTCCTACTATCATTGAAGCTGCTCAAGCACTCTACAAAGGACATAATGTAAAAGAAATTTCAAGACACGATGCAGGAGCAATAAATCTTTCAAAAACTACCGACTGCATCAATACTGTAATTGAAACTGCAAAAAGAGAAAATAAAAAATCAATTTGCTTTCTGACAGGTGTCCCAGGAGCAGGTAAAACGCTTGCAGGACTAAATATAGCCAACGAAAGGATGAAAGCTGATGAAGATGAGCATGCAGTTTTCCTTTCTGGCAATGGTCCCTTAGTCGATGTGCTAAGAGAAGCGTTAACAAGAGATGAAGTTGCGACATCAAAAGAAAATGGCGAACCTCTAACAAAAAAAGTTGCTGCAATTAAAGCTAATGCTTTTATTCAAAACATTCATCACTTTCGAGATGACAATCTAATTTCGAAGAAAGCCCCAGTTGAAAAGGTTGTAGTATTTGATGAGGCACAAAGGGCGTGGGCAAAAGAGCAAGTAAGCTCATTTATGAAACGAAAGAAAGGAGTTGAGGACTTCGATATGTCAGAGCCAGAATTTTTAATCAGTGTTATGGACAGGCATGTAGATTGGTGCACCATTATTTGTTTAATAGGAGGCGGACAAGAAATTAATACTGGTGAGGCTGGAGTTTCTGAATGGCTTTCCTCTTTAAAAAACAATTATCCTCACTGGGACATTTATTACTCTAATTTGATTTCAACAGACAATAATTATTTATCAGACATTGAATTAAGGAATTGGATTCAGTCTGTAGCCACTGAAAAGCAGGAGTTGCATTTATCGGTTTCTGTCAGGTCTTTTCGTTCAGAAAAAATTTCTGAATTGATGCACGAGATTTTAGAGGCAAATTATCAAAGAGCAAATACTCTTATTGGAGAAGTCAAAAATGTTTTTCCAATTTTTATGACAAGAGATTTACCAACCGCAAAAAAATGGTTGAGAACTCAAGCAAAAGGAAGTGAAAGAATTGGACTGGTTGCAAGTTCAGGTGGAAGAAGGTTGAGACCTTTAGGAATTGATGTTAAAAATGAAATTTCAGCTCCAAATTGGTTTTTGAATAATTCAGATGATGTTCGTTCCTCCTATTTCTTGGAAGAAATCGCAACTGAATTTGACATACAAGGTTTAGAAATCGATTGGGTCTGTTTAGCTTGGGATATTAACTATTATTTTGAAAATGCGAAATGGAATTGTCAAAATTTTTCCGGGACCAAGTGGCAAAATATTAACAACGTTAATGACAAAACATATTTGCAAAATGCCTATAGAGTTCTTTTGACCAGGGCAAGGCAAGGCCTTATAATTTATGTTCCAGAAGGTGACGACCTTGACCATACAAGACCAAAGAAACTGTATGACAAAACATTTAACTACTTTTTATCATGTGGAATTCAGCCTTTATAATGAGAAGAAAAAACTTTAAAAGATTGCTTATTTCGACATCAATTCGTTCACCCTTTGCAGAGCTTGCGCTTCAGTTAAAACATGATTTTTAGTTAAAAGAACAGACGCTAGCTTTGAAACAAGTGCGCTGTCTTTGATGTTTTGCCGGCACCATTTTGCAAGGATCGAGACTTGTGAATTGTGCACAAAATTCCATCTGAATTCCACATCCGTTTCACTGACCACATACTGGTGAACATTCCACCAATTTACCAATGCGGTAATGCCATCTGTCATATTTTTTGCTGCCTGCTCATCAGAAAGGGCCGGTTTCGCGATTGCTTGCAATAACTTAATCCGACTTTCGGCCTGCTGGGCTAGGATTTCGAGATAACGTTCGGGCCCTCCTGGAATGAACTGTGCCGCTTCACTGGTCAGGCTGATGGACCGCAGACGTTGAGGCAAATCAGCAGGAAGCGATTTAAGATCCCGTTGCAGACAATCCCAAGCTGGAATCAACAACTTTGAAGGACCGCCAAGAAAATTAGCAAAGTCGGTTAAAATCTCTTCGTTTGATTTGTTGAGATAAGTCAGATCTTGCGCCCCCCGTGCAAAAAAATAGATATTGGGCAAGACCATAACCGGTTGTTGGGCATTCCCAAATACACCTTTGGCAGTTGCCGCAAATTTAGACTCTTCTCGGAGAATGCGGCGGATATGATCGAACTGTACTATCGCAGCCGGAGGTGTTGGCTCAAACTCAATGGCTTCGTAGCATAAAATAGTCGATCGGTTCATCAGTCCCAAAGAATCGGCAAGTTCAACATTCACCCGGCCATTCGCCCAATCGGTGCGGTGCGACCTGCCTGGCAGCATCTCCCAAGGCTCGGGCATCGCCGTTTTAAACAGCTTCATCGGACTACTGGAATAGGGTTTAATCCGTGCCGGTGGATTGTTCGGATTGCCTCCCCAGACACTTTTAGTCCCCCAGCCACACCATACCCAGGGGATGAGACGCTGTTTGGATGGATTTACACCATAACGGTTTATGGCAGCACGGTCGGAGAGAAATACGTTGAGCCACTCTTCAGGCCTGGCTCCTTCGTAACCCCCTGGATCGCCATCGATTGTAATATAGGCATCCGCATTGTTGAGGATCGATAACATCTTTGAGCGATGTGCCAGATAAGGCACTGCCTCTTTGGGATCATCCAACCGTATATTCTTCCATACATGATATGGGTTTCTTTGGTTCCATGGTTTTGCTGAGATGGAAGGATCAGGGGTCAGATTAGGACACTGCGCCAACCAGCATTCCAACGACGCGGCATGTGCATCGTCAATCGTTCCTCTAAATGCACTTAAGGCCAGGGAATCAACCTTGCTCAATGGCATGGGTATCGCTTCGAGCATGGGCCAGATGCCTACCTGGTCGTAACCCATCCGCTGAATCAGTTGAAACATCTTTGCAAAATCTGCACGCTCCCAAGTCCTGACAGCAAATGGGTACTTGAAAAACCACCCTTCGTGCAGATAGAATCCACGATGCTTGAATCCCGGATTTTGGGCAAATCCAGAAATAGATAACACCCCCAACAGAAATAATAGAATCTTGTGTTTTATAAATTTCATGATTATGATCTTTTGCAATTTAGTTTAGATACAGCTGTACGAACTAATTAGAAAGGTTAGATCGTAAGCATAAATCAATGCTCGGATATCGTTCTCTTGTTTTTGATATTTGGCGAGATATTCTTACGTTTTGTAAGTGAACTCTGTTCCTCCGCTTGTGAAAATACAATTTTAAACGTTGTCACGAGCAGGTTTTGACATACTCGTAAGTTTTTTCGTTGCTGATTCGGTTGTCTTTTCAATTTCCAACTAAAATAATCGTCTAATTACTTGCAATTTATTACCTAATTAGTTAGCTTTAGTACTTTACTTAAAGGCTAGTTCTGGGCGTATTTCATAAGAAATCGCAGAAGACACCACGAGTAGAAATTGAATTAGCTGAAAAATTAAAAAAACAATATTTCGATGAAAAAGCAATCAGATAACTTGATCTCCTTAAACGATCATCTAGATTCTCAGTATGGTCAAAGAGGAACTGTTGAACGCGAAGAATTTGAAGAGGGCTTCGAGGCTTTTAAGATTGGGGCGATGCTTCAAGAATTGCGTAAACAACAAGGGATGACACAAGAACAACTCGCCGCTAAATGTGGAACTACGAAAAACTATATCTCTCGAATTGAAAATGATGCATCCGATATCAGGTTAACAACCTTGATGCGAATTGTTCGGCAGGGATTCGGGAAACAATTAAGAATGACCGTGGAGCTTTAACTTCATCTGTCATTTAGTAATACAAGCAAAAAGCTTCGATAATCCTAACTGGTTATCGAAGCTTTTTTGTTAGTCGAACTTGATGCTAATTATCGAACTATTTATTCTATGCATAGCGATTTGGCGATTTATGATAATTCTTCAATTTTAAAAAGAATAGCTAGTACTGTCGTATCCCAAATTAATGTGTTGCCAAATAACTTATTTCATCGGCAGTTAAAGCTCGGTTGTACAATAAAACATCATCAATTACTCTACCCCCTAAAGGATTACTATTTAGATTTCTTTTGTTGCCAATTTGAAGTACTGTATTTGAATAATCAATGGCTGCTGAAACATTATTCGCGCTAACAAGTGTACCATTTAAATACATAGTAAGCTGAGTGGCTGTTCGTACAATTATTAAATTATTCCAAGTCGTAAATTGGCTTAACGGGTATGAAGGTGAAGGTGTAATTAAACTAACATTATCGGGATTATTGATGGCTGAGTAAATTTTATAGTTTCCTGCTCCATAAGAGTTGTTGTTCTGATCTAAACGAGTAATAAATCCACCAGCGGTAGCTTCGTTGATATTATTAATTGAGAATAAGTTTGTGGTTGTATAAGTCCATCCAAGGGTTAGTTTAAACCAAAGACTTAAGGATAAAACTTGTGGATTTAATGAACTATTTGAGACTGAAATAACATCACTATTGGCTGTAAATTGATAGGCTGAATTAGGTATTCCATTTCGATCAGTTGTTAAAACCGCCCCGCTTACAGTTCCTGAATATCCATTGCCACTTGCATCATTTGCATTTCCACTAAATGGATAATAAAGTAAAAGTCCAGATTTTAAGGAAGTGGGTAATGTATAAAGGGGTGATAGAATTGTATTTATTTGAACCTGCAGGGCATTCAACTGAATTGTTAGGTTCGTTATTGTCGTATTAATAATGGTCACATTGGCATTCGATGTCGTAAGCTGGGAACTTAAGGAGGTTATTTGAGTAGAAATTGTTGTGATCTGAGTCTGGATAGAAATAATTAAGGCACTTTGACTTGTAACCGTATTGCCTGTTGTCAGAACTTTATTATTCGTGATTACTAAGGCACTTGATAGAGAGTCTGCTCTTTTTGAAAGATTTAAAAGGGAAGTCTGTAGGCTGTTAATAATAGTTTCCTTCGCTACTAGAGCATCAATTTGACTTTGTAAAGAATTTAGCTCAGGGGCGTAATCCTTTTGCTTTTGGCAAGAAATGCTTAATAGAATAAGCATAATAGGTAAAATCAGAGATCTAATTTTCATGGTTTTAAATTTTAAGGGTTATCCCCAATCGAGGTTGAGTAATTCGCGCTTTTGGCGATTGCTTGCAAGTATATTGATCGTGAATCGAAATCCCTAGATAAAATAGTTGAATTGCAATTCAAGGGTTTTTCAATAGTCTATTCTTTAACCTGCAAGGATAATTGCTATTTTTACCTGTCATAATTAATATGTTAAATAATAATGACTTATCAGTTTAAATTAGCCACATTTGTTATTCTGGTTTACATAACGTTGGTTTAAGATTTTAAGTTCGTTTGATTAAAACATGACCCAACCTAACTAATCTAAAAAGATATTTCTTGTGATGCGATTATTACCTGTCTACCTAATTTTCTTCTTCCTTCTAAATGGCTATTTGGGTGAAAAATGCTGCGCTGTAAATGGACAACAAGAACTGTATAATTTTAAACTTGTTGCTCCCAGTGAGCCCTATCAGCTAGCATACGATCAGCCTGCCAATCGATATCTCGTACTAGAACGAGATTCATTTTTCTATTTGAAAAATGACCATAAGGGATGGGTGAAGAAGTCGTATGATAAAAATGAATTTGATCGGAACATCGATTTTAGAGAGTTGGTTGTTTTGCCAACCAAGTCTCACATGTTTCTTGTTCTTCGAAGTGGTGGGTATGTCTATGAAATGGTTCGGGATTCGATAAGAAAGCTTGATAAATCCTCGAATTTTAACACCCAATACGGTTCTGTAAAATTTGTAATGAACGATACCATAATGTCTTATGGTGGTTATGGTCATTGGAGTTTACAGCCATTCTTCACCTATTTTGATCCTGCAACTGGAGGATGGGAAATGTGGGAATTGGCTTCTGAAGAAACGCTTCCAACTGCAAGAACTAGACCTTTGGGATACTTTAATGCAGAGCAAAGAGAATTTTATCTTTTAGGGGGTTATACCACCAGATATAAGGCAAGGCTTCCTCGACAAGATATTCAAATGGATGATATTTGGAAGATAAATATGACTGAGCGGAAATGGGAGAAACTGGGCCATGTTGAGAAAGACCTAGCCGGTTTGTACCTATCTCCTTTGATATTTAAAAATCAAGTTCTATGCTATGATGTTGAGAAAGATAGGACTTATCATCTCTTTAATTTTGAGCAGAATAAGCTTTCGAATTACGAATTAACAGAAGCTAATTCAGTTAATTTTTACAATAAGATTACACCGGCTGTCGACACGGTGCATCAGGATTTTATGTATTCAACACTTCCTTTTCCTCATAGCTCTGCAGTTCAATCGATACTGATCTCTCCAATTTCGAACTTGATATCTGGAGAGCCCGTGATCACGCATATATATTCAAACTCTTGGATTTCTTGGGGCCTTTGGAGTCTATTGCTATTCGTATTGATTGGCGGTTGGCTTGCTAATCGTTTTTATAAGTCTTATTCCCGTCAAGGTGATAGAATTGATTTTTATAAGATAAATAGTGCCCTGAAATTTAAAAAGATTGAAATACAGCTCGATTCTAACGAACAGTATTGTTTGAATAAGCTAAGTGATGACTTAAAATATCATAGTCTTTTAGAGCTCTTCGCCGGTCATGATTTAGAAAAAAGCTCTATGGATGTGATTTATAAAAACTGGAAGAAAACTTTTAGCTCAATTAATGACAAGGTGAATTTTGTCACAAAAGGTGAGATTGAAATTATTCTAGTTCGGAAAAATCCCAACGATAGCAGATTACTAGAAGTGAAAATCAATGAGGAGTTTGTGAAGATTCACCATTGATGTTTTGGATTATTCCATTTATAAATTCGCAGAATTACTATCGCATAATTTCTTTTTGGACTTGGTTGTGCCTATACGTAAAAATGGCACAAACTGAATTAAAGGCAACACCTATATGCTATATTATAGCGGTTGATTCTGATTCAAGATTTGTTTTAAAATTCTTATAATGTCGAATAAACAATAATCAACTCCCCTTAATCCACCAACGTATCTATTTAAACTTGGTCTTTTACTCTGCCATTCGTCCCTAAGGCCAAAAAAATAGCTTTTAATCAACTTTCAATCCTTTTTGCAATTATTTGAATTACAAGAGCTTATTGGCTTGTAAAATAGCAGAAATACAATGCTACTATTTTATTTAGTCTTTAATTGGCTTAATTATTAATTTAGAAAATTATAGAGACCTGAAAATTTCAAAGTTTCAAGAATTAGAAAAGCTAAATGTGTAATAACTAATTTTATATTAACCTACTTAAATGCGACTTAATAAGATCGACAATCAGCTTGCTCCTTTAGGAGAGCTTTGAAACTAGAACCGTATCACTTGAAAATAACACCCAAACCTGATTTATTGCAGTGGATATTTGGAGATGGCTTACTAGGTATGGTCTAGTATGGACTATTGTAGATACAACATCTGGCTCTTTGCATAGATTTGATAAGTATAAAGGTGTTGTTTAGTAAGAAAAAATCAAGTAAACATTTTCTAACTTTTATTATTCTATTCAAAGAAGGAGTATAGTGGTTCAAAAATTAGGTACGAATCTTTCTTCATTGCGTTAGCTCAAATTACTTAATTATATGTATAAATCCTTTCAGCAATGATTGGATTTATTGATTTACATAACATGCAATTTAAACTGTATAGAAGTTATAATTCTGATATTTATCAATGAATTCTTTTGCGGAAAGAATTCATTCCTTTACGCTTTTATAGAAAAAGTTTTACTACTTAACTCATCACATGAAAAATATTAAGTCTCAGTTGTCACATTATTCCTTTTTCAAGTACAATAGGGAAAAATACGAAGAAGATGAAATCATCTCTGGTATTTTAAATAATGATGATAAAATGATACGCTATATCTATAAACTTTATTATCCAAGCATAAAAATAATGGTGAATTCTTTTCGCAATTTGGTTTTAGTTGCGGAGGATATTTTTCAAGAAGGTTTGATGCGTGCCGTTATTAATGTGCGAGAACAAAAGTTTAAAGGAGAAAGTTCGTTTAAAACCTATCTATCTTCAATTTGTAGAAATATCTGTTTGAAGGAGTTGAAAATAGTTACAGATCTACGCGAGATCGATCATGTTGGATTAGCTTCTGAAACTACTGAATCAGATCAGGATGCATTGATTAATAGAATGACTTTCCTTAAAAACAATATGGATGAAAATTGCAAGCAGATTATCGATTTGCGATTTGGATTGTCTAGTAATCAAGAAGATAGTGGGTTAGTGACTGAGCCTAAGGTAGGAAATATCAAATTTGAGGATATTGCAAAGCTCCTTGATGTTGAAGTTGATAATGCGAGACAACGTTTTAAACGCTGTCTTGAAAAACTCAAATTAGTTATTTTAAAGGATCATCATTGGAAGGAAATAATAAGTTAGTAATTAGTTAATTCTATGAATTATGAAAAATAATAAAGAAGAGGATTCTCTTATTGAAAGCTACCTTGATGGATCCCTTGCTGAGGAAGCAAGAATTAAGTTTGAAAAGAGTATTACTGAGGATGCTGATTTGAAAAGAAAGTTTTCAGCAAGAATCGCTCTTCAAGAGGCCTGGGTAAAAAGTGCGCAACACGAAGATTTAAAACAACATATAAAATTATTGATTATGGCAGAGAAGCATGCTCACTCCGCAAAAAGAAATACTTGGCTTGTCGCTGCATCCTTATTTATTTTAGTAGGTATAGGATCTTTGGTAATATCCAAAAATTTAAAGGAACACCGCAATTCAGAACTGGTCCTTAGCATCAAAGCCCCAGTAACAGATACTAAAGAAAATATTCTGCAAGGGCAGAAGAATACCATAAAAGAATATGGAAGTATTGATTTTTCAAATGAAAATGAATCGATTTTATATAACCATAAATTGCCTAGAAATGGGTCCATTTATCAAGCTTCAGATACTATTACTTTTATTTGGCCATCTGTTTCGACGCAGTCAGAAAAGCCACTTTTGATCTTTAATAATGCCGGAGAAAAAGTTATTGAGATAAAATTAAAGAATGGAGATATTGGCTATAAACTAATGCCATCGAGATTAGAGCCAGGTAATTACACATATGTTCTAGAGCCTCGAATTAAGAATTATAAATTTACCATCAATAAATAATTTGAATATAGCTTTTTCTTCAGATTCAATAAAAACTTAAGAATAGGAGACCAAATACCCATTGAATATGAAACTAGATAAAAAACGGAAAAGTCATTGGCATATTGGGATAATCATTGGACTACTATTCATCTCATTTGGTCTTCGTGCCCAAGAATCAACTAAGAGTAATGATTTTCAAAGTCAGTTTGATTCGTTCAAGAATTCTATCAATCAGGAGTATAATGCTTTCTTATCGCATAATGATTCTGTTTTCATACAATTTTTGTCGCAATCTTGGAAAGAATTTGACGGAATTCAGAATTTAAGGCCAGTTATTCATAAGCCTAAAACTCCTATGGAAGTTTCTTCATCACGAGAAGACTTGCAACTTATTAAAGCTCCTGACGCTGTCATATTAAAGGACACCTTAAAGATTAAATCGCAATCAAGTCCGAAGGATGAATCACCCAAAGATGATAATGGCAGCCATTCAAATATAGTTAAGGAGAACGATATTAAGACTCTTCCTGCAGATTCTTTACCCAAAAAAGCAACTGTTTTTAATACATCTTCCTTGTATTCCTCTTTTATATTTTATGGGTCAACGATTTCCATGCCCTTTTTGACCTCTGAAGTTCCTAAAATTAGCGCGGTTAATAATGATGAAATAATTCATTTTTTTACTTCAGCGTCGAATTCTAAATTGATTAATAATACAATCAAATCACTTAAGGAAAATTCGGTTAATTCAGGCCTTAACGACTGGGGAATTGCATCTATGATTATGACAGCCTCAAAGAAAATTTACAAAGAAAGTAATGAGCAAGTTTTGTTCACTTGGTTTGCGCTGATTAGGAATGGTTATAATGCAAAAATCGGATACAATAAAGACCAAATATATTTGTTGCTTCCTGCCAATGAGAAAATCTATACCACAAGCTATCTTGTAAAAGGAATCGCGTACTATTTGTTTGATTTTAATCTAACCTCTCCAGATGCTCATCTTCTTTCTATATATGAAGCAGATTATCCAGGCAGTAAGATTGGATTTTCATTCCTTTTAAATGAGGTCCCACAATTTGGTGCTCAGTATATTACCAAAACTATTGGGAAAAAAAATGCGATCAAATTTAAGGTTAACAAGAATTTGATTGAATTTTATAATAATTATCCTCCATGTGAACTAAAGGTGGTTTTTAATAGCCCATTATCCAAGTCTATCATGAAACAATTTGATGAAGCCTTAGGTCCAATACTAAAGGATAAAAATGATGATGAAAGAGCCGCCTATCTGTTAAACTATGTGCAACAAAATATTAATTATCAGATAGATCAAGAACAATTCGGACGGGAGAAGTATTTTTTTGCTGATGAAACAATTTTTTATCCAGCAGCTGATTGTGAAGATCGTGCAATCCTTCTATCAAAGCTCATCAAGCATTTTACAAATTTAGAAACAGTTGGATTAGTCTATCCTGAGCATGTTTCATTAGCTGTAAATTTGAATAATGTCTCGACGCAAAAGAGTTTTAAATATAAAAATAAATTATTTTACAATTGTGATCCAACTTATATTGGCGCCTCTTGTGGGCAAGTTATGCCCAAGCTTGCTAATCTAGATCCTGAGTTTGTTGAATAAAATTTAAATTGCCTAGCATTTTTTTTGTATTGATTTTCAAATATTTATGAAACACTATTTTCTGCTTTTAATTCTTTGTGGTTGCATTTGGCCCATGTTCCTATGTGGGCAAAAAACACATTTTACAAAAGGGAAGAGTCAAGTTCGTATGGAGAGCAATATGACCAAAGATCAATCTCGGGATAGGGCTGAGGAGTTAGCAAAAATTAATGCAATAGAGAATGCTTTTGGAACTTTTGTGGAACAAAATACAGATATTAAAGTAGATAATGGAGCAGTTACGTATAATATTATTGGATCGACTAAAGTAAAGGGAGAATGGATAAAGACTACTAGGAAAGAATTTAAAGAAGATATTCAAGAGCAGCTTGATAATACTCAGCATAAAGAGAAGTTTATCTGGATATCTTGCTCAGTTGAAGGAGAAGTTCGTCCTGTTAGTTCTAAGGCCATGCTAGACTGTAAATTATTGCGCTGCCCAAAACTTGAATGCGAGACTAATTCATTTGTTACTTCCCAGGGATTAATCCTTTATTTTAGATCTCCAATAGATGGATATTTGTCTGTCTTTATCGATGAGGGGAACGAAGTAACTCGAAGACTTTTTCCTTATTTGAATCAAGGAAATGAAAGTGCGGTTAAAATTGAAGGAGACAAGTCGTATTATCTTTTTACAAACTTAGATGGGTGTAATAGATTTACAACAAAAGCTGATGAAATTGAGCTTTTTACACAAAAGCTAATAGAATACAACCATGTTTTCATTGTGTTTTCACCAACGACTTATGTAAAACCAATTTTATCGGATGCTCAGATGTTGGAGAAGGGATATATACTTCCTAAAGAAATGCCAACTTCAAAGTTCCA
This sequence comes from uncultured Bacteroidia bacterium, assembly GCA_903905505.1. Lineage (GTDB taxonomy): Bacteria > Bacteroidota > Bacteroidia > Bacteroidales > Prolixibacteraceae > JAAFHB01. The sequence continues at coordinate 5,227 of CAIVGL010000056.1, read as the reverse complement.
AGAATGGATTTCAGAATGCAAAGTTGCAATGCCTGATTTTCAAGTAAAGCAAATCAAATTTAGTATTTCTAAGCCTTAATTTATAAGAGTTTATTCAGTTTTTCTTGTCATAACTAACGATAAATATTTGCGTTAAACCGCAAATTTCCTACGTTAAAAAATTCTAACAGGGGAATAGTTTTGATTTTGTATTGGTATGACCAGTCGAAAATTATATTTCATTAATTTGTCACGTTTTTAATGTTTTAAGCACTAATAAGCATATTAATAAACATAAAATAATATTTTTAAATCTCTATTATGAAAACTACTCTAAAATTATTTTTTGCTTTTCTCATGGTTTGTATCGCCTTTAACAACCTAAGTGCACAACAAACAGAAAAGGAATTAAAGAAGGATGTTGCATCACGTGCAATAAAAAGTGCACGCAAAGAAGCAAGAAAATATGTAAAGGATGGCTATTATGTGGCTCCAGGATCTCCTTTAATGGATAAACAGCTTGAGCGTGCATGGATGAGACAGCTTGAAACGAATGATAAAAATGAGTCGAAGTATATCATGGCTTCAGGAAACTCAATTGGCGAAACTCAGACTGCCGCAAAAATGCAAGCAATGGAAACTGCAAAATTGGAATTGGCGGGTCAAATAAATACGCAGGTTGCGGCTCTGATTGAAAATAGTATTGCCAATCAGCAGCTTAACAATGAGGATGCTGCGTCGGTTACTAAAACTGTTGCTGCATCAAAGAATCTTATTGCTCAGGAACTTGGACAAGTTATTCCGATGTTAGAAATGTACAAAAAAATGGGAAAGAATATTGAGGTCAATGTTCGATTAGCTTACAATATGGCCACTGCATTTGACGTTGCAAAACGAGTAATTCGCAAGAGCTTAGAAGAGGAGACTAAAATAGCTCATGAGAAATTAGAAAAATTATTGAAGTTCTAACAAAAGAGTAAACGCATTTTGTTAAGCTTGGGAGGATTTCTTTATGATATTCTCCCAAGCTAGGTTATAGAATCAGAAACCCAATTTTTCAATAAAAAACTGAGAAGGTAATAACAATCAAACTTAATCTGCCAGTCATGAAATCACTTCTGCCAATTATTGGCATACTATTTACCTTTTCTTTAAATGCTCAGATAAATCTTTCTCGCGAGCTAAAGTTTGAAAATCCTATTACGGATATTACTGCTCATGTTTATTCTATTTATACCTGCACGAACAATCATGAAGTTTTTGCTTGGAAGGTTCCTATTATAGAAAACGAACATGTTAATGCCATTGCACTAAATCCTACTGGGCGGTATATCGCGAATGCTGCAGATAGTAAAGTTCAGGTTTGGAGAATTGATGATAAAATAACCTTATTTAAAACCTTTAACAGTCATAAAAAGCCAATTAGTTCTATTTGCTTCTCTCCCCAGGGTACCTTAGCAAGTGCTGCTGAAGATTTGGAGATTCACATAACTGACTTTAAACAAAATAAAATTATTGCAAATTTTAAAAGCAATAACGGCCTAATAAAAGGGATGTGTTTTAATTCTAGTGGCACTAAACTCTACGCCGCTAATGATGATGGAACAATCTCTCTTTGGAATATGTCAACTTTGCAGCTCGAGAAATTATTGCAAGTGAAAATGCCGATTACCTCCATTGCAATTAGCTCGGATGATGCCTTTTTAACAGTTGGAGGATCTGATGGTTCCATTAAAATAATGGATTCAAGCTCAGGAGAAGTGCGATATAATCTAAATGGTCATGTTGGCGGTGTAAATAGTGTGGCCATAACACGAAATGGTTTCTATGCCGCTAGTGTCGGCAATGATAATAAATTAATAATTTGGTCTTTAAGAAAGGGGACAAAGTTTAAAGTTCTTGAAAATTATAACGCCCCAATTAGAAAAGCTATCTTTTTATTTGATAATGATTCCAAGCGTGAGTATTTATTAACTGGAGGAGATGATAAAACCCTTAGGGCTTGGGAGACAACGGATCTGCCTTTGCCCTATGATTATATTATAAAGAATGAGATTCAACATGAAATAGCAAATTGGGAGAAGAAGTTGGAAAATGAATCCTTAACTCAGTTTCAAGAAAGGATCTCTTATTCGAATAAGGCAATTCAGGTTAAAAAAATCCAAAATAGCATTGTCAATAAATATGCGTTAAAAAACTATTCGTTTGCAAATGCGGAGCTATCTTCTTACAATAAAGACAAAGAAACTTTTTCTATTAATTTTAATAAAACCTTGCCTATCAATTTAAAGATTCCTAAAAACGAAGCCGAGAACTTCAGTCAAAATTTTAAAAATTTAAAACCTGCAAATTTTCAATTTGTATACAATGATGAAGACTTCAAATTGAGTTATTTGGAGTTGAAAAATACGATAGATGGAAAGGTTTTTTATTATGATGAAAGTGGTATCAAGACCAATGAACTTTACCGTATAGAAGAGATCGTCGCACCTCCAGCGGAAGTAATTGCAGAAGTTGCTAATCGGCAAGACACGCTAAAAGGAAGGCTGACTTCTTATATCAAAGAGAAGAAGAATGAAAAGATCATATCTGAAAATGTTGATCTTAATGTTAATACAAGTATCGTTGTTGAAAAAGATTCTACGGGAAATCCAGAGTTAAATTATCACGTAGAGTATAGCTATGAGGTGATAAAGGCAACGGTGGAGAATCAAACTGATGATTTTCCATTAGGAAAATATAAGCTTACCTCTTCCAATGCCGCGAGAATAACAGTTCAGATATTAAAGGAAACTATCGAGAAAGAGCTTATCAAGTACATTAAAAGTGGTATGGATGTTACTGTCAAAATTACAGGGTCTACAGATGGAACTCCGATTGTAAATGCGATTCCTTATGCTGATGATTTTGGGGATTTTGAAGATGAACCATACTTCAATAATAATAATCTGGAAAGCATGTCCCTGACTAAAAAAACAGGCATTAAAAAGAATGAACAGCTTGCTTTTTTAAGAACTTATGGAGTCCGGAAGTTTATTCTAGATTATATTGAACCTCTTAATAAGGCGAAATTGCATTTTCAACATTATACTTTTGTCGCGAAAGAGAAGGGCTCACAATATCGTAAGATTTCTATTGAACTCGTTCTGCACGGGGTTTTTAAGGAGTTCAAAGAAGGATCTCGAGTTCTAAAAAATAAGCCAGCTGAAAAGAAAGTGCCTAGTGATACCTTAACGGTTGATAATGCCACTAATTTTCTTCCTCCTATTCTGTCTATTCAAGACATCTCATTTTCAAAAAACAGTTTAAGAGCGAATGAGGCTGCAGTCTTATCCTTAACTCTGAAAAATATTGGGCCAGGAGATGCAAAAGATGTCTTTGTAAATTTATCTAGTGAACTAAAGGGAATAAAGGCAGATCCAAAGACTGTATTCCCCGTGATTGCTAGGAATGGAGGTGTCGAAACGGTAAATATTACTATACAAGGAGAAATGGATCTTCCGACTTCAAGCGCTGTGCTTAAAATTGAAGTGGTTGAACCTAATTTCAAAGTTAAGATTCAAGGTAAACAAGTTAAATTCCCTACGCGGGAATTTTTAAAACCCGAGTTAATTGTTGCTAAGTTTGCTGTAGTAGAGAATCTTTCGGCAAATCCAAATAATCAAATTGATATTAATGAGCAGATAGACGTAAAATTTGCCTTGCAGAATGTAGGACAAGGCGATGCTGATAACGTGCGCGTGTCTCTTATTAATGAGCAAAAAGGTGTTATGTTTTTAAATGTGGTTGAGAGCTCCGGAAAATTATCTCGGCAAAATCCATCTTTTACCTCTATCGGATCAGGCAAATTTGAAACGCTTACATTTCGATACTTTGTAAATAGTGACTTTACTGGAAACCAATTAGAATTTAAGGTTAAAGCTGAAGAAAGGACTAATAATTTTGGATTCGCTCAAACTAAATCCGTAGAAATCAATAAAAAACTAGAAGAGGAAGGGTATATTCGAAATGTAGCATCAATGGATTCTCCAATTAAAGGCAAAGTTGTTATTGAAGATATTCCAGATTTCATTTCAGATGTTGATGAAAATATACCAGCCAATTCTGTTGTTAATGACAAAATCTTTGCCGTGGTCATTGGAAATGAAGTTTATTCAAAGGAGATTAAAGTCAAATTTGCTTTGAATGATGCTAGGATATTAAAGCAATATCTTGTTAAAACTATGGGATTGCCTTTAAATAACATTCATTATATTGAAAATGCGACATATGGTCAGATTTTGGACGCATTAAAATGGATTAACGAGGTTTCTAAGGCCTACAAAGGTCAAGCACGGATTATTTTTTACTATGCGGGACATGGAATGCCTGAAGAACAGTCGAAAAATGCATTTATTTTGCCAGTAGATGGCAACTCACAAAATTTGTCATCCGCAGTAAAACTTTCTGATATCTATGCTAAATTAACAGAGTTTCCCTCGCTTTCGGTTACTGCATTCCTTGATGCCTGTTTTAGTGGTGCAACTCGCGAATCAAATGGTACGATGTTAGCAGAAGGTCGCGGAGTGAAAATTAAACCCAAAGATGATTTGGTTCCTGGCAATCTGGTTGTTTTTAGCGCAGCTACTGGCGACGAAACAGCATTTCCTTATTATGACAAACAGCATGGTATGTTTACCTATTTTTTATTGAAAAAAATTCAGGAGACAAAGGGCGATGCAACCTTAAGTGAATTAAAGGAATTTATTACTACCAATGTGACTCAACAATCGGTGGTGGTTAATAAAAAATCACAAACTCCTCAAGTAAATACAGGTTCTCAAATTCAAGATGCTTGGAATTCATTTCGATTAAAATAATTATTTTTTAGAGGTCATTTATTGGGGTTAACAGCACGTTTAAATTTTAAAACGTTTTAGGAACTATAATATTTCTCGGACACCCATTATGTCCTTGTCGATAGTATAGTTCCTATCACTTTGTCCTCTTGATTTTTTAGACAAATGTTATTAGAATAGATTGAAATTATTATTTCAATCTAAATTGCATTTTGAAAGCCAAACTCCGATTCTTTTCAAAATGCAATTTTTTTTGTTCCCCTAGTAGACGATAATTCCCCCATTAGGCACGTTAAAAAAGCCAATCTCCAGCAATCTAAATGTTTTGAAAATTTGTTTGCAACTTGCCGAAATCCATTAAGGTACCTGAGATTCTGGCATAAACATATTTGGTTTGAATTATTTGTATT
>CAIVGL010000055.1 GCA_903905505.1 uncultured Bacteroidia bacterium | reverse complement strand
GAGGCTGAAATAGGAACAACTGGATCGCCAATCCCATGCCAGATGGCTACTGGAACTGGGTAATGTAATAAAGTATCCTTACCCCGAATCGTGCTATTGGCATAGAGTGGATTCCATCCTTTTACCTTAGCTGGCTCCCATGTTTTCCCTGTCTTATCCGTGAAATTAAATACAGATGAGATGACTTTGGGTGTCGTCGGAAACCATGGGTGATCCCAAGCTTGTCCTTTCAAATCAAGTACCGCACTAAACAAACCTTGAGCTGAGACAATCGCTGGGTGCTGCAGACAAAAATTCGACGACGAGAGACCTCCCATCGACAAGCCAACAACGAAGATTTTTGGTTCAATATTATAGCGCTTTCTAATGGTTTTATAGGCTTGAAAAGCAGAATAAATGACCAGTGGACCTCCCATATTTTCCATTGACTCTCCACCATTGACATCAAAAATAGCATAGCCATGGCTCAATAAAGAATCCACTATTGCAAAATTATTGATAAACCAATTTTTCGCTGTCACACCGCCTCCAGCACCATGGGCACAATAGATAAGTCGAGTTGGTTTACCTCCCTTCGTATACGATTTAGGCAGTTTAAGTATCGCCTGATCACGAAAAATCGCAGTCGGCTTACCTGAATTATTTGCCACTGTATAATTATGCATCATACGTTTGGGGATCTGGATTTCAAAATGGATATCTGTAGAATTATCCGCCTTACGAATTTGCGCAAACGTGTTAAGGCCCAAACAACCAATCATCCCAACAACGACAAATAGCTTTCTCATAGTCTTAGTATTCCAGTTTTACGGTTGCTGTTCCCTGAAAACCCTGGATCAAAACAGATTCTGTTGTTGATTCATAGGTTCCCCCAGTAACTTTTATCGCTTTTTTACCCGCTGGATGAGGAATACGGATTCGAACATCTTGGGGTTTCGAGGCTGAATTACACGTAATATTCGCTTCTATTGACCCCTTATTTACATGAGAAGTTACATCCAAAGAGAGAGGTCCGAAATAACATTGCACTTTATTCAAGGAGATCTTCTTCCCATCTTCCAACCATTGGCGTGGAACTCCTGGCAGTAGGTTCAAGGTTTGTCCCTCTTCAAGGTAAAGCATCCAACGTGTCTCCATTAAAAACCAACCCTCCTCGTGAGTTTTATGAGAACTCACCTGATAGAGATGCTCCCAAAAAGAGTAGGTATCACGATCCGCTAAAGCCGAAAAAGTGTTGTAGTATGTTTTTAGAAATGGCTTTATCATTCCAAGTTTAAGCTGAATCCAATTGTGACGACTATAATAGGGTTGGCTAAATGCTGCATTGCGCTGATAAAAAAGCTCGCTGTGGTAATTTAGCATCATTTTGGAGATTGGATCTTCAGGTGTCAAAACCTCGCAAAAAACGAGATATAACGGCCCTAGAAGAACATCGGGAGCAGTCACAGTGCCATGAGAAACATAGTTCTCTGGGATGATATGCAAGGCTCTGGGACCAATTGCTTCGGTCCAAGGGGGAACTGTGGGTGACCAACTTCCATCTCCAAGTGGAACAACAGGGGAATTTGAAATACTATTTTCCAATGAAATTCGGATGTCATTTTTCCAGGCGAGAGCTTCTTGTTCCAAACGATTTGATTGCGTAGCGTCAACCTCCTTAAGCATCTCCGCAACACGGCTTAGACCAAGGTAGGCGTAAGCATTCAACATATACTGATGAAATGGATCTTCTGGATCGGCAACCTTGCCCGCTATCATCCCATAGCCTTTACCTTTGAGTTCGATCTTTTTATTTTGTGCTCGCCATTGAAGCAAGAATTCAGACGCTTTTAACAGCTGAGGTTCGACTTTCTGAACCCACTGTTTATCTTTGGTGTATCTGAAATATTCGCCCATACTCCAAAGCGCTGCACCTGTCTCGACCATATAACCACCAAAGTTCTGAATCATCCCATCATCGTGCTGCTTATCCAAGAAAAAGGTCAACGAACGTTTAGCTACGTCAGTAAGTCCCATTGAATTATAAAATTGAATAATGGGCGCACTTTCAGTTCCAATAGGTGTATAGACTCCAATAGCAGGAGCCAGTGTTCCCATTGGATCCTTGCCGTAGGTAACTAAATTAAGGTGCAATAATCCCGCTTGTATCATCTCATTGATGCGGGTCTCGGGGACACTGATCTGTGCCGCATTGGCCAACTTCTCTTTCCAGAAAGTTTTACATTCAGCAAGTCGCAAATCAAAAGATTGATGACTAAGTTGTTCTGCACGAGCTTTTGTGATTGGACTATGGGGAACATAAAATTCAAAGATTGCCTTTTCGCCTGGTTTAATTAAAACACTGATCTCCTCATCGTGTAATGGAAGGCCATTTAACTTCGAAATTCCGAATACTCGATCAGAAGAATAGTTTGAAAATCCAGTCGATTTATCAAACGAATAGGCGTTTTTAATCCACCATCCTGCCCCAGGTCTGATCGTTTTAAACCAAGCGTATCGTGGTACTGACGAGCGGTTAATGGCTTCGCAATGATAATAAAGAACCGTTGTCTCGCTCTTATTGATTTCTTCTTCCACTCTAGGTTTTACCAGCTCTTGCTGTTGCTTGGTGAGCATATGGCCTCCGCTATACTGATCAGCCACGAGGTAATCGGTGCCAATCGCAGCTTGATTATTCAACGCTGATTTCTCTAGCGAGACAAACATCGTTGATTGGTAATCAATATCTTCATCCAAATGGGTTGAATGTAATATGGGAAGTACCCCTTCATCTAATCGACGCGTTACATTCACGGAAACCCCTTGTCCTCGACCCACTAAATAAGCGTACTCAGTTGGTTTATTATCTAGCTCCGGTAATTTTATGGTGGTTGATGAATTTCGAGGCTTAATGAGATTCATCTCGCTGGCTGGATGGGTGCGATTGTCGTTCAGTTCGAAGATCCGGATATCACGACTGATGCCTAACCAAGTTGGACAAGATTGGTTTCGAGTATGAATGGCAGCTGAATCAAAACTCTCTTCCGGCAGTTCGGACAACTGCTGAACCTTGCTTTTTAACCCTTGAGCTTTGATAAAAGATTCTATTTGATCCACGTTGCGCGAGTCCTGAGCTGCAGTAACCACAACCTGAAAGAGAGGAATAGAAATCGGGTATTGAGAAGTAACATCACGAAGAAAGAACGTAAAAGGATGGGTGGCTGTTCGGATGGTAATCCTCGTCGCATCACTTCCTACCTGATTCTTTACATCAGCTAACGAAAGCTCCAGTCGGCTGCTCCCCTTCGATTTAAACTCAAATGAATTACCATGGATTTTCCCTTTCCCGTCAACAATACGAATGTTCGATAGTCGACCATTATAAACCTCAATAGTACCCTTCGGCTCTGCATCGTGCCACTCTACCGCAATAGTTTGAACCGTTTTGTCAACGCTATTCTGACTAAATGCGGCATGTAGAAAGAAGGTGCTTAATGCTAGTACGATGCCATAAATCTTGCTTCTGCTCATAATTCGATGTTTTAAATAACTCATAGTTCTGATAATTTTCAACTGCTAATTCACTTTTGCATTCTCCAACAGTACTACTCTAGACGAATCGTTGGTTTTAAAATGACTAAAGTTATACCCAACATTAGAGACCACTGGATTACAGAGGCCAATAACAATTTTTGCAGGGAAATAGGATTTGCCTTCAAAGGTGACATCCTGCACAAATCGGTACCAGACATTATCCATTAAATGCTCTGTATTATAATTCGCAACCATCAGGTTATGTCCGGGCCGAAAAACAATGGGATAACGAACACATTCAATCTCAAGGGTCTGAACGGAACTGCTATGGTGACTAAATTCGGAAAGGAAGCCAATATTACAACAGACAATCTGCACATCCTGAGCCACAAAATGTTCACTGAATTTAATTCCATAATCGTATCCACCAATTCGAATTAATCCGATATCGATCTGCGCGTGATTGTCAACTTTAGGAGTCACCAACGCTACGCTGCCAGTGCCAGTAGGATTTAAGATCGATGCCAAGGGGCTCTGAGTTGTGATTAGGATATTATCTAGAGTGCTTTTGCTGGCATATGCTAGATTTATCCCCCCTAACGAATTGCGCACCTGCACGGTATCACCCTGCTTAGTTGTACTTGTTCGGATTCCAAGATTAAAAAATGATGGAGTTGAATAATTCCATTGTCTCCAATTCTTACCTTGACCACGAACCATTCCAATCACAAACTGGGTAGAATCTGATGTGATAAGGGTCGACAATAGAATTGATCCATTCATTGAAGGGGTTGTTTTTATTAGGCCTTGCAACTCAAATTCAGGAGCAGTCTCGCCCTTAAAAACAATATTTATGGGATGCTCTAACGTGCTCACAGGGATGTAAAGTTGAGAAGAGCACCGTTGATGGTTCACCGAATCAATAGCTGGACCGCCAATCTGATAGACGCCATCGGGAAAATAAACTGTTCCACCGCCATGACTTACGGCTGCATTGATCGCTGCTTGTATCGCTTTCGTGTCATCGGTTTTATGATCACCCTTCGCACCAAAATTCTTTACATTGAAAGGATAGTTCGTATCCTTAGTTGTATTCTGTTCCAAGGTATAGATCAAGCCCAGACAAAGAATCAGGGTAACCGTAAGAAAGAATAGGATGCCATTTTTTAGGTTTATCATGTTATTTTTTTATTTGAGGTGTTGAAAATTCTGGAAATTCAGCTAAAAAATCAAGCAAAAATAGATCGACTCCAATGTCGCAGCTATACCAGTAATAAGGATATTCATCGGCACTCACTAAGATCCGACCATTCTCTTGCTGAAGATAGGTCACAAAGTTCATGGTCTGAACAGCTCTATTCTTATAGCTTTTATCTCCAGTGACGCGATAAAAATTAGCCATCATGCTTGCCCAATGAGCGCTATGAATGCCCATTGTGACAAAACATCGAAGTTGTTCCTTGATCCCTTCCGCAGGTTTATACTGGTGCTGCTTATCAATAAACGTATGTTCGATATACTCATTTAACTTAGTTGCGATTTTCAAATAGGAAGGATTATCGCGATGATGGGCCAATAGGTATTTAGCGAGATCGATACAGTCCCAATTGGTTCTGTTCGTTGTGTCGGCACCCACATCTTCATAAAAGCCATTAAAAAGCATGGTTTTAACAGGATTATTTAAGATCCAGTCCAACGCTCTCTTCCCACTCTGTTTAAAATCTAATTTCGGATAAAGCTTTTCCATCTCCTCAAAAAGCATGACCGCATATATGGCGCTACTTGTATATTCTTCTTTTACTTTTCCGGTCTGGGGATCTACGCGAAACGACCAGTTCCCCTCAGGCTTCTGTGTTTTAAGAAGGTTAGTAGCGATCAGCAAGGCAGCATCTAAATACTTCTGGATCTTTGTCGACTGATATAATTCAAGATAAGCAAGTGCCATGATTGCCGCTTTATCGGTCATGATCGCCTGACCATCAACAAAGCCACCCATTTTACCCGCCGCACAGGTGCTATAAGGCATCCCACCATATCTATAATTCGAAGGGGTACTATGTGCCATATTCCAATCTGCCAGATCGAGTGCCCGCTGAAGAAACTCCATCTTTCCACTAAATCGATAATAGCGCATAAACGCCTTTATATACAGTGAATGATGAAATGCGGGATAGGAGACATAGCTATTTCGGCGCTGATTGCCATCGTCATTTAAGAAGAAGGAATAGAAAAAATAGACCGGGCGTTTTACCCCTTTTTCATCTTTCAACGTCAGAGAGTCGGTCTTGACCCAATTCTCGCTTGTTGTTACAAAATTCATTGAACGAACAACTGTCTGCTCATACGACTGCAAAGGGATTAACTCACCTTTGCTATTAAATTTTGGCTCATTTATAACGCAGCCGTTTTTATTCCCATTCGATTGCGAAAACCCTGGAAAAATTAAAATAGAAAAAGTCAGGACACTAAATAGTTTAGCGAACATTGCTTTCAAGATTAGTTATAGTTTCACGAGCGCTCACCCAGGAAGTCTGAGTAAGGCTAATTAGTTTAGTTTAGGATCTTATAAAACACAGGTTTATAAGCCATGCCTAAAGATCAGAAAAAAGATCAACTATTCACAACAAAATTTATTCCCGAATCAGGAAAAAGAAATCCGAGCTACTGTAAGGTTTAGATGGGGATTGTGAACGTAAACAGACCTAATAAAACAACGGCGATACCGCAAGCAATAATCAAAGCAGCGTTAAGAAAGGGGATCAAAATTGGATTAGGCTCATCGCTATCGGTAAAAGCTTCACGTAAGACATAGAAATAATAGTACACGCCGATGATGGCCATGATGATAGCGAAGATGGATATAGCCAAATATCCTTGTGAAATAGCCAACGTAAAGACTTGGTATTTTGCCATAAACCCAGATGTAGGAGGTAAGCCGGCCAAGGACATTAGCAAGATGGTCATAAACACAGCCACCCATGGTTTCTGTTTATAAAGACCGCGGAAAATTACCAAATCTTCCAATCCCTTAGCGGATCTTTTCATATGAATGAAGATGATAAAAAGAGGGATCGTAGCTAAAGAATAGACGAAGGTATAGTATAGCAATACCGACCCTGCAGAGTCGTGCTGAGAGAGCATAGCCAAAAGCATAAACCCCGTATGAACGATGGCCGAATAGGCCAATAATCGTTTAAAGTTACTTTGTTTTAGTGCCGCTAAGTTTCCCACTAAAAGAGATAATCCGGTCATCACCCAGAGGGTTTTTTCCAGTGCCGCGGGTAAGGGTAATAGTCCGATTCCTAACAACCGATAAAAAGCTGCAAAGCCCGCTGTCTTAACTACGGTAGCCATAAATGCAGTCACTAAGGTTGGAGCACCTTCATACACATCTGGACTCCAGAAGTGAAAAGGAGCCACCGCAACTTTAAACGAAACACCAATCAAGATAAACAGTAGCCCGACCATTAACATAGGGGGAAGATGACCGTTAAACTGAGCGATATAGGTGCTAATTTCCGGAAGATAAAAAGTCGAAGAGGCACCATAGACTAAGGCGATACCAAATAGGAAAAATGCGGTGGAGAATGAACCAAGCAAGAAATATTTAAACGAAGCTTCGTTTGAACGATACGACGATTTTTTCCCTCCTGCAAGGATATAAAGTGGTATTGACAAAATCTCAATCCCCAAGAAAAGCATAATCAGATTCGAATAAGAGGTCATCAAGAATGCCCCGGTAAGTGCAAAGATCATCAAGGCATACTGCTCTGCAACGTGATGCTCCATCCTTTTGTAGTAGTTGACGCCAAATAGGAAGATCAGTGTTGTGATGATTAGCATCGAGACATTAAAGGCGATCGAGAAGTTGTCGACCATAATCATGTCATGGAAATATTTTGAGCCTACACCCCAATCTTTAATCGAGAGAGCCATTGTAATTAATAATCCCCCAATAGCAACAGGCGCTAGTATTGCCTTGTTATTTGCAAATCCAAGGTAAAGGACAATAATTCCAAAAATTGCTATAAATATTAGTGCGCTCATTATAGGGTCAATTCAAGTTGTTTCTAATAGATTAATGTGACATCGTCGTTACGATTCCAGTAGCCGAAGTCAGCAGATTTTGCATGGTATTCGCCGACACCTCCACAAGATTAAGTATTGGCTGAGGATAAATACCTAAGATAAATAAGATGGCAATTAATGGAATAAGCATCCAGTAGTCCAATCGAACAAGATCGGTGGTATTTTTGAAAGAGATATTTTTGTCGCCAAGCATAATTCGTTGGTAGGCATAAAGCATATATATTGCTCCAAGTATCATAGTGGTACCGCCAAATAAAGCCATCCAAATCGACTGTTTAGCAAGTCCGATAATAATCAGAAACTCCCCAATAAAGCCACCGGTAAGTGGAAGAGCTACTGAAACAAGTACGATCATCAGTAACAGAATAGCCATTTTGGGAGCAGCGTGTTTTAATCCGCCCATCTGAGGCAATTCTAACGTGTTTGTTTTATCCTGAATCAGCTGAACCATATAGAATAACGCCACAACTGTTAATCCATGGGTGACAACCTGGAATAACAACCCTTGTGCTGCATAGTAATTGTAAATAAATAGAGCTGCTGCCATCAGGGAGATATGAGCCATCGAAGAGAAGGCGATCAATCTTTTAAGATTCGTTTGCCTAAAGGCGATAACAGAGGCATAGACCACGCCGATCAAACACATGACAAGAACGATGTTCTGCCAATACAGCACCCCTTGAGGCACCATTGGGAATAAGAAGCGTAATGCTCCATAGATCCCCATTTTAGTCATTACACCCCCCAAGATCATCACCCCTTGAGTTGATGCCATGGTGTAGGTATTTGGCTGCCAAGTATGAAATGGGAAGATTGGCATTTTGATTGCGAAGGCAATAAACAAAACCCAGAAGAGCCAGATCTGTGTTGCTGCCGGGATATGAAGTTGGTTTAAAACCGAAAAATCAGTCGAATGAATTCCAGGTGTTAGCTGCACCAAATAGATGATTCCAATCAATAAGAACAAGCTTCCGGCCAAGGTATAGATAAAGAATTTCAACGTCACGGCTCTGCTATTTTCACCACCCCATAGTAATAGGATAAAGTAGATTGGGATCAGTGTTAGCTCCCAGAAAATATAAAATAAAAATGCATTCTGTGATAAGAACACACCGATCAGTGCTGCCTGAGTGAGCAAGATTAAGAAGTTTAAAACAGAAACCTGTTTCTGCTCGCGCTTAAATCCTGCTAGGATAATAAAGGGAAATAATAGGTTTGTAAGTAAAAGCATCAATAAGCTAATGCCATCGAATCCCAGTGCTAACTTAATTCCCATCAAGTTAGTCCATTCAGCTGAAAAGCTAGCTGCAGGGGAAGAACCCATTAAAACGAAGGTCAACACTAGATTGACAATTGTCGAAGTCAATGCCACAATACGCACGGTGCAAGCATTTCTCAGAAAGAGAATACCCAGACCAGTAACTAAAGGCAATAATAAGATTATCAGTAATATCATGGCTTCAGACAATTAAAATAAAGATGATAAATAAAAGGATCCCAGCCACCATCGCAAAAAGATAGAAACTGATGTTCCCTTGTTGCAGTCGTCGCACGAGGTTACCTAATCGAGAGGTCAATGTTCCAACACCATCAACGGCAGAGTCTAGCACTTTAACTTCGACCGATTTAAATAGGAAATCCGATAAACGTCCAAATGGTTTTTCGATTAAGGCGGCGAAAATTTCATCGAGGTAAAACTTGTTTGCCACAATACGAGCGATCAGAGAACTTGGAGCTCCATCGGCAGCTGGCACAGTTGACTTTTTGACATATGTGCGATAAGCCAAGGCGATAATAATTCCAAGTAGCGATAAGGAGACCATGATTAGCCCAATCTCGGTGGCACTATGTATCTCACCCGATTCTTTTGAAGTGACCGCTTTATGTAAGAAATTTTCGAATCCTGAATCGCCACCAAATAATGCAGGGATATTCAAGAACCCTCCAAAGAGTGAGAGTACACTTAAGATCATCAGAGGCACCGTCATCACGCGTGGTGATTCGTGAGGATGTGCAGAAGACAAACGTTGAGCGCCAAAGAATACCAGATAGAAAAGTCTAAACATGTAAAAACAGGTAATCAAAGCACCACCAAGGGCAAAGGCATAAAGCCAAGGGCTAGTCTCAAATGCTTTAGTTAAGATTAGATCTTTACTGAAGAAACCTGAGAAAGGTGGTATTCCACTGATCGCTATAGTTGCGATCAAGAAGGTTAAGAAAGTTATTGGCATTTTAGAGCGTAGGCCACCCATTTTGCGAATATCCTGCTCGCCTCCCATGGCGTGAATGATACTTCCTGCGCCTAAGAATAATAAGGCCTTAAAGAATGCATGTGTGGTAACATGGAAGATCGCAGCTGAATAAGCACCTAATCCCAATGCTAAAAACATATATCCCAGCTGAGATACTGTAGAATAAGCTAATACTTTCTTGATATCGTTTTGACGAAGTCCGACAATAGCGGTAATGATAGCGGTCGTTAAACCGAGTACAATCATCACATTTGAAGTTATCGGAGCCAGATTATAGAGGATGCTTGAACGAGCAATCATATAGATACCTGCTGTCACCATCGTTGCGGCATGGATTAACGCCGATACTGGTGTTGGTCCAGCCATCGCATCAGGAAGCCAAGTGAATAATGGTATCTGAGCACTCTTACCTACAGCACCAACGAGTAGCAATAAGGTGATAAGCGTAAGTATTGGAGCACCACTTTGCAAGGTAGCAGCTTGTGCGAAAACCTCATTAAAACTAACCGATTTAAAGGTGAAAAACAGTAGGATGATACCCAGGATAAAACCTAGATCACCAATCCGATTCATCACAAATGCTTTACGCGCAGCATAGTTAAAGGCTGGATTTTTAAACCAGAAACCGATTAGCAGATAAGAGCAAAAACCAACCCCTTCCCAACCGATAAATAGAATCAAGTAGTTAGCTCCCATAACCAAAAGAAGCATACTAAAGGTAAACAGATTCATCTGAGCAAAGAAGGAATTTACGCGCTCATCATCGTGCATATATCCGATAGAGTAGATATGAATCAACGCTCCAATGCCCGTAATGATTAGCATCATCACTAGCGATAGGTGGTCAATAAGAAAAGCAAATGGAATCTTTAAATCACCTGCGCTAACCCAATTAAACAGCGTTAAGGTTGCTGAATCTTGTCCAGAAGAGTTCAGGATAAAAAACAAAAATACCGAAGTGATGAAAGACAAGGCCACCATGGTACTGGCAATAATTCCAGCTTGGTTGTGTTTCAACTTACTCTTTGCCAAACTAGTAATCAGAAAACCTACTAATGGGAATGCTGGGACTAGCCAGGCAAGGGTTATATATGGAATTAAAGCTACCATTTCAATCTATTCAAAAGATTAATATCAATAGAGTCGACATTACGTTTCATCATAACAACAATAGATAAACCTACTGCAACCTCCGCGGCGGCCACAATCATAATAAAGAAGACAAATACCTGACCTGCAGGATCCGAATGATAAGCTGAGAATGCCGTCAACAAGAGGTTAACTGAGTTAAACATCAGCTCTAGGCACATCAATATGGCAATCGTATTTCTTCGGAACAACACACCCATCATGCCAATGCTGAAAAGGGCTACACTTAAGAAAATATAATTCTCAAGTGGAATAAGTTGTATTGCGGATGATAGTTCTTTCATAATTAAAATAAGGTTAAGCGTCCTTTTTTCCAAACATCATAGCTCCAACCATGGCCGAAATAAATAAGATGGATGAGATCTCAAATGGAAGCAAGAACTCACTAAAAAGAGTCTTTCCAATTCCAGAAACTAATCCTATTTCACTATTAAAAGGATATTTCGCATCAATTTCAAACGTCTGTCGAGTAGCGGCTAGTAAAACGAGGAAGAATATTCCACCAGTGACCACAGCTGAGACTCGAGTGACAGTAGACTTACGAATAATGATTGCTTTATTTAAGTTTAATAACATAATCACAAATAAGAATAGCACCATGATCGCCCCCGTATACACAATGATATGAACGACTGCTAAAAATTGAGCGTTAAGCAAGATATAGTGCCCAGCCATGGCAATAAAGCACATAATTAAGTAGATGACATTGTTAATCGGATTCTTAGAGAACACCACCAACAAGGCACAGACGATCATTATGGTTGAAAGCAGATAAAACAGAAAGATCATTGTACAGGTATTAAAATATTGTTTTTAACTTCTTATCTATTGTGCGCAAATGCTTTATTACTTTTAAAATCATGAACAGCCGAAGTCTGTCTAGCAGAGATATCAACTCTAAGATCCATGGGTTCTACAAGGATATCTTTCCCATAAACAAATGGCTTCCGCTTATATTCGGATGCCACGATACGGTCGGTCAGAAAGATCGCTTCTTTTGGACAGGCATCTTCGCAATCGCCGCAAAAGATGCAACGAAGCATATTGATTTCATATATAGCCGCATATTTTTCTTCCCGATACAGATGCTCCTCTCCTGGTTTACGCTCTGCAGCAACCATGGTGATCGCCTCGGCAGGACAAGCAACAGCACATAAACCACAAGCCGTACAGCGTTCCCGACCTTCGTCATCACGTTTTAAGACATGCTGTCCTCGATATACTTTACTAAACTCCCGCTTTTCTTCTGGGTAATTAATGGTGGTCTTCTTTTTGAAAAAATGTTTGATTGTGATAGACATCCCTTTAAGAATCGCAGGAACATAGATGCGCTCCATAAACGTCATCTTCTTATCCGAAGCCACTACCGATCTGTTTGTTAATTTTTGCATGGCGTCTCGGGTTATTTTAATGAAGTAAAGAAATAATAAGTTCCAGTAGCTAGAATATTAAAGATCGCCAATGGGATCAGTCCTTTCCATCCCATGTTCATCAGCTGATCGTACCTAAATCGAGGTAAGGTCCAACGGATCCACATGAATAAGAAGATAAAGGCAAAGATCTTAATGAAGAAGAAGCCCATTCCTATAAAAGTTACCGCATTGGATGAAAGACCCAATTGGTCAATAAATGGCATGTTGTAACCGCCAAAATATAAAGTTGCAATCACGGCCGAAGAGATAAACATATTCACGTATTCGGCAAATAGGTAAAAGCCGAGTTTCATAGAGCTGTATTCGGTATGATAACCTCCAATTAGCTCTGTCTCACATTCTGGAAGATCAAAAGGGGCACGATTGGTCTCTGCAAAGGCACAGATTAAGAATATAAAGAAGCCCAATGGTTGGTAGAAAATATTCCAGTGCATACCATGTTGCTGAGCAACGATATCGTGAAGGCTAAGTGAGCCAGTGGTTAAGACGAGTGCAATAATTGACATTCCCATCGCTAACTCATAACTTATCATCTGAGATGCTGCTCGGATAGCTCCTAGTAATGCATATTTATTATTCGATGCCCAGCCACCGATCATAATACCATAAACACCAATGGATACCATGGCAAAGACATACAGAATTCCAATATTCAAATCAGCCATCTGCAGTGAATACACGTGTCCATTAATCGTTAGCGTATCGCCCCACGGAATAACAACTCCAGTAAGCAGAGCAGTGGTCATGGCAATCGATGGACCCAGAATGAAAAGATATTTATTAGCCGTTAACGGAATAATCTCCTCTTTCATAAACATTTTCAATCCGTCGGCAAGGGGTTGCAATAAACCAAATGGACCAGCACGATTAGGGCCATTCCGATCTTGCATAAAGGCAGCTACTTTCCGTTCAGCATAGGTCGAATACATCGCAACGACAAGCGTCACCAACAAAATGATGAAGAGAAATATCGTTTTAAAAATTATCGTTGTCAATTCCATATTCAATTATTGCTTACCGTAATGATTTTGAGAGATTACCGAATGACGCTCAATTGCTCTTGGTCCTTCGATGGTCCAATCCGCTACCGTCTTATGATCAAAACGACAATCGTTACAAATAAACTCTTCTAACTCTCCATATGTATCTTTTCTACCCGTCACACGAAGCAGTTCTTCACCCTTCATCCATAAAACCACTTTGCCACAACATTTTGTACAGTTCCGATGTGCATCGAAAGGCTTCGTAAACCAAACGCGGCTTTTAAATCTAAAAGTGTTGTCAGTCAATGCTCCTACAGGACAAACATCGATCATGTTACCAGAGAAATCGTTATCCACAGCATTTTGGATGTGGGTGCTGATCTCAGAGTGATCGCCGCGACCTAATACGCCATGAACCCTTTTATCGGTGATCTGATCGGCTACCATCACACAGCGATAGCATAAGATACACCGGTTCATATGAAGTTTTATCTTATCGCCAATATCAATTGGTTTAAATACCCGACGTTCTTCTACGGTACGTGTCTCTTCAAGTCCGTGCACATACGAAAGATCTTGCAGATGACATTCGCCAGCCTGGTCGCAAACTGGGCAATCCAAGGGGTGGTTAATCAGCAAAAATTCAGTTATCGCCTGGCGACTTTCCATCGCTTCGGGCGAGGTTGTATTCTCGACTACCATACCATCTTGAACTAAGGTACGGCATGAGGCCACTAGCTTAGGCATTGGACGCGGATCTTTGGCCGATCCTTGTGCCACTCGTACCAGACAGGTGCGGCATTTACCACCGCTACCTTCAAGTTTTGAATAATAGCACATCGCCGGAGGCACAATATGCCCACCAACCTGACGGGCGGCATTCATGATGGTTGTTCCAGCTTCTACTTCCACCTCAACATTGTCGATGGTTACCTTTAAAAGGGGCATTTTTGTAGTTTTACGTGTTCTTCAAATTCTTCACGGAAATGGAGTATCGCACTAGCAACGGGCCATGCAGCAGCATCGCCAAGTGGACAAATAGTATTTCCTTCAACATGTTTCGCAATGTTAACCAGCAAGTCGATATCTTTCATCGTCCCTTGTCCGCCCTCAATGCGCATTAATATTTTCTCCATCCAGCTCGTCCCTTCGCGACATGGGCTACATTGGCCACATGATTCGTGTCGGTAAAAACGGGCGAACGTGAGTAGATTTTTAACGATACAGGTGGTGTGATCCATCACAATAAATCCACCAGAACCCATCATCGTCCCAGTTTTAAATCCACCATCGGCTAATGACTCATAGCTCATTAAACGGGGCTCACCAGCTGCAGTCTTTAGGATCAATTCGGCAGGTAGGATAGGCACTGATGAACCTCCAGCGACAACAGCTTTCAGTTTATTTCCATTTATGATCCCCCCGCAATATTCGTCACTATAGATAAATTCTTCCACTGGAAGACCTAATTCAATTTCGTAGATCCCTGGCTTATTGATATGTCCGCAGGCTGAGATCAGTTTTGTCCCCTTGCTATTTCCAATGCCAATAGCGGCATATGCCTCACTGCCATTGTTCACAATCCAAGGTAAAGCGGCGATGGTCTCCACGTTATTGACCACTGTTGGACAACCGTATAAACCAACGATGGCAGGGAATGGTGGTTTAATACGCGGGTTACCACGTTTACCTTCCAATGATTCAAGCAATGCTGTCTCTTCACCGCAGATATAAGCCCCCCCTCCCGGGTGACAATAGAGGTTTAAAGAGTATCCAGATCCCAAGATATTGTCGCCAAGGAAACCTTTAGCATACGCCTCTTGAATAGCCTTATCGATAATCTTCATCACATAAAAAAGCTCACCTCTGATGTAGATATAAGCATCTTTAACACCTAAGGCATACGATCCAAGGATCATCCCTTCGATAAGCAGATGTGGATTAAACTGACCTAGATGGCGATCTTTAAATGTGCCTGGCTCACTCTCGTCGTAATTACAAACGAGGTAGCGTGGGTTTTCGCTCTGTTTATCGATAAATCCCCATTTCATCCCAGTCGGAAAGCCTGCGCCTCCACGACCTCTAATGCCAGATTTTTTAACCTCATCGGTCAATTCATCGGGCGTAAATGTCTTTAATGCCTTTTCAACGGCAGCATACCCTCCTAATTCTCGATATACTTGAAAATTAGCAAGTCCAGGAACCTCTATATTATTTAGTAAGATCTTCGTTGCCATGCTTACAAGTAAGGGTTTTTATGCGACATTTTATTTTCTGCTTTCCATTGATCCAGAAGCTGATCGACCTTTTCAGTCGTAAGATTTTCATGATATTCAGTACCCACCTGGATAACAGGTGCAGTACCACAAGCGGCAAGACACTCGACCGTCTTAAGGGTAAACTGACCATCGGCGGTGGTCTCACCTGGTTTAATTCCCAAGCGGGACTCAAAA
Source organism: uncultured Bacteroidia bacterium (assembly GCA_903905505.1). Lineage (GTDB taxonomy): Bacteria > Bacteroidota > Bacteroidia > Bacteroidales > Prolixibacteraceae > JAAFHB01. Next base: position 3,337 of record CAIVGL010000055.1, on the reverse strand, counting down.
TGTGCCACAATATTTTCAGCGCCTTTCAGCCAACAAGGTCCAGTTTGACAAACCTCAATTACGCAGTTACCTACCGGTTTTAAGTTATACATACTATAGAACGACGCCACCTCATAGACTTCAATAGGTTCAATTTGCAACAACGAGGCCACATAATCCATCATGCCTGGACTAAGCCATCCTTTATTTTCAGCTTGTGCGATATGCAAAACAGGCAGTAGGGCAGACTTTTGTCTCCCTTCAGGATACCGTTTGATAAGCTGAGCGATCAGATCAAGCGTTTCGCGATTAAATTCAGGCACTTTATTATTTTCCTGCATGATTATTCTATTTCAATTTTTCTATTCTCTTCTGATTTACTCGTTGACAAGTATTTCTGAAGCTTTAAAATTTTTATGCATCTAACTCACCAGCAATAACATTCATAGAGCTCATCGTCAAGATTGCATCTGACAACATAGTTCCTTGCACCATCTCTGGATAGGCTTGGTAGTATATAAATCCTGGTCTCCTAAAATGAAGTCTAGAGGCCGTACGACCACCGTCACTAACTAAGTAGAACCCTAGTTCTCCATTGGCACCTTCGATGCAGTGGTAGACTTCGCCAGCGGGGATGTCCGTCTCTCCCATTACAATTTTAAAATGCCAAATTAGGGCTTCCATGTTGTTGTAAACTTTCTCTTTTGGAGGAAGCACAAAACGAGGATCACGGGCGTAATAAGTCTCTTTATCTTCTAGAGCATCTAACTTATCTAGTGCTTGTTGTATAATCGATAAGCTTTGTTTCATCTCTTCCTGTCGGACCATAAACCGATCATAGGTATCGCCATTTTGGCCAACTGGAATAGTAAACTCAAACTCTTCATAGGAACAATAAGGGTTCATCACGCGAACGTCATAATCAAGTCCACAAGCGCGTAAATTAGGACCGGTAAAACCATATGCCAATGCTCGATCTAATGGGAATGCACCGACGTTGATGGTCCGGTCCATGAAAATACGATTGCGCATCAGGAGTGTCTCAAACTCTTTAAGTTTAGCGGGGAAAAACTCCAAGAAATACTTAATTTTCTCCCAAGCTTTCGGACTAAAGTTACGTTCAAATCCACCAATTCGACCCATATTAGTGGTCAGTCGTGAGCCACAGATCTCTTCATAGATCTCATAAATAAATTCACGATCTTGAAACATATAGGTAAATCCTGTTAAGGCACCACTATCGACACCAATAACGCTATTGCAGATAATATGATCGGCAATACGGGCAAGTTCCATAATCACAATACGCAGGTAATCGACCCGTTTAGGGGTTTCGATACCTAAGAGTTTCTCAACGGTCATGTGCCACCCCATATTATTCAGCGGAGCGGAGCAGTAATTCAACCGATCGGTTAAGGGAGTAATCTGATAAAATGGGCGCCTTTCAGCGATTTTTTCAAACGCACGGTGGATATATCCAATAGTCTGCTCAGTACTGACGATATATTCGCCGTCCATAAGCATAATATTTTGGAATACGCCATGTGTTGCAGGATGCGTTGGACCAACGTTGAGCGTATTATATTCTTTCGGCTCTTCCGCTTTAACTCTATCCTTATCCCAATAATCTGAATTAACTTCTTTTGCCATCTATAAAATCTATATTCGCTATGCTATTCGAACTTGCGCAACTATTTATCGACCAAATTGACTATCATCTTTATCGTCCCTTGTCTGATCTTCAAGCGGAAACTCCTTCCGAAGTGGGAAATCAACCATGTCATCCACATTTAATATTCGGGTAAGATTAGGATGACCGACAAACTGTATTCCAAAGAAATCGTATGTTTCGCGTTCCATCCAGTTGGCAGTAGGCCAAACTGAAGTCGCTGAAGGAATCGTTGGATCACTGATTAGAGTGGCCGTTTTTAAGCGTATCCGATGGTTGTTTACAAAACTGTGCAAATGGTAAACCACACCAAGCTGATCTTTTTCAGGGTAATGCATGCCACACAAAGTGGTTAAGAAGTTATATTGCAACTCCTTATCGTCACGAAGAAAAAGTAAGATCTCCGCAATTGACTCTTTTTTCACGGTTATGCACAACATATCTTTCATCAATTCATGATGATCAATAGCGGTGGCAAAACTGCTTGTTAATTTCGCAATTGCGAACTGGTCTCTTTCTGGAATGATCTCAAACACTCAATTAAATTTTAATATTAACTACCTAAATCGATTCATGGGCTTTTTCTTCCCTAAGACTTATCGATTCATGATTACTCAATGTTGTATGATTTCATAAGGTCTTCATACTCTTGCGAATTTCTTCTGCGAAGTGATTCGTTCCCTACTAATTCTTGTATTTTTATGATGCCGTCAATAATTTGTTCTGGGCGAGGTGGACAGCCTGGGACGTACACGTCGACAGGGATAATACGATCGATTCCCTGTAAAACGCTGTAGGTGTCAAAAATACCACCACTTGAGGCGCACGCACCAACAGCAATAACCCATTTTGGTTCGGCCATTTGAATGTATACCTCACGTAATACGGGACCCATCTTTTTCGCCACTGTCCCCATCACCATCAACAGATCGCTCTGACGTGGTGAGAAGCTTAACCGTTCGGAGCCAAAGCGAGCCAAATCATAATGGGAGCCCATGGTCGCCATAAATTCGATTCCACAGCATGAAGTCGCAAATGGGAGTGGCCAAAGCGAATTTTTTCGCGCAAGACCCACTGCTTTCTCCATGGAAGTGGCAAAAAATCCTTGACCTGAAATCCCTTCTGGTGTTTCAGCTATTGTTGGAGCTAAGATGATATTTTTTTTGTCGATCATGAATAAACTATTTTCTTACTTAACGCCTATCCCATTTAAATGCCCCTTTGAGAAGAATGTAGATAAACCCAGCAAGGACGAGGATCATAAATAAAACCATATCCAAGAAACCGGCCTTACCAAGTTCCTTAAAATTAACAGCCCAAGGATACATAAAGATCACCTCAACATCGAAAAGGACAAAAAGGATGGCGATTAGGAAATATTTTACAGAGAAAGGGCTTCTAGCATTACCCAATCCTTCAATACCGCACTCAAAGTTTTCAAGTTTTGCTCTAGAATAACGTTTAGGGCCAAGGAAATGGGTGGCTAACATGGTGGTCACAACAAAACCAAGTGCTATTAAAATCTGAATTAGGACTGGAATATAATCTTGTGGCATCTTAAAAAGGAACTATATTTTATTATTTATGCTTTGTAATACTTAAATAAACAACTTAGAACTTATTTTGTTCGTAAAATTAGTAAAAAAGGGGCTTCAAAAAAGGGGATTTGTTCTATAAAACCTGATTTTC
>CAIVGL010000054.1 GCA_903905505.1 uncultured Bacteroidia bacterium | reverse complement strand
TTTGCAGCTTCAAGTCCTGTTGTATTTCAGATTGATCCAGCCATTCAACTGAACCTTGGAGCTACCTATCAGCTTCAAAATAAACTAAGACTATTTGGCCGCGTTGACAACCTATTAAACCAACGAAATGAGCAATGGCTTGGCTATGCCTCACAAGGAATTCGGTTGTTAGTAGGGATCTCCTTTCTATTTTAATTTAAGAATCCCCTTTTTGTGAATAAGTTTTTATAGATTTATATCTATTAAATTGTAATTCAACACTTTATCCGATTAAATTTTTCTTGAATTTAACTGTGATTAGGTTGGTAAATAGTGAAAATTAAACGTTTATTTTTATTACATTTGCAAACCTAGGGATCATAAAACACCAATTTTTAAAATCTGATTTGGTTGAATTTGTGAAGGGTTTTACAACCATCAATCATAAGTTTCTGGTTGTAAGATCAAAAGGTTTTAATTGTTTATTTTAATGTAATTATTTTTACTGATGAGTGAATTAGAGGATAAATTAGCCAGTGAAGTTGAAAGCTATGGTGCTGACAGTATTCAGGTACTAGAAGGCCTTGAAGCAGTGCGTAAGCGTCCTGCGATGTACATTGGAGATATTAATATAAAAGGGTTGCATCATCTTGTTTATGAGGTGATTGACAATTCAATTGATGAAGCATTAGCTGGTCATTGTCAAAATATTGACGTGGTAATTAATACCGATGGTTCAGTTACCGTTACAGATGATGGTCGAGGTATACCAACTGAGCTTCATACGGGTGAGAATAAATCAGCCCTTGAGGTTGTTTTAACGGTCTTGCATGCTGGTGGTAAGTTCAATAAGGATAGTTACAAAGTTTCTGGTGGATTGCATGGTGTAGGTGTTTCCTGTGTGAATGCCTTGTCTTCACATCTTCGTGCGGAGATTCATCGTGGAGGTAAAATATGGGTTCAAGAATTCGAAAAGGGCTTTCCTCAAGGTGACGTTAAAATCATTGGAGATTCTGATAAAACTGGGACTATCATTAACTTTATTCCTGACGAGACAATATTCACCACGACAGAATTTAAGTTTGATATTCTTTCCGCTCGTCTTAGAGAATTAGCATTTTTAAATCGAGGTATTCGACTTACAATAGTTGACAATCGAATTACAGAGGAAGATGGTTCATTTAAACATGAGGTCTTTTGTTCAGAAAGAGGATTGGCTGAGTTTGTCGATTATTTAGATGGCACACGTGAGCGACTTATTGAAGAAGCTATCCATATTTCAACGGAAAAAAATGATGTTCCAGTTGAAATAGCGATGTGTTATAACAACTCATACACCGAAAATATCCACTCTTATGTAAATAATATCAATACCATCGAAGGTGGTACACATATGACTGGTTTCAGAAGAGGCTTAACGCGTACACTTAAGAATTATGCTGATGCGAGTGGGATGTTATCGAAACTGAAATTTGAGATTAGTGGTGATGACTTTCGAGAAGGACTAACGGCTGTTTTGTCGGTTAAGGTTCAAGAGCCACAATTTGAGGGTCAGACGAAAACAAAATTAGGAAATTCAGAGATTAGTGCCTCTGTTGACCAGGCTGTAAGCGAGATGCTTGCTAACTATTTAGAAGAGCATCCACGTGAAGCAAAGATCATTGTTAATAAGGTTATCTTAGCCGCTACAGCTCGTCATGCGGCTCGTAAGGCGCGTGAATTGGTGCAACGAAAGAGTATTTTAACAGGTGGTGGCTTGCCTGGAAAATTAGCCGATTGTTCGGAGAAAGATCCTAGTTTATGCGAAGTCTTCTTTGTCGAAGGGGATTCTGCAGGTGGAACGGCCAAACAAGGTCGTGATCGTAAGTTTCAAGCAATCTTGCCACTTAGAGGTAAAATTCTAAATGTGGAGAAAGCCATGTCGCACCGGGTGTTTGACAGTGAAGAGATCCGTAATATCTACACCGCTCTTGGTGTCTCTATCGGAACAGAAGAGGATCATAAAGCATTAAACTTTTCGAAGTTAAGATATCATAAGATTGTAATCATGACCGATGCGGACGTGGATGGATCACATATCGCAACGTTGATTATGACCTTCTTTTTTAGATACATGTATGACTTAATCATAAATGGTTATCTGTATATCGCAACACCACCCCTTTACCTGGTTAAAAAAGGGAAGCAAGAGCAGTACTGTTGGACGGAGCAAGAACGGATAAATTTAATTGAACAGTGGGCTGGTGGGAATGAAAAAGGACTTCATGTGCAGCGTTATAAAGGTCTTGGAGAGATGAATGCGGAGCAATTATGGGATACCACCATGAATCCAGAAACGCGTACCTTACGTCAAGTAACGATTGAAAATCCTGCTGAGACCGACCATGTATTCTCTATGCTTATGGGTGATGAGGTTCCGCCTCGTCGGAAGTTTATTGAAGACAACGCGACTTACGCGAATATCGATATTTAAATCACCTAGCCTCTATCGGAAATTCTGATAGAGGCTATTTTTTTAGGGCTATGAACATCTGCGTTTTCTGTTCTTCGAGTAATGCGATTGCGGAGAAATATTTCGAACAAGCAAAGGAGCTCGGCGCACTAATAGGGTCAAATAGTCATACTCTTGTCTATGGTGGAGCAACGGTTGGATTGATGCATGCCGTAGCAGAAGCATCCCGAGAAGCTGGAGCATTTTCTGTCGGTATAATTCCAGAATCGATTCACAACCATAGGCTCTCGTCTCCATTCGATCACGAACAAATTATCACCCCCAATATGCGTGAACGTAAGTATCTCATGCGTAAACGTTCAGATGCTTTTATTGCCCTTCCTGGTGGCTTTGGAACCCTTGAAGAGGTGTTGGAAGTAATTACCTTAAAGCAGTTGCAATACCACCATAAACCGATTGTGCTGATTAATAGCTATGGATTTTACAATGCTTTAATCGAACAATTTGAAGTGGCTTACCGCGAGTCGTTTGCTAAAGAAGATTACAAGTCGCTTTATTTTATTGCCGCCGATGCTGCTCAAGCCATCCAGTATATTCAAGACTATAATCCAACGGAACAAACTCAAAAATGGTATGAGGTGCCGGGTCCATCTCGGCTCTAAATATAAAGTTTGCTCTTGAAGATTCTATTTTGCACTTAGAATTTTCAATTCTAAGTGCTGCATTTTATGAGAGTTGAAATACATATTCTCTACTGAAATACTTGTCAATCAATTTACTTCAGTATACCTAGAGAATAGAAAATCCTGAAAACCCGCTAATTTAGTGTATCTTTGCCGATATTTTAATTTACAGCTGAGGCTATTTTTCAGATAAGAATAAGATCAGCAACTAAAAATCATTCATGCCTTTTAAGTCATTACAAATTATTGAACCAATTCTTCAATCACTTCAAGAAGAAGGTTATTCCACCCCAACACCCATTCAGGCCCAAGCGATTCCGATTGTTTTAGATGGCAACGATTTATTGGGATGTGCTCAGACAGGAACCGGTAAAACAGCAGCATTTGCTATTCCAATCCTACAACTATTAGCGACTAGTCAGACTTTTGATAGACGCAAGAAAATACGAAGTTTAATCCTTACTCCAACTAGAGAGTTGGCCATTCAGATTGGCGAAAGTTTTAAAAACTACGGTCGACATACGAAGCTTTCCTATACCGTTATATTTGGCGGTGTAAAACAGTTTTCTCAAGTTCAGGTTTTACAACGTGGAGTTGATATTTTAGTCGCCACACCTGGACGATTATTGGATTTGATGAATCAAGGGTTTATCTCCTTACGCGATATAGAGATCTTTGTCTTAGATGAAGCCGACTGTATGTTAGATATGGGTTTTATCCATGATGTAAAGAAAGTTCTTGCTGCACTTCCGCATAAACGTCAATCGCTGTTTTTCTCGGCAACAATGCCTCCAGAGATTGTGAAATTAGCGGATACGATTCTTAAGAATCCTAAAAAAGTAGAGATTGCACCTGGTCAACCAACCGTTGACATTATTGAGCAGTTTATCTATTTCGTAGATAAGGGAAACAAAAGTTCGCTTTTAATGGATATTTTAGGCGATCAGAACATTAAATCGGCCTTAGTCTTTACTCGAACTAAACATGGGGCAGATAAGGTCGTTAAAGATCTATTGCGCCACAATATTAAGGCAGAGGCGATTCATGGCAATAAAGCACAAAATGCTCGACAAAGAGCCTTGTCAAATTTCAAGGATCAAACCACTCGAGTTTTGGTGGCAACCGATATTGCAGCCCGTGGGATTGATGTTGATCAAATGGAATTTGTATTAAACTATGAGCTTCCCAATATTCCCGAAACCTATGTGCACCGAATTGGTCGTACGGGTAGGGCAGGAGCCAAGGGGACAGCCTTCTCGTTTTGCGATGCAGAGGAGAAAGCTTATTTAAGAGATATTGAAAAGCTGATCCGTAAAAAGATCCCTGTGGTAGAGAATCACCCTTACCCTTTGATTGATCACAATCCGGTTAAAGCACCTAAACATCAGCATCAGCGCCCACAACGGACAGATTTTGCTCGTCCAAGGCCTGAAAGCGCCATTAAAGATCGTCATCGTTTAGTGCGGAATCCCCGCTCAAACTAAAAGATATCTATAAAATTTTTCAGCCCTGTAGAAAAGCTAAGCTTCCTGCAGGGCTGATTTATTAGAGACTATCTAGAGTCTGATTACTTTGCCCGATTTAGCACTCTTCTTAGCCGCTTCGAGAATTTCAACGACCACGATATTATTTTCTAAGGAGGATAAGTCAAAAGAAGGGAGTGTAGTTTGCTTTTTGACCACGGCATTTAAAAAAGCAAACGGGTCATTAAAAGGGGCTGCATTTTCAGTTACAACCTCTTTTGTCGCTTGTTTCTCACCTTTCCATCGGTAGTTCATATTCGCACGATCTTCACAGATTAGATATCCATGCTGACCATAAACTTCCATGTCTTTTCGATTAAATGGCCAATTCCACGATGCTTCAATGATAACTTGTGATTTTGGATAGGTTAACACAATCGTACATTCATCCTCGACCTTTGTGTAGATGTCTGGTTTGATATGCAAAGTAGTACATTGAACGGTCAACGGTTTCTCACCTTTCATCAGCCAAGTGGCCAGGTTTGCCCCATAGCACCCAAAATCCATTAAGGCTCCCGCTCCATTTAATACTGGATCGGTAAGCCAATCGGTAAACTCTTTATTGGTTCCAATCTCAAATGGCCCTTGATGACCGGTATGAAAAACTATCTTGCGCAAATCACCTCCCTTATGTTCTTCAATCATATATTGCCACGCCTTTTTATGCGTTCCATACCAACTAGTCTCATAGTTTGTGAGTAGTTGTATGTTATGCTTTAGTGCAAGCTCTCTCATCTTATTGACATGATTAACACTTACTGCTAAAGGCTTTTCAACCATAATATGGATCCCTTTTGGGGCAAAAAATTCCACCGCTTTTAAATGATCATAGGTGCTGCAAAATACACTTACTGCTTCTGGTTTTACAACGGCTATCATTTGCTCCATCGTGTCATAGACCAACTCCAGGCTAAAGCTGTGTTTCTTGGAATAGCGATCTGCTAAGGCTTTGTTGGGTTCAACGATAGCTACGATTTCAATATCCCCTTTTTTTGCACGGCCTAAAATGCCATGTACATGAGCATGAACAAGTCCGATTACCGCTATGCGAAGTGGTTTTGGCTCATTCGATTGCGATCTAACACTGCTGGCAACAGCTATTGAAGCACTTGCTAGTCCTGCTTTATTGATAAATACTCTCCGGTCCATAGTTTTGATTTAGTTGATGTAAAAATGATAATTATTGTTGGATTATAATCTTCATCATGCAATTTTTATAAAAAAATAAAGCCCTTATGTACGAATACATAAGGGCTTTAGAATAGGTTATTCAACCTATATGCCTAAGCTTATTTAGGTAATCCGTATGTTTCCATCACATAGTCGATGTCTTTGTCGCCTCTTCCACTAAGGTTGATCAGGATCGATTGACGTGGATGATCTTTCGCTAATTTAAGAGCATAAGCTACTGCATGTGCACTTTCCAAAGCAGGAATAATCCCCTCTAATCGACTTAATTCATAAAAGGCATCGATCGTTTCTGTATCGTTGGCTGTCTCGTAAGTGACCCTTCCCCAGTCTTTTAACATGCTGTGTTCTGGTCCTACCCCAGGGTAATCAAGCCCACTAGCTACGGAATAGACTGGTGCTGGTTCCCCTTTTTCATCTTGAAGAAGGTAGCATTTAAATCCATGAATCATGCCTGGCGTTCCTAAGGTCATGGTGGCAGCGTGCTCACCTAAATCCAATGAACGACCTGCTGGCTCAACACCAAATAACTTACACTCAGGATCCTCTAAAAAAGCAGAGAAAATCCCCATCGCATTACTTCCACCACCCACGCAGGCGATCACATTGTCTGGAAGCTCACCTGTCATCTCAAAGAATTGTTCTTTCGCTTCAATGCCAACCACACGCTGGAAATCGCGCACCATCATTGGAAAGGGATGCGGGCCAACCACTGATCCAATGCAATATATACTGTTTTCAAAGTCTTGCATATAGGCACCAAACGCAGAGTCTACGGCCTCTTTTAAGGTTTTTAATCCATGAGAAACGGGAACAACTTTAGCTCCCAAGATCTGCATCCGAACCACATTCGGGTGCTCCTTAATTATATCAACCTCGCCCATATGAATCTCGCACTCTAATCCAAAATAAGCAGCAGCTGTAGCTAGTGCAACCCCATGTTGACCAGCACCTGTCTCAGCGATTAACTTCTTTTTGCCTAGGTATTTTGCGAGCAAGGCTTCTCCCATGCAATGATTTAACTTATGAGCTCCGGTGTGATTTAAATCCTCCCGTTTAAGGTAGATCCTGGCTCCATATTTTTCAGATAATCGATTGCAAAAATAGACCGGAGTAGGCCTTCCTTGATAATGTTTTCGAATACTTCTTAGCTCTGAAATAAAATGATGCGACTTACTAATAGAATAGTAAGCATCAGTAATTTTCTCCATCTCTGTCTGCAGGTTCGGCGGAATAAAACTTCCCCCGTATTCTTCGAAAAATCCAGCTTGATCTGGATAGTTTTTAAAATAGTTCGTTGGCATCTTGTTTTCTCTTTAAAGGTTAATAAAACTCATTTCCGATACATTTAGGGATGTTTCAAATGTAGAAAAAAAGGTTTTGTAATTGGATCATAAATTTTCGTAAGTGCCTAATTTATAATGATTATAAACATTGTTTAGATTGATTCTAGTCAATTTGTTTTGCTCTGAAAATAGATTTTTAGAAATGTTATTTTTCCCTGTTTACGTTGCTCCTTAGTCGCTCGTGGATTATATTTCTCAGAAGTTAGGTCAATTAAAAATAGTATGATAATTTTACGGTTCAGAACGGCTATCAGCTTTTGTCGCGCTAGCGCTAGATTATAGGAAAGATATGATGTTCTAATCGTAGATTATAAATTTTGAATAGTTGAAAATGGTTGAAGTTGAGAAGAAAAAAATTACAAAGGCTGGACTTAAAAATGCCTTCAAATTATACAAATACATTAAGCCTTTTCGGAAAGAATATTTAATCGGAGTTCTGTTCCTATTAGGTTCTAGTTTAGGTAATCTAGCATTCCCTAAATTACTCGGTGAGATGGTTAATTCTGCAACCTCTTTGACTCCTGGTAAAATGAATGATGTGGCTCTATTATTAGGCTTAGTCCTAATTCTAAATGCCGTATTCTCCTATTTCAGAGTTGTCCTTTTCAATAATGTCACGGAGAAAGCATTGGCTTATCTGCGACGCGATACCTACAACCATTTAATTCGTTTGCCCCTTAAGTTTTTTGAACAGCATCGGGTAGGAGAGTTAAATAGTCGTATTTCTGCAGATATCACGCTCCTTCAAGAGACTATGACCACTACCTTGGCAGAGCTTATTCGTCAGATTATCATCATTATCGGTGGTATTACCTTATTGGCGATTACCTCCATAAAGTTAACCTTGTTTATGTTGGTTATCCTGCCACCAACGATGATCTTTGCACGTACATTCGGTCGTTATATTCGTAAGATCTCAAAGGAGGTTCAGCATGAGGTTGGCAAATCAAATACGGTTGTTGAAGAAACTTTGCAAGGAATTCAAAGTGTAAAAGCTTATACCAATGAGTTTTTTGAGATGAATCGGTATCGGAAACAAACTGAAACCATTGCTCAGATGGGAATGCGAAGTGGAAAATACCGCGGTGCCTTTGCCTCATTTATTATATTAGGTCTCTTTGGAGCTCTTGCAGCTGTTATTTGGAAGGGATCGGCTATGTTAGCTGTTGGAGAACTCGTTCCAGGTGATTTGTTCTCATTTGTCATCTATTCGGCATTTGTAGGAGGAACTATTGGTGGACTGGCAAGTGTATTTACCAGTATACAGAAATTTATTGGAGCTACAGAGGAGCTGTTTGGACTTTTCAATGAAGAAGAGGAGCAATTGGTGGAGATTTCTCAAGTGGCTTCTGACCAAGAATTACATGGACAGATCACCTTCAAAGACTTATCGTTTGCCTACCCCATGCGAAGCGATGAGCTGGTACTGCGCAATATCGATATCGAGATCTCTTCCAATCAATTGATTGCCTTGGTCGGTTCGAGTGGTGCTGGAAAATCGACTATAGCCTCCTTGTTACTTAGTTTACATCTTCCTTCAAAAGGAAGTATATGCTTTGATGGCCGAGATAGTAGCGAATTTTCAATCTCAGCCATTCGACATCAGATTGCCTTAGTTCCGCAAGATATCTTTCTTTTTGGAGGCTCTATACGCGAAAATATAGCCTATGGCAAGATCGATGCAACAGATGAAGAGATTTATGATGCTGCCTTAAAAGCCAATGCAATGGAATTTATTGAGCGTTTTCCTGAACGATTTGAGACTATCGTAGGGGAGAGGGGAACACAGCTTTCAGGTGGTCAGCGTCAACGTATTGCAATTGCTAGAGCGGTGCTTAAGAATCCTAAAATATTAATTCTGGATGAGGCTACCTCATCATTGGATTCCGAATCAGAACGTTTGGTGCAAGATGCCTTAGAGAAATTAATGACAGGACGCACGTCTATTGTTATTGCCCACCGATTATCTACCATACGAAATGCGGATCAGATTTTGGTTATGGACAAAGGGCAGATAGCTGAAAAGGGGACTCATAAAACGCTGATAAAGAAAACGGATGGCATCTATAAAAACCTTAGTGAGCTTCAATACAATGGTTGATTATAAGGCTAACTAAGAACCAAAAACAAGGGGGTGATTCGTATTGAATCACCCCCTTGTTTTTATAATTGAAAATCTATGTTATTCTACGAGTACTTTAACTTCATTGTTTGACGCTTCAACTAAACCACCTTCAACATCGAAATAAGAGACGATACCACTGGTCTCCTTGACTTTTATCTTACCCTGTTTTAAGGTAGAAATAATGGGGACATGGTTTTTCATAATCTCGAAAGATCCGGATACCCCAGGGAGCTTAATGATCGTAATTTCACCAGCGAAGAGTAATTTTTCAGGTGAAATAATTTCAAGGTAGAGCATAAAAACGAGTTTTTATTGAGTTAATGAGGTTACCTAGATTCGGCAATTAAACGTTCCCCTTTTTCTATCGCTTCCTCAATGGTTCCAACCATGCTAAAGGCTGTCTCTGGATATTGGTCAACTTTTCCATCAATGATCGCATTAAAGCCTTTGATGGTATCTTCAATAGCAACCCAAACCCCTTTCATACCTGTAAATTGCTCAGCAACATGGAATGGTTGTGAAAGGAAACGCTGAACACGACGTGCTCTGTGAACGATTAATTTATCAGCTTCTGATAACTCATCCATTCCAAGGATTGCAATAATATCTTGAAGTTCTTTATAACGTTGTAGTAACTCTTTTACACGTTGAGCGGTATCATAATGCTCCCGACCAACCACATCAACAGTAAGAATTCGTGAAGTTGAATCCAATGGATCAACAGCTGGGTAGATACCCATTTCAGAGATCTTACGATTTAATACGGTTGTTGCATCAAGATGGGCAAACGTGGTAGCTGGAGCCGGGTCCGTTAAATCATCTGCAGGAACGTAAACCGCTTGTACTGAGGTGATAGATCCGTATTTTGTAGAGGTAATTCGTTCTTGCAATAATCCCATTTCAGTCGCCAAGGTTGGTTGGTAACCTACTGCTGATGGCATACGACCAAGAAGAGCTGATACTTCAGAACCTGCTTGCGTAAACCTGAAAATATTGTCGACAAAGAATAGGATATCGTTTCCTTTCCCTTTTTTGTCACCATCGCGGAAATATTCTGCAACAGCAAGACCAGAAAGAGCAACACGAGCACGAGCTCCTGGAGGTTCGTTCATCTGACCGAATACTAAGGTCGCCTTTGATTTAGCTAACTCTTTTTTGTCAACTAAAGAAAGATCCCATCCACCATTTAACATATCCTTTTTAAACGCCTCACCATATTTAATAACGTCTGATTCGATCATCTCACGAAGAAGGTCGTTCCCTTCACGAGTACGCTCTCCAACACCAGCAAAAACTGATTGACCATCGTATTTTTTTGCAATGTTGTTGATAAGCTCCATGATGATCACGGTTTTTCCAACACCAGCACCACCAAATAGACCAATCTTACCCCCTTTAGAATAAGGTTCAAGCAAATCAATTACTTTGATACCGGTGAATAAAACCTCTTTTTCAGTAGATAAATCTTCGAATCTTGGGGGATCGTTGTGGATCTGGTAACTTCTCTCTTTGGAGATAGAACCAATCCCATCAATGGCTTCGCCGATCACGTTTAATAAACGACCTTTAATCTCATCACCCACTGGCATCGAGATGGCTTTTCCTGTTCCAATAACTTCCATACCCCGTGAAAGTCCGTCGGTGGAGTCCATTGCAACGGTACGGACAGTCTGCTCTCCGATATGTTGTTGACATTCAAGAATTAATATTTGACCATTTTCACGCGTGATTTCTAGCGCATCAAATATTTTTGGTAATTGACTACCTCCCTGTTCGAAGCTGACATCAACAACAGGTCCGATAACCTGAACGATTTTGCCTTTGGATTGCGACATAATACTTTATTTTATTAAATTTTTATGCTTAAATGCTTAGTTTTCTTTAACCTTTCATGGCATTTGCACCACTTACAATTTCCAAAATTTCATTGGTAATTGAAGCCTGTCTTGCCTTGTTGTAATTTAATTTAAGCTCTCTAATGAGTTCAAATGCATTGTCTGTTGCTTTATGCATGGCGGTCATACGAGCTCCGTGTTCTGAAGCAACAGAATCTAAGATAGCTTTAAAGAATTGTATTTTAAGTGATTGAGGTATTATTTTAACAACAATCTCTTGCATTGATGGTTCAAAAAAGTAAGATGGTTTATACCCTGACTTTTTAGGTTTTGGTTCAGTTTCTGTTTGCGTTAAATCTCCTACAGGAAGAAATTGCTCGTTTACAAGATTCTGAATAGCTGCATTTTTAAATTGATTGTAAACCAATTCAATATGGTCATAATCTCCATTGGCATAGCTATCCATAATCGTCTGAGCGATCTCACTTACAGAAGCAAAGTTTAGTTTGTCATAAAGCTCAAGGTAACTGTTCGATACTTTTATCCCTTTAGATTTTAAGCCATCCACAGCCTTTTTGCCAATTGCAACAACATCTACTTTGTTCTTCTTGGCTAGATCTTTATACGTAACAGAGACTAGTTCAACGGTTCGTTTGATAACGTTTGAATTAAATCCTCCACACAGCCCTCTATTTGAGGTAATCGCTACGATAAGAACTTTATTTGTTGAACTTCTTTTGGCATATTTATTTTCAATATCTGAGCTTAAGTTACTACTAACACTGTAGAGTACCTCGCTCAGCTTATCGGCATAAGGACGCATTTGAATAATTGCATCTTGTGCTTTACGCAACTTAGCCGCAGAAACCATTTTCATGGCACTGGTAACCTGTTGCGTTGATTTCACAGAAGCAATTCTCGTCCTAATGTCTTTTAAATTAGCCATTCGCTGATTATATCTTGTTTATTAATTGGTCTAGGATTTAAATCGAATATTTGCTTGAGACTTCTGCTGCTACTTTTTCAAGTACGTCAGTTTCAGCTGGGGAAATAGTTCCATTCCCTAATGACTCAAGTGTTTTCTTGTACTTAGCTTCCAAAACTTCATTGAATTCAATCTCGAAATCTTGAACATGGTGTTTTGGAACATTCGACAATAGCCCTTGTGTACCACAGTAAAGTATCGCAACTTGATTCGCCACCTTAACAGGAGAGAACTGTTTTTGCTTTAAGATCTCAACGTTACGCGATCCTTTATCAAGTACTGCTTTTGTTGCAGGATCAAGATCAGAACTAAACTTAGAGAAAGCCTCTAACTCACGATACTCTGCTTGTGCAATTTTCAACGTTCCAGCAACTTTTTTCATCGACTTAATCTGAGCATTACCACCTACACGAGAAACGGAAATACCTACGTTGATAGCTGGACGAATACCTGCATTGAAAAGATTCGACTCAAGGAATATCTGTCCATCAGTGATTGAAATCACGTTTGTTGGAATATAAGCTGAAACGTCACCATCTTGGGTTTCAATAATTGGTAGGGCTGTTAATGAGCCTCCACCTTTTAGTAAATGACGAATAGAATCAGGCACATCGTTCATGTGTTTTGCAACTTCAATACTCGCATTGATTTTTGCTGAACGCTCAAGTAATCTTGAGTGAAGGTAAAATACATCCCCAGGATAAGCCTCACGGCCCGGTGGACGACGTAATAACAACGAAACCTCACGATAAGCAACAGCTTGTTTTGATAAGTCATCATAAACAATTAGTGCATTACGACCGGTATCTCTAAAGAATTCGCCGATAGCAGCACCTGCGAATGGGGCATAGAACTGCAGTGCAGCAGGATCTGAAGAGGTCGACATCACGATAACAGTATAGGGCATGGCCCCATTTTCCTGCAACGTTTTGGCTATATTGGCAACAGTTGAACCTTTCTGACCTATGGCAACATAGATACAAAATACAGGTTCTCCTTTTTCATAAAATTCTTTCTGGTTGATGATCGTGTCGATGGCAATAGCCGTCTTTCCAGTCTGACGGTCACCAATGATCAATTCTCGTTGGCCACGTCCAATAGGGATCATCGCATCAATCGCCTTGATGCCAGTTTGAAGAGGCTCTTTTACCGGTTGACGGTAAACTACCCCTGGTGCTTTACGCTCAAGTGGTAATTCAAATAACTCACCTGTTATTGGTCCACAACCATCGAGAGGCTCACCTAAGGTGTTGATAATTCGACCGAGTAACCCTTCGCCAACATTGATCGAAGCAATCTTATTGGTTCTTTTAACCGCATCGCCTTCTTTGATATGCTCAGACGATCCAAGTAAAACACAACCAACGTTATCTTCTTCAAGGTTTAACACAATTCCCATTACTCCAGAACTGAATTCAACCATTTCGTTCGACTGAATATTAGATAGCCCGTATACGCGAGCGATACCATCACCAACTTGTAGTACGGTTCCAATTTCGGCATATTCGGCTTCATTTTTGAAACCAGACAACTGTTTTTTCAGTATTTCGGAAACTTCAGCAGGTTTTATTCCGGCCATAATATCTAAATTTAATTATAATGTTCTTAAAAATACTACGATTGACTTTCCAAGAGTTCTCTTTTCAGTCTTCTGAATTTACTCGCGATGCTAGCATCAATTCTTTGATCTTCAATATCTAAAATGAATCCGCCGATTAAGCTTTTATCAATTGAGACCGTTAGGTCAACTTTTGTATTAAAGTGCTTTTGGATTAATGAGCTGAACTTCTCTAATGTCGCCGTATCCAATTCAATTACACTGGTTAGTTTGGCTGCTTTAAACCCTTCTTCTTTGCGGTATGACTCCATAAAGTATCGAATGATCCGTTTCAGATAAGCCTCTCTTTTATTGGTTAATAAAAGATTTAAAAAGCCATAAGTCAACGGATTGAAAGAGGGTTCAAACACCTGTTTAAAAAGTCGGTGTTTTTCTTCAATACTCACCACTGGACTTACAAGGACTTCATTTAGTCGTGGGAATGTATCAAAAAGCTGTTCAAGTGTTTTTACATCGGCAATAACCGAAGCAATAACACCTTGCTCTTTCGCTAAACTTAAGAGTGCTTTTGAATATCTAACGGCTACTTTACCTTCGTCCATCTGATTTAGCTTAATTAAGGTTGATTTGGTCGATCGAGTTTTGTATTAACTCTTGTTGTTTTGCGTTATCGGCCAATTTATCCTGCAGGATTTTTTCAGCAATTTCAACTGAAAAATTCGCGATTAGGATTTTAATCTCACTAACTGCTCCAGCACGTTCGCGCTCAATAGCCGCTTTAGCTTGTTCCAAGATTTTGTTTGCCTCTACTTCGGCCTCTTGTCTGGCTTCGTGAATAATTGAATGTTTTAGATCTCTAGCCTCCTTAACAATCTTTTCACGCTCAAGGATAGCCTCTTTTAGAATCTTTTCGTTGCCAGATTGTAAAATCAACATCTCTTCTTTGGCATTCTCAGCCATTTTCAAGGCGTCATCAATTGACTTCTCGCGATCAGATAGCGCTTGAAGAATTGGCCCCCAGGCGAATTTCTTCAGCACAAAAAGTAAAATAGAAAAGGATAAGAGCATCCAAAAGAATAGCCCAAAATCCGGCATTACTAATCCCATAATGATTTTTTTTTGTTGATCTAAGAATCTAAATCTTACTTGCAAAAAGGATTACTCCTTATTCAGCTTGTAAGTTACTTATACGAACATGATCAAAAAGCAGATAACAATTGCGAAGAATACTACTCCTTCAATTAGGGCTGCAGCAACAATCATCGTAGAACGAATGTCGACTACTGCTTCAGGTTGACGGGCAATTGCTTCTACAGCAGATCCCCCAATACGACCAATACCAATTCCTGCTCCAATTGCAGCTAATCCAGCTCCGATTCCTGCACCCATTTTTGCAATCGCTACGTTTGCAGCTACTTGTAAAATTACAGCTAATGTTATCATACTAAATAATGTTTAAAAATTAAATTGTGTTTTATATTTAAAAATCTATGTTTATTAATTCTGTTTCTAGTTGTGATGAGCTTCATCCTTATGTTCGTGCTTCTCCAGTGCAAGTCCAAAATAAAGCGCCGATAATAACGTAAATACATACGCCTGTATAAAAGCCACTAATAATTCGAGTAGACCCATAAACACGGTAAATGCAATGGTTAATACGGAGATCCCATATCCAGCAAAAATACTCTTCTCTGCAAATATAAAGATCAGACTATAGAATCCAAGTGCAACGATATGGCCAGCTGTCATATTGGCAAAAAGTCGTATGGTTAACACGAATGGTTTGATAAATACACTAATGATTTCAACGATTGGCATTAGTGGAATTGGTATTTTAAGCCATAAGGGTATTCCTGGTGCATTCACAATATGCATCCAATAATCTTTTGTTCCACTGTAGCTCGTAATTGCAAATGTAAATAAAGCTAAAACAATGGTTACAGAGATATCTCCAGTTACATTCGCTCCTCCTGGGAAGAATGGTATTAATCCCATCATGTTATTGATGAAGATAAAAAAGAAGATGGTCAATAAAAACGGTAAGTAACGTTGGTATTTTTCTTTTCCAATTGAAGGGATCGCGATGTCTTCGCAGATAAAAACAACGATAGGTTCGATCCAACTTTGAATCCCTTTTGGTGCTCGAGCAAAATTTTCTTTATATCGTTTAGCAACGGATAGGAATATCACCAGAAGGAGGAAGATGCTAATAAATAACGAGGTTACATTTTTCGTGATGGATAAATCCCAAGGTTTAACCTCTGATCCATCGGGCAATGTCTCCACGATTTTTCGTTGATATTTCCCTTCTGAAGCAATATGAAACCCTTGATAGGCTTCTTCGCCATGATGGAAATTACTAGAAGAGAAACTGTGAAAACCAGTAGTTTCACTATAGAGAAGGACTAGAAGAGGAATGGAGATATGCGTATGGCCGATGGTTGTAATATGCCACTCGTAGCTATCTTTAATATGACTAAAAATCATATCTCCGGTATTGAATTTCTTGTGCGAAATGGTGTCCGAAGCAGCATGCTCCTCCTTAGCCGATAAAATGGTTGGAGTAGCTAAAAAAGTAACAAAAACTATAATTAATGATCTTAGTAGGGTCATTTCTGTAAATTATGGCGCAAAAGTAGGTTAATTAGTTAGTTCTTCAAAGGGGTATTGTTACTTTTTTTTACATATTTCAATATTTCTGCAACTTCAAAAATAGTATAAGACAAGTATAATAAAAAGAAGGTTATACCAAAGATTACAACTTGTGAATGGTCTATCCAAAGATAGATTAACATAAACAGTATGTAAATAAACAATTTAAGTGTCACAGAAATCATAAAGGCATTCGAGAACTTCAACGTATTGAGTTTAGACGCTCGAACGACCAATAAATGTCCCACCGTTGTGGCGAAAGCTATAAGCAAGATTTGGTAGGGAAATGCCTTGAACTGATAGGCTTGTAAAACAGAAGAGAATAATAGTGATGCAACCCCCGAGATAAACAAGGTCAGCACAATTATTTTGAATATAAATTTTCTTGCAATCGAGGACATAATTTCTAGAGATGTAACTTTTTTTTTATTGATTTAAATCTTGCATTTAATTTTTTCGCATCAAAATTTTAAACAAATGGACAAGAGCAAATAGAGTTCCTAAAATAGTAAAACAAATTGTACACACTTGCTTCTCATTTTTTAGCCAATTGTCGATCCGATTACCCACTCCAAAGCCTATTCCAACAATTAAAATCATTTGTATGATTAGGGTTGAATATTTAGCATATTCTTTTAGGTAATCAGAACTCCCACGATCATCTTTAAGCATGAAAAACAAGGTTTTACCTTCCTCTCTGAATTCAAATATCAAAGATCTTCAGCGTTGTACCGAAAGGAATGTTTAGGTTTGTTATTTGCGAAGGACAAAGTTAATGAAATAATGCATTTTCAGCCATAGGAAATAGAATAAGAAGCGATTTTTTATCGATTCTTAATAAAGCAGGAATCTATGTTGGAGCTGTTTGACTCTCTCTGTTTAGGTGCGGATTAATGCATGTCGTTCTGCCAATTGCAGAATTATATCTATGATTTCTGATTGGGTTAATCTCGCGCAGTTAAACTCCAAGTCGTATATAAATGGTAGATCCTCCTTTTTTATGTAGCTATCCCGAAATGCAATTCTTAACTTATCACCTTGGTCTATCATTTTCTTCGCCTCTATAGCCGTGCAATTATTTCGGATGCTTATCGCGTCTATTTTCCACTGCATAGGGGCAAAGAGCCGAATATGCATCGATTTTGGGATGTTATGCGATAAGACTTCGCTCCCCCGACCGACAATAACTACCTTGCCATGAATTGCTAGACAACGAACAACCTCCTCGATGATTTTTTTTGCCTTTTCATTGGTCACATAATACTTGTCAGTAAACGAATGAGCGAGATCGGCGATATAGCTTTTGGGCATACTTTCGGCAATTTTCCGAACCTCGTCTTGATGGATATTGAGCTCCAGAGATGCCATTTTCAGGATCTCCTTATTTACCCACCTCCACTTTTCTTGAGAATCACTGATTTTGTTGTTGATCTCAGTAGTTAATTTTTCTGCCAATTGATTACCCGAACATCCATATTCTCTGGAAATGGTAATTACTGGACCTGGTTCAATGGTTTTGCGCGTTGCATGGAGAATACGCTCATTCATGTATTTAAGCAATAGATTATCCATCCGAAAGCTTGTTGTTTGTCAACTACAAGTTAAGTAAAAATAATGATAAAATATAGCTTTTATGTTAAAATTAAAGAGGGTTTCTATGGAGATTCAGTCGTTTCAATCGAATAGATACTGAGGAGTTGTTTAATTAGATATGGCAATTTTCACCTTTTTGTTTTTTACTTTCTCATCTTTTATAGCAGCAATAGTTTGTCTGGCTTTCTCTCGGTTTATAGCGACAAAGGAGGCGTTGTCGAGTAAGGTAATTAAACCAATATCCTCCTTATCTAAACTCCCCTTCTGGATTAAAAATCCAACAATATCAGTTTTGCTAATTTTATCTTTTTTACCCGCGCCAATATAGAGCGTAATCCAAAATGGGGCATTAGGCAACTTGATCACCTGGGGCAGCTCAACGAACTCCGGAGCCACATTCAGGTAATGCGGAAGTGATTCTTTTTCGGATAAAATTATCCAAGACTTTCCTTCTGCATTCATGCGAGCTGTTCTGCCATTTCGATGGATAAAAACCTCTTCTGTGTTTGCTCCTTGGTAGTGGACAACATGCATGATTTCTGGGATGTCTAAGCCTCGTGAAGCCAAGTCAGTGGTGATCAAAATTTGATGACTACCGTTTCTGAATTTAAGCAATGCTCTTTCCCGCTCATCTTGCTCTAAACCTCCATGAAATATCTCATGAACAATACCTTCGGCGGAAAGTAATTCATCAATTCGATCAACGGCCTCTCGGTGGTTGCAAAATACTAAGGTCGGTTCGTTTCCTATGGTACAGACTAACCTGATTAGAACGTCTAATTTATCTTTCTCCTTAGCCCTTAGAGCTTTCATTAAAATATTTGGCCGATTTTCCTCGGTTAAGAAGTTGTGAATCAGCGGGTCTTTTATCCCTGTAAACTTAGGGAGTTCAACAGCTTGGGTAGCAGAGGTTAAGATTCGTTTCTTTACATTTTTCAGTTGATTGATGATAAAACTCATTTCATCGCTAAAACCCATCTCTAGCGATTTGTCAAACTCATCTAAGACTAAGGTGTGGATAGTCTCTGGATTGAAACTGCCTCTGCGAATGTGCGCTGCAATTCGTCCTGGCGTACCAATCAACACCACTGGAGGCTCGGAGAAATTGTTGCGTTCCGTTTTAAAAGGGTGGCCACCATAGCAACAGTTAACTTTGAATCCGGTACTCATCAATCTGAAAACTTGCTCAATTTGAAGGGCAAGTTCACGTGATGGGACAAGAATTAGGGCCTGAGTGCCACCTGCTTTTTCATCTAATTGGTAGAGCAAAGGGAGTAGAAAGGCCACTGTTTTCCCAGATCCAGTAGGAGAGAGAAGCAAGATATTAGCAACCTTGTCATCGGTATTGACCATCGTCTCTTGAATCACATTTAAGGATTCAAATTTTAAATTCTTTAAAGTATTTTCGGTAATTACCTTTTTTTTATTCATGCGACAAAGGTAACGGATTCAGTTTTGGTATTGCAAGATTTTTATTAATTTCAACCACGATTAATAATTCACAATAAATGTCTATGCGAATAGTATAGTGATGTCTATTGTTAAAACCTAAAACTTACCTATTTTAGTTATCAAAATGGAAAATAAGTCTAAAATCTCTCGTCGTAATTCCACTGGTACTATTGCAGGAGTTGCTGTTTTGACTATAGTTTCAGGTTTTAACAGCGCAGCAAACTAGGATTTTGACTCATGCATACCGTGGAAAATGGAATTTTCTTGATTTTTAATTCCATAAATGTTAACTGTAAAGCATATATTTAATAAAATCTAATTTTCGTAGTATGGATCAGATAAATAGAAGAAGATTTATTCAATCAGGAGCAGTTAGTCTTGCTGGTTTAGCCGCACTCTCAACAGCTGGTTTTGCCGCAGAGGGTTTTCTTCCAGCTCATGCTAAGGTTGATCAAGTTAAACTTGGAAACACTGGATTAACAGTTTCGCGTGTGGCTTTAGGCACTGGGTCAATTGGAGGCAACCATCAATCGAATCAAACTAGACTTGGGCTTCCAGCCTTTGTGAAAATGGCACATCATGCGTATGATCGAGGTATTCGATTTCTTGATACCGCTGATACCTATGGTTCTTATCCTTTTGCTCGGGAGGTTTTTAAAGAAGTTCCCCGTGAGAAAGTTACCTTGTTAGGTAAAATGTGGACCTACAATGATGTAGCTAAAAGCGAGCCAGTAGACAAAGCCTTAGACCGCTTTCGTACCGAGACTGGTAGCGATTATTTCGATATTATGTTGCTTCATTGTATGACCAATGGAAATTGGCAGGAAGAGAAAAAGAGGTATATCGATTATTTTTCTTTAGCCAAGCAAAAAGGTATTATTAAGTCTGTAGGACTCTCTTGTCATAACTACGAGGCACTTAAACTTGCTGTTGATGATCCGTGGGTCGATGTTATTTTGTCTCGCATTAATCCTTTTCAGTCACATATGGATGGTACTCCAGCTCAGATTAATGCACTTTTAGATCGTGCTAGAGCTAATGGCAAAGGAATTATTGGGATGAAAATCTTTGGTAATGGAGATAAAATACTTGAGAAAGAGCGTGAGGAGTCCATAACTTTTGCATTGAAAAAGACTAGTGTTCATTGTATGACCTTAGGGATGGAGAGCATTGCCCAAGTGGATGATGCTGTCGACCGTGTTATGAGAATTGCAAAAAGCTAGGACAAATACCTTCTTCACGTCTAGTCGCAAATTACTACTTGATCGCTTAGCGCCGCTTTTCAATCATTACTATTTTTAATGGTTGAAAAGCAGCGTTTTTTTTTACTAATTATAATTTTTCACGCATGAGAACATCTGTCATTACCACCTTATTTTTCTTTTCCTTGCTCTTTGAAAGTTTTGGACAAATTACAGCACATCCAAATAAGCTCTGTCTTTCCTATTCGAAACCAGCCAAAGACTGGATGACTGAAGCTTTACCGATAGGCAATGGCAGGCTAGGGGCGATGATATTTGGAGGTGTCGAGCAGGAACATATCCAATTTAATGAGATCTCGCTTTGGAGTGGTGATGAGAAGGATACTGGTGCTTATCAGGCTTTTGGTGATTTATTTCTTGATTTTAAGGGGCATTCCAATCCAAAAAACTATAAACGAGAGCTAAACCTTGAGAATGCTGTTCATACGGTCTCTTTTAGTTCAAATGGGGTCAACTATAAACGCGAATATTTCACTAGTGCCAAGGATCAGGTGATGGTGTTGCATCTTAGTGCTAGTCAAAAAGGTGCGGTCAGTGGTGCACTAAATCTTACCGATATGCATCATGGGGAGATTTCAATTGCAGATCAAGCGATCACTGTGAATGGGAAACTTACCAATGGCTTAATCTATAAATCTAAAGTCTTAGTTTTAAATGATGGTGGGTCAATTGCAATGAAGGATGGAAAGATTTGGTTTGAAAAGGCTAATCGTATCACAATTTTGATGGCAGCTGGGACTAATTATAAACCAGATTTTAGTAAGGGATGGCGAGGTGAAAGTCCAGATAAAGTTGTTGATAATCAAATTGATATCGCCAAAAAATTCACCTATAATCAATTGATTAAAAGGCATATTTCAGATTATAAAAAGTTGTTTGCTCGTGTGGAATTATCTGTTGGCGATACCGATCCAGCAATTATCAAATTGCCAACCGATGAGCGATTAGTTGCCTATAAAGATGGGGGAAAGGATCCTGATCTCGAGGAGCTATTCTTTCAGTTTGGAAGATATCTACTCATTAGCTCATCTCGTCCAGGTTCGCTGCCTGCTAATTTACAAGGCCTTTGGAATAATTCTAATAATCCATCTTGGCGTTCAGATTATCACTCCAATATTAATGTGCAGATGAATTATTGGCCTGCCGAGGTGACTAACTTAAGTGAGTGCCATATCCCATTCCTAGATTTTATTAATAATCAGCGTGAGATAAGGAAGATTGCGACTCAAAAGTATTATAAATCGCATAAGGGGTGGACGGCTCAGACTGAAAACAATATCTACGGTGCTGGGAGTTTTGTTTGGAATCCACCTGCAAGTGCTTGGTATTGTCAACATCTATGGGAGCATTATGCTTTTACTGCTGATGCCAACTATCTTAGAAATTTTGCTTATCCGGTTTTGAAAGAAGTGTGTGAGTTTTGGGAGGAGCGTTTGATTACAGATTCTAACGGGGCACTTGTAACGCCTGACGGATGGTCGCCCGAACATGGGCCTCATGAGGCCGGTGTAACCTATGATCAGGAGATTATATGGGATTTGTTTACGAATTATATTGAGGCAGCTACGCTTTTGAATCTTGATCCAGAATACCGAGCTCAAGTTGATCGTTTACGGGAGAAATTGCTGAAGCCTAAAATTGGTAAATGGGGACAGTTGATGGAATGGCAAGTTGACCGAGATGATTCAACAGATACTCACCGTCATATTTCGCATCTTTTTGCCTTGCATCCTGGCAGGCAAATTTCTGTTGTTGCAACACCTCAATTCGCTGAAGCAGCAAAGAAAACATTGATCTCTCGTGGCGATTTAAGCACTGGATGGGCGATGGCTTGGAGGATTAATTTCTGGGCTAGGTTGTTAGATGGGGATCATGCCTATCAGCTGCTCCGTAATTTAATTCATATTGTGGGGGACACGGGAACCAATTATGACAATGGGGGAGGAGTGTATTCTAATTTATTTGATGCGCATCCACCCTTTCAGATCGATGGGAATTTTGGTGCTACTGCAGGCATTGCAGAGATGTTAATTCAGTCGCATGCTCAAGAGATAGATCTGCTTCCTGCCTTGCCTAATGCTTGGAATAATGGTCATGTAAAAGGATTACGCGCAAGAGGAGGTTATGTTGTCGATATGACGTGGAAAAGTGGTAAGGTTACGAATTTTCGTATTGCTTCAAAACAAGATGGTGTAGCAAGGGTGCGCATCAACGGAGTATTGAAGGAAGTGAAGGTTGTCAAGTTATAGCCCGACCAAACTTAACGGGCATAAAAAAAGCATCACAGATTACTCTGCAATGCTTTTATATGGTTTACTAAGTTTTAGAACGTATCCTTTTGTTTGGATTATCTTAGTGATACTTACACGAAAATACTTCAAACCGCCACTGTCTTAAACAGTGAATATGCGTTCAGTCGGCTTAATAACTGTCTCTGCGGCTTCCGCCTCTGTCGCCACCGCCAGCGCTTCCGCCACGGTTGTAACCGCCACGATCGCCACCACGATCACCACCGCCGCCGCTTCCGCCACGATTGTAGCCACCGCCACCGCCGCCGCCGCCACGGTTAAAACCGCCACCGCCGCCACCTGGACGTCTTGTACCATCTTTAGGTTTTTCAATTGATTCGTTCACAACGATTGTGCGACCATCAACTTCTGCACCGTTTAATTCTTCGATAGCCTTTTTGGCCTCTTCGTCATTCGGCATTTCAATAAAACCGAATCCTTTGCTCCTTCCGGAAAATTTGTCTGAGATGATTCTTGCTGAAGATACTTCGCCGTACTCTTCAAAAAATCCTTTTAATTCTGCCTCTTCTAAGCTAAATGGCAGACTTCCTACGAAAATGTTCATAATTACAGTAACTAAAATTAATGGTAAATAATCCGATGTAAAAATAGGTATAATAAGTTGGAATAAACAAATGTGGACTTTATTTTAGAATAATTTTAAATAACAGATATCTAGATAGATATAATATTTAGATGGATCTGAATCTCTTCAGAAGCTCTACTGTCCCGTTTCTTTTGATAATTATTTAGCAAATTTAAAGTCGGCATGATATTTAATTGTCTATCTGTTAGTATTTTAATAACTATTTGAGGTGTCTTGGTGCAAAAGGTTTTTTCATGTAAGTTTGTAATCTCAAAATCAAAGAATCATGTTTGAAAATTTAGCAGATAAACTTGAGAAATCCTTCAAGTTATTAAAAGGTCAGGGTAAAATTACCGAGATTAATGTTGCTGAGACATTAAAAGAGGTGCGTCGGGCACTGTTAGATGCCGATGTTAATTATAAAATTGCCAAGGATTTCACCGCCAAGGTGAAAGAAAAGGCTTTAGGACAAGATGTTCTTAAGGCACTTAATCCAGGCCAGGTGATGGTTAAAATTGTCCATGACGAGCTCATTGAGCTAATGGGTGGAGAGTCAGTCGATGTCAATCTCAAAGGATCACCTGCAATAATCTTGATGTCTGGTCTTCAAGGGTCTGGAAAGACAACCTTTACGGGTAAGCTGGCCAATCGATTGAAAACAAAGAATGGTAAAAATCCACTTCTAGTGGCTTGTGATGTTTATCGACCAGCAGCTATTGAGCAATTGAAGATTGTTGGTGCATCAATAGAGGTCTCGGTGTTTACGCAACCGGAAAGTAAAGATCCAGTTCAAATTGCAAAAGAAGCTATTAAATATGCCAAATTACATGGCAACGATGTTGTAATCATCGATACTGCTGGCCGTTTGGCTGTGGATGAGCAGATGATGAAAGAGATTGAGGCTATTAAGCAGGCTGTAAATCCAGGTGAGATTCTGTTCGTTGTCGATGCGATGACGGGTCAAGATGCTGTAAACACAGCGAAAGAGTTTAACGATCGATTAGATTTCGATGGTGTTGTGTTAACAAAGCTGGATGGTGATACTCGAGGTGGAGCTGCTTTGTCGATTCGATCTGTGGTTACCAAGCCGATTAAGTTTGTTGGTACTGGCGAGAAGATGGAGGCTATCGATGCCTTTTATCCCAATCGTATGGCTGATCGGATTTTGGGCATGGGGGATATCATTTCACTTGTGGAACGTGCGCATGAGCAATTTGATGAAGAGGAGGCTCGTAAACTTCAGAAACGACTAGCAAAAGATCAGTTTAATTTTGATGACTTTTTAAAACAAATTCAGCAGATTAAAAAGATGGGTAACCTAAAAGACCTTGCCAGTATGATTCCAGGTATGGGCAAGGCCATGAAAGATATCGACATCGAAGATGATGCGTTTAAACATATTGAAGCCATTATACATTCTATGACCCAAAAAGAGCGTGCCGATGCTAGCATTATTGATGGCTCAAGGCGGAAACGTATATCTATTGGTTCAGGCACTTCAATCCAAGAGGTTAATCGACTTCTAAAGCAATTTGCCGATACTCGCAAAATGATGAAGATGGTTTCTCAGGGTGGAAATATGCGTAATGCCTTAACACAAGCTAAGGGCGGTCATCGCTAAGCATTATTAGAATAAAAAGTCTCAAAAAGACAAAGTAATAAATATCAAAAGAAGCAATGGAGCTAATTGACGGAAAGAAAACATCGGAGATTCTGCAAGATGAGATCGCACAAGAGGTTTTAACATTAAAAGCCGCAGGAAAAAAAATTCCACATCTTGCAGCTATTCTTGTTGGCCATGATGGGGGTAGTGAAACTTATGTGGCTGCTAAAGTGAAAGCTTGCGAGCGTGTTGGTTTTAAATCAACCTTGATTCGATTTGAAGATGACATCACCGAAGAAAAGCTGTTGCAGAGTATTTCTGAACTCAATAACAATGCAGACCTCGATGGTTTTATTGTTCAGTTACCATTGCCAAAACATATTTCAGAGGATAAGATAATTGAAGCGATAGACCCACGTAAGGATGTTGATGGTTTTCATGCCGTTAATGTTGGTCGCATGGTGGCTGGAATGCCTGCATTTATCTCTGCCACACCATTTGGAATTTTAGAATTGATTCGTCGCTATAAGATTGAGACATCAGGTAAAAATTGTGTGGTGATTGGACGAAGCAACATCGTTGGTCGACCAATGAGTATATTGCTTTCTCAAAAAGGTTTTGATTGTACCGTTACCCTGTGTCACAGCCGTACAAAAGATTTAAAAGGAATCTGTCAAAAGGCCGACATCATTGTCGCAGCTTTAGGTATAGCCGAATTTCTAACCGCTGACATGGTTAAAGAGGGAGCCGTAGTCATTGATGTAGGAATTACACGTGTCAAATCAGAAACCACTAAATCTGGATGGAAACTATTAGGTGATGTTAAATTTGATGAGGTTGCACCAAAATGCTCCTTTATTACGCCTGTTCCTGGTGGGGTAGGACCAATGACCATTGCATCTCTACTTTACAATACCTTATTATCATCAAAAAAGGAGATTTATAAATAAATCTCCTTTTTTGATCTTGTTCTATCACTAAGGTGTGTTAACAGAGCAGACGCATCTCGTCGGCTAATATTTTATACGTTGCAGCCCCTACTGGTACCAAGGGTAATCTTAACACGTTTTCAATCACTCCTTTTGAATGAAGTGCAGCTTTGGCTCCAGCAGGATTGCCTTCCACAAACAGCGCTTCAGAAAAACCTTGAAGTCTAAGATGAAGCTTCGCCGCTTGTTTGAAATCCCCATCTAGCGCAAAATGGGTTAAATCGGCAATTGATTTTGGAATTGCGTTTGCTGCAACAGAGATCACCCCAACTCCACCTAGAGCTATAATCGGTACCAACAAGCCGTCGTCACCAGATATAACACTAAATCCGTCAGGTTTATCTCTCAATATTTTTGTAATCTCACCGATGTTACCGGATGCTTCTTTGGTTGCAATCACTTTTTTAGATGCATTTGCTAAACGGATCGTCGTCTCTGCTGACATACTAACACCAGTTCTACCTGGAACATTATATAGAATAATCGGAAGGTTGCTTGCATTAACAATAGCCATATAGTGCTGAAATATGCCCTCTTGAGTTGGCTTGCTGTAATATGGAACGACTGATAATATGGCATCTGCCTTGGAAAGATCTAAACTTTGTATGCTCTCTACAACCGCTTGAGTATTGTTGCTTCCAATACCTACGACGATGGGAATTCTTCCACTTACCTGATTTGTGACAAAATCGATCACTTGTTGCTTTTCTACATTGCTTAGAGTCGCAGTTTCTGCTGTCGTACCTAACACAACAAGATAGTCCATATGATTATTGATTTGATTCTCGACAATCCTTCCTAAGGCTTCGAAATCAATTGTTAAATTGCTTTTAAAAGGAGTTATTAAGGCGACTCCTGCTCCACGAAAATTTGTACTCATTCTTCTAATTTAAGCCTATTCATTTATATTTTCAAGGTAATAGATCACCTGTTCTAATAAGTATTTACAATTCGGATTCTCCGAGATATCGATATTCATGTCGTAAAAATTTGGTTCTGAACCTTGATATCCGACTTTAAATGTTGCTTTTGAATGGATTAAAGCATACAACAATGCATTTCTTTTTACGATTGTAAGATCAATTAAGATATCAAACGGTTCAGATATAAAATGCTCTACAGAACTTTTCTTTGGTCGCCCAAAGATGCCGATATCGCTTTTCATGATGAAATCGGAATTGGTGACAGTGGCCAATAATTCAATTTCCCGATTTAAAAGTACCTGAGCTAAGCCATTGGGCTTTATCGCTCTGCCTTGAAGTGTTTTTCGGAATAATTCATACGCTTCTAGACTATCTTCATCATCTGGATTCCAAAGAATTCCAATGTTTTTAGAATTCTTTAAGGTGTTGATTTTTATAGATCTATCCTGAGTTTGAAAACTGCGAAGCAATCGCTTATCCGTATATTTCTTAATCGTTTTATTGAACATTATGGGGCAAACTTACAAAATCATTTAACAGCTCTTCTATTTTTCAAAAATACATAAACGAATGATTACTTTCATTTCGTAAGTTGAATAAGTTGATCCTCCGAAATTATTGGAATTTTTAGTTTTTCCGCTTTCTCTAATTTCGAAGGTCCAATATTTTCCCCTGCGATAAGATAGTCCGTCTTAGCCGATATAGAGGTGACATTCTTGCCTCCATGTAACTCAATAAAATTCTTTAATTCTTCTCTTGAAAATTTCTCGAATGTTCCAGAGACAATGATTGACAATCCAGCAAGCTTATCTGTTTGACCCTCTTTAAACTGTTCGATGATCTCAAAATTTAATTGTTGCGCTTTTAGTCGCTCAATTAAATTCTGATTCGTTGTCTCCTGAAACCAGTTTAGAATACTTTCAGCAATTTTAGCTCCAATTTCATCAATGGCGATTAGCTCATCAAAGCTTGCACTAGAAATTCTATCGATTGACTTAAGTCCTCTAGCTAACTTTTTGGCCACTGTCTCTCCAACAAATCGAATGCCTAAAGCAAATAGAACGCGCTCAAAAGGGACAGATCTGGAAGTTTCAAGGCTTTCTAGTATTCGATTGGCCGATTTTTCGCCAAGTCTCTCTAGGTTAATCAGGTCGTTTGCAGTTATATCATATAGGTCAGCAACATTATGTACCAATCCATTTTGAAAGAGTAAATCAATGGTTTCTGATCCTAGTCCATCAATATTCATCGATTTTCGACCAATGAAATGTTCTAGTTTTCCCTTTAATTGAGGTGGACAACCAGTCTCATTTGGGCAATAAAAGGCTGATTCTCCTTCTTGCTTAACTAACTCGGTATTGCATTCAGGGCAATGGGTTATGAAATCAACCTTTTCGCTCATCGGATGTCGTTCCGAAAGATCGACACGGATAATTTTAGGAATGATCTCACCCCCTTTTTCAATAAATACGGTGTCTCCTAAGTGTAAGTCAAGGTTGGCAATAACATCTGAGTTGTGTAAGGTAGCCCTGCGAACAACGGTTCCAGAGAGCAATACTGGTTCAAGATTTGCTACCGGAGTTACTGCACCTGTGCGTCCAACTTGATAGCTTACAGCGTGTAAAATTGTCCGCTCTTGTTCGGCTTTAAATTTATAGGCAATAGCCCATCGAGGCGATTTAGCTGTAAATCCTAATTCTTGCTGCAGGTTAATCGAATCAATTTTAATCACGACACCATCCGTTGCAACTGGCAGATCTTTTCTTCTGACGTTCCATTCTTTAAGAAAATCAAAGATCTCTTCAATAGATTTACATTTCCGGGTGTGCTCTGAAGTTTTAAATCCCCATGTCGCTGCGTGTTGCAAGAGTGCATAATGGCCATCTTCTGGAAGGTTATTCCCTAAGACATGATAAAGATAAGCATCAAGTTTCCGAGTCGCGACAATCGATGAATTCTGAAGCTTTAAAGTGCCAGAGGCTGCATTTCTTGGATTTGCAAAGGGCTGCTCACCGATCTCTTCTCGCTCACGATTTAGATTTTCAAAAACGCTAAAAGGAAGAACGATCTCTCCACGAATCTCAAACTCTTTTGGATAGTCGCCATGCAATCGCAAAGGGATACTTTTTATGGTCTTTACATTTGCTGTAACATCATCACCTTTTTCCCCATCTCCACGCGTAACTGCACGAACCAATTTGCCATTCTCATAGGTCAAGCTTATGGAGGTTCCGTCAAATTTTAATTCGCACACATACTCGAAATTCTCATCGGTTAGCTTTCTGATTCGTTGATCGAAGTCAGCCACCTCTTCCTCTGTGTAGGTGTTCGACAACGATAGCATCTGATACTTATGAGCTACTTGCTTAAAATCTTGGTTGATGTCGTTACCTACTCGTTGTGTAGGAGAGGTTTCATGGAGTAAATCTGGGAATGATTGCTCGAGCGCAATCAGCTCATTCATAAGTTGATCGAAAGTGTAGTCGTCGATCTCTGGCTGATTTAAGCTGTAATATTTATAGTTATGTCTGTCAAGCTCTTCACAAAGATATGCGATTCGAAGGGCTGCCTCTTGCTGGTTCATAAGGTGATATTTTTTCTGGAATAAAAATAGTAAAAAAGCAGAACGATTTATTAATTATTATACCTTTGAAACGTTTTTCGGTATTACTTGTTCCAAGTCTGGAATGGGTGATAAAGAGGGAATCCGGTGTAAAACCGGAGCTGTACCCGCAGCTGTATGCCTTAAGTAAAAACTTTTTGAACCACAAGCCACTGTTTGTCAAACGATAGATGGGAAGGCGATCAAAAAGAAGGTGAGCCAGAATACCTGCCGCGAAACACGATTAAATTTTTTGCTTTCGGGAAAAATAGCAAAGGTGAACTACAATTCATTGTTATTCATTTTCTCTATTACAAGAATTAAGGATCAATTGGCCTCTTTTTGAGACTTTTGTTGCTTGAGCTATGCTTTCGTTTTTGAAAACGTTAGTTTAAATCTATTTGGGCACTATAGGAATAACTAGTTTATTTTAAGGTGCTTACATTTGTTGTGGAATTGTGGTTTAAAAATTTATTAAGTATTGAAAATGAAAAAACAATTAGCGTTATCGCTTCTAATTTTAATCTCTTTTGTGGCTTGTAAAAAAGATAATGGAGATGTTGTTCTAACTAAGACGGTCGGATTCGAAGGGTTATCATTGGGTGCCTCGGGTTATTGGAATGGGGCTGATGGCTCGGGTAAGTTTACTTCGAATGGAGTCACTTTTAGTAATAGTTTCAGTTCAAGTTATGGTTCGTGGGATAGCTTTGCGTATTCGCAAAAGGCTGATGTTGCCAATGGTAGTTATACCAATCAATACAGCGTTTTTGATGCTGCGAACGGTTTAAATAAGTTTGCGATCTATTATCCTCCATTTGATGGTGATGCTTTTGCCTCTTTTGCGAAGGACTCGGTATACAAAGTAACTACTGTCAGCGTCTGCAACTCAACTTATACTGCCTTGACCTTAAAGAATGGAGATCCTAGTTTTGCGAAGAAGTTTGGTGGAGCTTCAGGAAACGATAAAGATTGGTATAAAATGACTGTTGTTGGGTTTGGGGCTAAGGGAGATTCCTTGAAATCGGTAGAGTTTTACCTGGCAGATTATCGCTTTGATGATAATTCGAAAGATTACATTGTTAAGAATTGGACAAATCTCGATCTTTCATCACTGGGAAAAGTAAATAAGTTAACGTTTCGTTTTTCATCAACAGATAATGGAACATGGGGGATGAATACCCCTTCATATGTGTGTTTAGATAATTTGAAATATGAAGTTGTTATTCCTGGTATTCGCTAGTTTTTGCACTATAATTTAAGACTTCGACTTGAAGGTAATAAGATCACAACATTAATATTTAATCAAATCAAAACATTTTAACCCTTTTTTCGTTACTATAATTGTATATTACAGAATAACGTGTTTTCTTTGTAGTCTTAAAAATTAGATAAATACAGAATTATGACAATTTCAAAAGATAAAATGGTATCCGTCACTTACGAGTTAAAGTTAGACGGTAAAGGTGGAGATGTATTTGAAACAGCGGGTAAAGAGAATCCATTATCCTTTTTGTACGGTTCAGGTATGATGTTGCCTGCATTCGAAAAAGCACTTGAAGGTAAGAATGTTAGCGATATTTTTGAAATCGCAATTCCTGCAATCGACGCTTATGGCGAAGTGAACGATGAAGCTTTAGTTGATCTTCCTAAACATATCTTTATGGTTGATGGAAAGATTGATGAAGAGTTAATCGCACCGGGAAACAGTGTTCCAATGATGTCCACAAGTGGTCAGCGTATGGAAGGACTTGTGATCTCAGTTGATGAGCAAACGGTAAAAATGGATTTTAATCATCCTTTAGCTGGCGAAAATCTTCATTTCACCGGTGAGATACTTGAGGTTCGTGATGCAACACCAGAAGAGTTAAGCGTTATGTTTAGTGGTGGTGGTTGCGGTAGCGGATGTGGCTGTGGAAGTGGCGAAAGCAAAAATAGCGGTGGTGGTTGCGGCAGCGGATGTGGCTGTGGTGATACCGAAAGCAATCTTGAGAGCTGCGAAACAGGTAGCTGTGATGATGGTAAAGGTGGCAGCTGCGGATGTAATTAAGAATAGTCATCTGGTTTTCCAGATTCGATAAAATAGCTTACTTTTATGAACCCGAAGTGCAAACTTCGGGTTTATTAATTTTTGTATTATGAATACATTTGGTAGAGTTTTCAGACTTACTTCATATGGGGAGTCACACGGTGGGGCTATTGGCGGGGTTATCGATGGTTGTCCTGCCGGATTAAAGATCGATCTAGATTTCATTCAAAATGAGTTAGATCGTCGCAAACCAGGACAATCGCATATCACCACACAACGTGCGGAAGGCGATAAGGTTGAATTCCTTTCTGGCATCTTCCAAGGTCAAACCATGGGAACACCGATTGGTTTTATGATCAAAAATCAAGATCAGCATTCAGCCGATTACAACGATTTAAAAGATGTATACCGTCCATCACATGCCGATTATACCTACGATCAAAAATATGGCATGCGCGACCACAGAGGTGGCGGACGCTCATCTGCACGTGAAACTATTGCCCGCGTTGTGGCTGGTGCCATTGCCAAGCAATTGCTAACTCAACTAGGAATTACTATTCATGCTTACGTTTCCCAAGTAGGTCATATCTCAATTGAAAAGCCTTACCAAGAATTAGACCTAAGCCTAACCGAATCAAATATCGTTCGTTGTCCTGATCCAGAGATAGCCTTGAAAATGATTGCTCGAATAGAGGAAGCTGGTCGTAATCATGATACTGTTGGTGGCGTTATCAGTGGTGTTATCTCAGGGGTTCCAACAGGTTGGGGAGAACCCGTGTTTAATAAACTTCATGCCGACCTAGGTCATGCCATGTTGGGAATTAATGCGGTTAAGGGGTTTGAATATGGTTCTGGCTTTTCAGGAACATCTCTTTCAGGATCTGAACACAATGATATTTTCACTAAAATAGGGGATAAGGTTACTACTTTAACAAACCATTCAGGTGGCATCCAAGGTGGGATTTCAAATGGTCAAGACATAAATTACCGGGTGGCATTCAAACCTATTGCCACTTTGTTAAAGGAACAAAAGACCATCGATAAGAGTGAAAACGAAACAACGATAAACCCTAAAGGACGTCATGACCCTTGCGTTTTGCCTAGAGCAGTTCCTATTGTTGAAGCAATGGCAGCAATCGTACTGGCAGACCATTACTTATTAAGCAGATTGTCCAAATTATAAGGTTTGCCTTTGGTTGTTCGTTGGCTTTAAGCTTAAGTTGTTTCTTTGATCAAGGAGGTTTTTGATCACTTCTTAAACGTTATTTAGTTTAATTTCAACACCTATTCTTATTGAGATTATCTGCTATTTTTCGCAAGAAATCGCTTTCTCTGATCCTGCAGGATGCTGAGGTGCTAGCCTCGGCAAAAACTCGACTTAAACGCAATCTCACGGTCGTGGATCTTACGGCCATGGGTGTTGCAGCTATCGTTGGAGCTGGAATATTTAGTACCATTGGCAACGCTGCGGCTAGCGGTGGACCAGCAATCTCCCTTCTTTTTGTTTTTACAGCCATCGCCTGTGGACTCTCAGCGATGTGCTACGCTGAGTTTGCCTCTTCCATACCTATCAGTGGAAGCGCTTATACGTACGCCTATGCTAGTTTTGGGGAATTAATAGCGTGGATTATTGGCTGGGATTTAATCATGGAATATGCGATCGGAAATATTGCAGTGGCCATCTCCTGGTCTAGCTACTTTGTTGGATTCCTTGTAGGATTTGGTATACATATCCCATTCTACCTCACGACCGATTATTTAACCGCCTTTAGAGGTTTTAATACAGTAAGTCAGGGTTTGACACAGGGTAGTCAACTTGAAAGTTTTTCGTTGGCTTTGCAAGATGCTTATCATGCCTGGTTGACAGCGCCTATGGTGGGTCAATTTCGGATTATTGCTGATCTGCCAGCCTTAGCTATCGTTGTGTTAATAACCTTTATCTGTTACATTGGAATTCGAGAATCTAAATTGGCAAATAATGCCATGGTCTTATTGAAAATTGGGATTTTATTACTTGTAATCTTTGTAGGTATCTTCTATGTTAATCCAGCTAATTGGCATCCGTTTGCACCAGAGGGTCTGAAAGGGGTTTTAAAGGGCGTTTCAGGGGTGTTTTTCGCTTACATTGGCTTCGATGCAATCTCCACCACTGCAGAAGAGTGCAAGGAGCCTAAGCGGGATATTCCAATCTCGATGTTCTTAGCCTTAGCCATAACAACAATTTTATACGTGGCCATTAGTTTGGTCCTGACTGGAATGGTTTCCTATAAAGAACTTGGCGTGGCCGATCCGTTGGCATTTGTCTTTAATCGACTTCACCTCACCCAATTTTCTGGAATAATAGCCTTAAGTGCCTTAATCGCCATGGCAAGTGTATTGTTAGTCTTTCAGCTTGGACAACCACGCATATGGATGAGTATGAGCCGGGATGGCTTATTGCCTAAAGTGTTTAGTAAAATTCATCCGAAGTATCGTACCCCAGGATTTTCAACGATAGTCACTGGTTTGGTCGTTGCTATACCTGCTTTATTTCTGAACCTGACCGAAGTTACTGATCTAACAAGTATAGGCACTCTATTTGCTTTTATCTTAGTGTCTGGCGGGATTCTTGTATTGAATCCATTGGGAAAAAGAGACTCTGAGGCGAAAGGATTTTTTGTCCCATATATCAATAGCCGATATGCGTTATTGCCAATTTGGTTGGTGGTTGCATTCTTGATTTGGCGTAGTGAATTCTATGCCTCAAAATCCTTTGATTGGAATACGATCTTTGCTGATCTGATCCATTCTGAATCCTTGATCTCTTATCTGTTATTTATTCCTATTTCGACAATTGTCACGATCTATGCAATTAGACGACAATGGTCGCTTATACCTGTGCTTGGATTAGTAACAAATCTTTATCTGATGTGTGAACTCGGAATTGCGAATTGGATCAGGTTTGGCATTTGGTTGGCAGTTGGTCTAATTCTCTATTTTACCTATGGATTCCGTAAGAGCAAGCTGAACAATTCGGGTTTCCAGGGGTGATATTTCATGTCGAAATTGTATATCTTTAAATATTATATTTGTTTGCACTTTGCTGTATAGGTGTAATTTAGTCTCAATTCAATATAATCCATCGAATTATGGATCTTCGATTATTCCGCTTTATACTGTTCTTCTATATCTTGTTTTGCTCTGTTCTATCTGAGGGTCAATCAAAACGTCCAGCTGGAGACAAAACTAAATACAAGTATTTTCAAATCCCAGGAAGAGTAAAAGTGGAGAGTGGCGATGCTAGTGGAACGACCATAAACCTGATTAACTTAGAAACGAAGCAGACCGAAAAGAGTATTAATGTATCATCTGCGGGGAAGTTCGACTTCGATCTGAATTACTTTAAAGAATATCGAATTTCAGTGGTTAAAGGGGGCTTCTATCAAAAAGATATTGATGTCTCTACCCTTGTCCCTCCAAACGTTTGGGAGAAGGATAGTGTTTTCCCCCCATTTTTTATCATTGTTTCACTCTTTAAAAAGGTAGAAGGGATCAAACTGAGTTTTGAAGGCTCCGTAGTTGGTAAGATCTACTACTCCCCAAATGGGAAGCTAGATAATTTTGATGCAATAAGCTATATCGACGATAAGGCCATTGAAAATGAGATTGAAAATGCCTTGAGAAGTATTGCTGATCAGAAGTTTAATCAGAAAATATCAGAAGCATTAGAATTTGAGAAAAAGTTAGAGTTTTCACCTGCCTATCTAACTTATGGGGAGGCTTTGAAGATTAAGCCTAAAGATAAATTTGTACTTGATAAGCTTAAGGAATTAGCTAAAGACATTAAAAATCAATCTGCTGAAGCTAAACTTAAGGCTGAATTTCAACGGTTATTAGCCCTTGGAGATACTCAGGTTTCTGCTCTTAAATATGTCGATGCGATTCAAAGCTTTAAAGCTGCCTTAAAGTTGATCGTTGACGAGCCCCTGGCCTTGCAAAAACTTGCCGATGCAGAACGACTATTAGCTCAAGCTCTAGATCAGCAAAAACAAAATGCGGAGTTCGACAAGCTCATTGCTTCAGGTGATGCTCAGGTTAAAGCGACCAAATATGCCGAAGGGATAACCAATTTCAAGGATGCCTTGTTGATTCGTCCCAGCGATGCGGCAACTTTAGCTCGTATTGCAAATGCTGAGCGTCTATTGGCTCAAGCTCTAGATCAGCAAAAACAAAATGCGGAGTTCGACAAGCTAATCGCTTCCGGTGATGCTCAGGTCAAAGCAACCAAATATGTTGAAGGGATAACCAATTTCAAGGATGCCTTGTTGATTCGTCCAAGCGATGCGGCTTCTTTAGCTCGTATTGCAAATGCTGAGCGTCTATTGGCTCAAGCTCTAGATCAGCAAAAACAAAATGCGGAGTTCGACAAGCTAATCGCTTCAGGTGATGCTCAGGTCAAAGCAACCAAATATGCCGAAGGGATAACCAATTTCAAGGATGCCTTGTTGATTCGTCCAAGCGATGCGGCAACTTTAGCTCGTATTGCAAATGCTGAGCGTCTATTGGCTCAAGCTCTAGATCAGCAACAACAAAATGCTGCTTTCGACAAGCTAATCGCTTCCGGTGATGCTCAGGTCAAAGCGACCAAATATGCCGAAGGGATAACCAATTTCAAGGATGCCTTATTGATTCGTCCAAGCGATGCGGCTACTTTAGCTCGTATTGCAAATGCTGAGCGTCTATTGGCTCAAGCTCTAGATCAGCAACAACAAAATGCTGCTTTCGACAAGCTCATTGCTTCCGGTGATGCTCAAGTTAAAGCGACTAAATATGCCGAAGGGAT
>CAIVGL010000053.1 GCA_903905505.1 uncultured Bacteroidia bacterium | reverse complement strand
CGCCCCTAGTGTGGTTCAATTTCAATGACCCAACGCAAGGGAGAAAAACGAAGGAGACGATAAGTAAACTTGAATGTTCTATTCCGGGGCCTAAGGCACTTTGGAAAAAAGGGGTGTCAGGTACGGCGATTGAATTTGATGGCTATCATACAGAGGTAACACTGCCAGCAAGTCAAGTTACGTCAATAAATGGTCAAAGTGTAACTGTCGAAGGGTGGTTTTGCCTAGGTGCCTATCCTTGGAATTGGGCTCCAATAATTCAGCAGGGCGATGACACCGGGTTTTTCTTTGGAATTGACAGTCATGGTTATCCGGGGTTTAACGTAAAAGTTGACAATCAGTGGCAAGAGCTTACTGTCCCAAACACGCCACCCTACACCGATAAAAATCACTTGCCGCTATTCCGATGGACCCATTTTGCGGGTACCTATAGCAAAAGTACGGGGATGATGTTTCTATATATCAATGGCCAGAAAATAGCAGAGAAATTAATCGGCAAAGGTGGCATACAAAGTGCTAATGCAGAAGTTCGTATTGGCAAAGCGGGTATCGACAGGAGACCAGCTGGGGGTACTCATGATACAAGTCCTTCTAACTATGGCATCGATGGTTTAATTGATGAAGTAAAGATTTTTAATACCCCGATTTCAGAAGAAGATATCGCAACGTTGTACCAAAGTTTCAATCCAGGTGAAGAAATTGTTCAAGCTCCTGACATGCAGAAGCGGTCGCTTCCATTGGCAAATACAGGCGGTAAGTTCGAAGCCATGCGGACGAGATTAAACTACTTTGAAACATGGGATAATCTATGGCGATTTGGAAAATATGCTGATTTAGTCGTTGGCTTCGATCAGGTACCAACTCGATTTATTTTTTGGCATGGGGTCAGTTATATCCCCATGATGTCGAATGAGCTGAATCAAAATCTAACCAATGAGTTTAATGAAACAATGGTTAGAGGAGATGATGAACCCATGTCAGACAAAGGCTGTTTTGACTCGCATGTTAGAGTTATTGAAGATACCCCAGCACGTAAAGTTGTCAGTTGGCGCTATCGTCTTTGCGATGTTTATCAGTACTGGGCAAACTATGATCCGACCTCGGGATGGGGCGACCAGAGTGAATGGCTTTGGACCATCTATCCAGATGGCATTGCCACCAAACGCATGCGTTGCTATACCACGGGTAGACTCAACCATGAATGGGATGAACAGATTATTATCCTTGGAGAGGGTCAACATCCGGAGAGTATTATCAATAAAGCACCCGTGATGACTTTAGTCGATTACGACGGTAAGACAACCGATCTTGATTGGAATCCTACACCACCTAAAATACCTTTCAAAGGGAATGTAGCACAACTGCTTAATTTTACTGGGGAATACAAACCTTTCAGCATTCAAAATTTCAGCAGTGGCACACCGTATGCGGGTGAGATCACTTGGTATTCGGTCTTCCCATCTTGGAACCATTGGCCAACAGCCCAAATTTACAGCTCAGGCCGAAATGCTTCTTTTCCTGACCGCGCAGGTCATAGTTCGATATCTAACAGAAAATGGCCTTTTTATACCCAGTATACAGG
>CAIVGL010000052.1 GCA_903905505.1 uncultured Bacteroidia bacterium | reverse complement strand
TGCAGGTGAAGTACATGCAATAATGGGGCCCAATGGTTCTGGGAAAAGTACCCTTGCCAATGTCTTGGCTGGACACACAAACTTTGAGGTTACTCACGGAACAGCGACCTTTAATGGGAAAGATATCTTTGAGATGTCAGCCGATGTAAGAGCCAAAGAGGGACTATTCCTTAGTTTTCAATATCCAGTGGAGATCCCAGGGGTAAGCATGGTTAATTTTCTAAAAACTGCGGTTAACGAACATCGTAAATACCGTAATCAGAAAGAGCTCTCAGCCGGCGATTTTCTAAAGCTTATGCGTGAGAAAAAAGAGATGGTACAGATCGATTCACAACTGACCAACAGATCGGTTAATGAAGGGTTCTCTGGCGGAGAGAAGAAAAAAAATGAGATCTTTCAAATGGCCATGCTTGAACCAACCTTGGCGATACTCGATGAGACAGATAGTGGATTAGATATTGATGCACTTCGGATCGTTTCAAACGGGGTTAATATGCTTAAAAATGAGAATAATGCGACCATCTTAGTGACGCATTATCAACGTTTACTAGACTATATCGTGCCTGACTTCGTTCACGTTCTTTATGAAGGACGAATCGTAAAATCAGCCGGCAAAGAACTCGCCATCGAGCTTGAAGAAAAAGGTTACGACTGGATCAAAAAAGAGGTAGAAGTATAGTTATGGCAGAGTTATTAGAAAAAATATCAGCCGTCGATCGGATTAGCGCCATTTATGATGCTCATCATACTATGGTTGGAGAAGGATT
Source organism: uncultured Bacteroidia bacterium (assembly GCA_903905505.1). GTDB lineage: Bacteria > Bacteroidota > Bacteroidia > Bacteroidales > Prolixibacteraceae > JAAFHB01. The sequence goes on along the minus strand of CAIVGL010000052.1, from coordinate 21,976 downwards.
GCCTGCTTGGGTCAACCAAGCACGAACACCTGCACTCCAGGCCTTCCAAAAAATGGGAATCCCAAGTTTTAGAACGGAAAATTATAAATATAGCGACCTCACTCGATTATTCGAGAATGAGAATTTTCGCAGATCCTTTAAGCCTGATCTATTTGATGTCGATCTTGCCGAAGTATTTAGCTGTGATGTACCAGAATTCGATACCCATCTAATTCTTGTTGCGAACGGATGGTACGACGAAAAAAGCACCAATAGCGAACTTTTTCCAAAGGGAGTCATCATCAAAAGCTTGCGCAAGGCCATGTTGGAAAATGCAGATTTAGTGGAAGCTTATTATGGCAAACTCGCTAAATCAAATGAAGATCCGTTAACGGCAATTAATACCATTTTTGCTCAAGATGGGGTATTTATTTACATCCCTGACCATGTACAGATCAGCAAGCCTTTGCAGATAATCAATATCCTACGGAGCGAAGATGACCTTTTCGTTACCCAGCGAAACATGATTATTGCAGGAAAAAATAGCCAAGCTAAGATTATGCTTTGTGATCATACACTAACGTCACAGCAATTTATTAACTCGAATATCACTGAGGTAAAAATTGGTGAAGATGCCGTAGTCGACATTTATAGCATCCAAAATCAGCATAATAAAACAGCCAGCTTTTCTGGAATATATGTCAGTCAAGATCGTGGATCAACCTTGTCCACCAATGCCATGACACTCCATGGTGGCATTATCCGCAATAACCTTAAGATTAGCCTTGACGGCGAACATGCCTCTGCAAATATCAGTGGATTAGCCTTGTCAGATAAAAATCAACACGTCGATAATTATACAAGTATCGAGCATCTTAAGCCAAATTGTATAAGCAATCAACTGTATAAGAATATTCTTGACGATAGTTCAACAGGCGCTTTTACTGGTCGGATTCATGTGTCTCCATATGCCACTAAAACTGCAGCTTATCAACGGAACAACAACGTATTGCTAACTGACGCGGCAAAAATGAACACCAAGCCTCAGCTAGTTATTGATAACGATGATGTGAAGTGTTCGCATGGCGCAACTGTTGGTCGGATAAATGATGAAGCGTTATTCTACCTTCAAGCTCGTGGGATTAATGAAAAAGAGGCCCGTCTAATGCTTATGTTTGCCTTTGCTCACGAAGTATTAGCCGAGGTTAAGATTGATAAACTGCGCGATGTGATTGATCAATTGGTAAATAAACGTCTGCGCGGCGAAGTATCGCGGTGTCACTCTTGTGCATTAGATTGCATTCGATAACAAATTTCAAACTTATTCATTCGCTTAATCGTGAGTTTTGATCTCCTGAACATACGAAAAGATTTTCCAATCCTTGACCAAAAAGTCAATGGTAAATCGTTGGTATATCTGGATAATGCGGCAACAAGCCAGCGTCCAGTGCAGGTCATCGAACGGATGAACGAGTTCTCCCTTAAGACCAATGGCAATATCCATCGGGCCACCCACACCTTTGCAAACAAAACGACTGAAGCATTTGAACAAGCCCGTGAAATTGTTCGAAGCCATTTAAATGCAGCAGAAACAGCAGAAATAATTTTTACGCATGGAACCACTGAGTCGATAAATTTAGTGGCCCACTCATTTGGAAATGCCTTTATCCATGAAGGGGACGAAGTGATCGTTACCGAGATGGAGCACCATGCAAATATCGTCCCTTGGCAAATGATGTGCGAACGAAAAGGAGCTAAGCTTAACGTTCTGCCATTTAATGCAAAAGGGGAACTCTCCATTGATTTACTCGACGGTCTGATTACCGAGAAAACAAAGATCATTGCAGTGACGCATGTCTCCAATGTTCTTGGAACGGTAAATCCCATTGCAACAATCATTGAAATGGCACATCTTAAAAATGTACCAGTTTTGATTGATGGGGCTCAAGGTGCTCCCCATTTCCAGATCGATGTTCAAACACTCGACTGCGATTTTTATGCCTTTTCTGGACATAAGTTGTATGGACCAACAGGCAGCGGAGTCCTTTACGGCAAACGCAAATGGTTAGATCAGATGCCACCATTTCTTGGTGGAGGGGAGATGATCGATAGAGTAACTTTCGGTAAAACAACCTTCAATGAGATCCCTTATAAATTTGAAGCTGGAACACCAAATTATGTTGGCGCTATTGGACTAGCTGCTGCGATAAGCTATCTAGAGAGCCTTGATCATACCTTAGTGCTGAAACACGAACAGAATCTACTCCAGTTTGCATCCGAAAAACTTAAAACGATAAATGGCTTAACGATCTACGGTGAGGCCAACGAAAAAGCGGGTGTGCTGAGCTTTAACATAGAAGGGATTCACCCTTTTGACTTAGGAACATTACTCGATCAATTGGGCATTGCTGTCCGTACGGGAAGACTTTGTGCCGATCCAATTATGGACCACTTTGAAGTCGAAAATATGGTCCGTTCCTCGTTTGCTTTTTATAATACCATGGAAGAAGTTGAGGTGTTTTATCAAGCCTTAATAAGGCTTAAAGCCATGTTTTAATTGGCATAATAACTTTCAATAGACCTATCGAATGACTATAGACGAAATACAACAAGAGATAATCGACGACTTTGCAGGATTTGAAGACTGGATGGATAAGTATAGCCTACTCATTGAATTAGGAAACGAAATGGCTCCAATAGATGTCCAGTACAAAGTCGACGAAAACCTAATTCGTGGCTGTCAATCGAGAGTTTGGCTACATCAAGAATATATAGACGGAAAAATCTCTTTTGTAGCTGAAAGTGATGCATTAATTGTGAAAGGGTTAGTGGCACTTCTACTGAAAATCTATTCAGGTCGAACACCACAAGAGATTCTAACTTCGGAACCTCGTTTTATCGACGAGATTGGATTACGTCAGCATCTCTCCCCAACACGCTCCAATGGACTCTTAGCCATGGTGAAACAAATGAAACTTTATGCTTTGGCTTACGAGAAAATCTCAACTAAAAACAATTAAAAATGGACCCAAGAATAGATTTAGTTATTGAAAACCTTAAAGAGGTATTTGATCCAGAAATTCCAGTTAATATTTATGATCTAGGACTGGTTTACAGTGTTGATGTGATTGAGAATGAGGCTCAAATCCTGATGACACTAACCGCACCCAACTGCCCTGCTGCGGACATGATCCTAGCGGATGTTGAATATATGACAAACAAGGTTGAAGGGGTCGAAACGTGTAAAATCGAACTAACCTTCGAACCTGCCTGGGAAAAATCGATGATGTCGGAAGAGGCCCGACTGGAGTTGGGATTTATGTAGGTTTACCACTCCATATGGATCACTCTCGCCATACATATAGCCAGCTAATCAAACAAAAGGCTTTAGAACTTGGCTTTGCTGAGTGTGGCATATCGCAGGTCAGAGAGCTGGAAGAGGAGCGCGAACCTTTGCAAAAATGGTTGTCAAACCAGATGCATGGGAACATGTCCTATATGGCAAATAACCTCGAAAAGCGGCTCGATCCAGGCAAACTTGAAGAGGGATCTAAGTCTGTGGTCTCTTTGCTAATCAATTATTTTCCATCTCAACAACAAGTTGATCCTACCGCCCCCATAATCTCAAAATATGCTTATGGTAGAGATTATCATTTTGTGGTCCGGGAAAAACTGAATGAACTTCTAACATACATCAATTCAACTATTTCACCATGCCAAGGCAGGGGCTTTGTCGATTCGGCACCGGTGCTTGAGCGCTCACTAGCCAAGGCAGCTGGCTTAGGTTGGATTGGAAAGCATTCGCTATTAATCAACAAATATCACGGCTCATATGTATTTATTGCTGAGCTAATTATAGATTTAGAGCTAGCATACGACACCCCATTTACAAGCGATCATTGTGGCACTTGTACCAAATGTATCGATGCCTGTCCAACACAAGCCATAGTTGCCGATCGAGTTATAGATGCCACAAAATGTATCTCCTACCACACCATTGAAAACAAAGAAGAGGCACCTGCTTCCATACAAGTAAATTTAGAAAATCGGATCTATGGCTGCGACATTTGTCAAGACGTATGTCCATGGAATAAAGTCATTACCCCTAATAAAAGCGATGATTTCAAGCCAATCCAAGGACTTTTAGAGATGACAAAAGCAGAATGGTCAGAGCTTAGTCCTGAAAATTATAGCGAGAGATTTAAAAAAACTGCTTTTGAGAGAGCCGGATATACACGTTTGAAGCGCAACATCGACTACATAACTAAATAATTTAATTGTATCTTTAAGTGGTAGAATTTTTGAAAGCTAATTCATCACATTTAAATGGTCAAATTCAATACTCCAGTAGCACTAACCGAGTCGGCAACTAAGATAGGATATCATACCCAATCGATGATGATTGGCTCATGTTTCTCAGAAAACATTGGACTCAATCTTCAGGAGTGCTGCATGCCCATTACGATTAATCCCTTTGGGATTTTATATAACCCAGCATCGATAGCCAATTGTCTAAACCATATTATCAACCAAAAGAAATTTACAGATCAAGATCTATTCGAGAGGGAAGGTTTATTTCATAGCTTTTCACACCATAGCAGCTTCTCAAATTCGAAATTTCAAACTGTTCTTGATCAAATAAACCATCAATCGGTTGAGGCGCATCATAGACTAGAACAAGCCTCTCATCTATTTATTACCTTCGGAACAGCATGGGTATTTGAAAACAAAAAATCGGGAGCGATTGTCTCCAATTGCCATAAGTTGCCAGCATCAGAGTTCGTCCAGTACCGTTTAACTGTAAGCCAAATCAAAGAAGAGTGGATCGCATTAATTGATCAATTAAAAGCCTTTAATCCGAAACTGCACTTAGTTTTTACCGTTAGTCCTATTCGTCATCTTAAAGATGGGGCACACGAAAATCAGTTAAGCAAGTCAACCCTGCTGCTTGCTATAGATGAGCTAGTTGCGCATAATAGCGATGAGATATGCTCCTATTTCCCAGCCTATGAATTGCAGCTAGATGAACTTCGTGATTATCGCTTTTATGCGAACGATTTGGTCCATCCAAGCGAGCTGGCTCTTGAGTATATTCGAGAGAAATTCATTGGATATTTTCTTGACAAGGAGAGTCAGAAACTGAAAGAGATGATTGAAAAAATCCTACAGGCGGCTAATCACAGGCCATATCATGCAAGCGAAAAAGCATATCGTGATTTTATCACCTTACAGCTTGAAAAAATTAACCAATTAAAAATACAATATCCGTATCTTGAGCTTAGTTCAGTTGAAAAACTGTTTGAAGAAAAAAGAGGGATTTAAATTTTTAGTTGACAATACCTTTGTCTATATTTAGCGTTGACTGTTACGACCAAAGTCTATATACAAGCATTCAAAAAAGAATATAATTTAAAATAAGAAGTATGAGTTACCTAAAATTCGATAAGGAGGAGCTAGTAAACCTAGAATACTCTTTGCAACGCGAATTTCTGCGAACTAACCGTTTAGGCGCCTACTCTTCCTCAACTATTTCTGGTTGCAATACCCGTAAATATCATGGGATGCTAATCGTTCAACTTGACGAACTCGACGGTGGGAAGTATGTCTTGCTTTCCTCTATTGATGAATCTATCATACAGCACGACACCCAATTTAACTTAGGAATTCATAAATATCCCGGGGAATTCTATGAGCCTAAAGGGCATAAATATATTCGCAACTTTGAGATTGAGACGATTCCAAAAGTGACCTATCGCGTTGGAGGTGTCATACTGACCAAGACACGTATGCTGGTGGAGAATTCCAACCAAGTGATTGTGAAATATACCCTAGAGGAGGCAAATAGTCCAACCACCTTGCGTTTTAAGCCCTTTCTTGCCTTTCGAAATATCCACCAACTTACGAAGGCGAACATGGTTGCAAATAGCAAATATGCCAAAGTGAAAAACGGGATCATGATGAAACTTTATGAGGGCTTTCCAGAGCTCTACATGCAATTTTCGAAAGAGCCTGACTTTGTTCCCGTACCCGATTGGTCGCGAAATATTGAGTATCTAAAAGAGCGCTCAAGAGGTTATGAATATCAAGAAGACCTGCTGGTACCAGGTTATTTTGAATTAGACATAAAAAAAGGGGAATCTATATTCTTCTCCGCCTCAACAGAACTTTGTGATCCTAAAAACCTTTATAAGCACTACGAAACAGAGAAAGAGAGTCGACTTCCCCGAGATAGTTTTGTCAACTGTCTCCTCAACTCCGCCGAACAGTTTCGATCTGATCGGAAGGATGGTCAAGACTTAATCGCCGGATTTCCGTGGTATGAATCGATTCCTAGACAGACCTTTTTTGCCTTGCCAGGCCTCTTGCTCACGAATAAAGAGGCGGCCAGTTACGAAGCAATATTAGCCACTAATCTAGGTCGCTTAAAAGACGGATTACTCCCTAAATATGCTGGGGCTCCAAGCGATTATGATGCTGCCGATGCCCCCTTAATGGCCTTCAGCGCGATTCAAGAGCTCCTCCCATTTAGCGATAAAAAGACGTTATGGAAAAGTTATGGCTCAGCTCTAAAAGAGATCTTGACAAACTATAAAAATGGGACCCATTTTAATATCCATATGGAGCCGAATGGGCTTATCTATGCTAAAAAAGAGGGCGTTGCACTAACCTGGATGGATGCCTATATCGACGGCAGTCCAGTAACCCAACGTGGCGGCTTAGCAGTCGAAATTAATGCATTATGGTATAACGCGGTCTGCTTTGCGCTGGATCTGGCAGAAGCGGCTAAGGACAAAAAATTCATTAGTGAATGGGGTGAGCTCCCCACTTTGATCGCACAATCTTTTATCGATACTTTCTGGGATGACGCCCACGAATATCTGGCTGACTTTATAGATGGCAATTATACCGATTGGGCTGTTCGTCCAAATATGTTACTTGCCGCTGCATGTGCCTATTCGCCATTAAGCAGAGAACAGAAAAAAATGATACTCAGTAAAGTTAGAAACGAGCTGCTTACACCGCGAGGACTTCGCACTTTAGCGCCGAATGACTTACATTATAAAGGAAATTGCGAAGGAAATGCCGATCAGCGATCGGCGACACTGCATATGGGCAGTGTATTTCCATTCTTAATCTATCCCTTTGTTAAAACCTATCTCGAGGTGCATAAAGCGGGTGGATTATCTCTATTAACGCAGATAATGGCCGTTTTCGAGGAGGAGATGTCCGAGCATTGCTTAGGAACACTTTCAGAGGTGTATGAAGGGAATCCACCATACACTGCTAGAGGAGCGATTTCGCAAGCCTGGAATGTAGGTGGGGTATTGAGTGCGATTTCAGCACTTGAGAACTATAAAATTTAAACTAAATAGCTGTCGATTGATATAAAGGAAAATGTTTCACAACTCAGCGATAATACGATGAAAGTTTTAATGTTTGGATGGGAGTTTCCGCCGCACATTAGCGGGGGGCTCGGCACAGCAAGTTACGGTTTGACTAAAGGATTGGCACAAATCGCCGATGTTGAGGTTCTATTTGTTGTGCCCAAAGCTTATGGAGACGAAGACATCTCAGCCGTTAAAGAGATCATTGGGGCCAACGAAATATCCATCTCACAAAAACGGTTACGCCTCGCAACAAAAAATCATAAAGTTACCACCTTAGAAGTTGAGTCTAATCTAGTCCCCTATTCTTCCCCCGAAGAATTCTGGAAACTTACGGAACAACGTTTCTCCTCGCACACCCGATTTATTCAAACCGATTCGGAAGGTAAGCTCCCATTCACGGGAAAATACGGAAGCGACTTGCTCGATGAGATCGCCAATTATGCTATTGTTGCGGAACAAATCGGACAAGAATATGAGTTTGATGTCATCCATGCACACGACTGGCTTGCATATCCTGCAGGCATTGCCGCTAAGCGAGTCAGCGGTAAACCACTGGTCATTCATGTTCATGCCACGGACTTCGATCGTAGTGGGGGAAGTGTAAATCCAAAGGTTTATGCCTTAGAGAGAGAAGGGATGGAGGTCGCCGATCAGATTATTACGGTCAGTAACCTAACCCGCAACATTGTGATTGAAAAATATGGGATCAATCCCGCAAAGATTACGACTGTTTACAACGCTGTTGAACCAGTAGAAAAACCAGAAAATACAGATTTTGGACGAGGAATAAACAAGAAAATTGTCACCTTTCTAGGTCGTATTACAATGCAAAAAGGGCCTGAATATTTTGTGGAAGCGGCCTATCAAGTATTAAAACGAACAGACAATGTCCATTTTGTTATGGCAGGAAATGGCGATATGATGGAGAAAATGATTCGACGTGCGGCTCGACTAGGGATTGCCGATCGATTCCATTTTACCGGTTTCTTGCATGGCGACGATGTGTTTGATATGTTTCGGATGAGTGATGTGTATGTGATGCCATCTGTGTCTGAGCCATTCGGCATCTCGCCCCTTGAAGCTATGATGTCAGATGTTCCAACAATTATATCCAAACAATCGGGTGTTGCGGAGATTCTTACCCATGCCATTAAAGTTGATTTCTGGGATATCAATGCAATGGCAGATGCAATCTATGGGATCTTAAAATATCCAGCCTTATCAGCCATGTTTAAAAAGCATGGGAAAGAAGAAGTCGATAGCCTTCAATGGAAACATTCGGCAGAGCATGTTCACAAAGTCTATTTATCGGCATTAAAAACAGTCAAAAATTAAATGATATGAAATCAGTTTGTCTTAACTTTCAGATCCATCAGCCATTTAGATACCGCAAATATCGATTTTTTGATATTGGGAATGATGCCTATTATTATGACGATTTTGCGAATGAGACCTTTATGCGCAAAGTGGCTGATCATGTTTATTTGCCTGCAAATAAGATCATCCATGATTTAATTATCAAACATAAGGGAGCCTTTAAGGTGGCCTTCTCCTTGTCTGGGACTGTTCTCGACCAGTTTAAACTCTATGCTCCTGAAGTCATTGATTCGTTCGCTCATTTAGCGGCTACAGGCTGTGTTGAATTTCTATCTGAAACCTACGCCAATTCAATGGCATCCTTGAAGGACGGGGATCTATTTGAATCACAAGTTAAAGCGCACGACGATTTGATCGAAGAGCTCTTTGGCTATCGCCCTAAAGTATTCCGCAATACGGAGCTGATCTATTCGGATGAAATTGGAGACCGAGTGCAAAAAATGGGCTTTGAGGCGATGATCACGGAAGGGGCAAAACATGTTCTGGGCTGGAAGAGTCCGAACTACCTATATTGCAACACGATAAATCCAAGACTTAAAGTGCTAATGCGCAATTTTAGATTTAGTGATGACCTATCCTTTAAATTCTCAAATAAAGGATGGAGCGAATATCCACTGACGGCCGAAAAATATGTAGGATGGATGGTTGCCTTACCTAAAGAAGAAGAGGTCGTTACAATTTTTATTAACTATGAAACTTTTGGACAGTTACATACTAAGAAATCTGGCATTTTTGATTTTCTTAAGCATCTCCCAGAAGCCGTTTTAAAAACAGGAAAATTAAAGTTTGCCACACCTTCTGAAGTAGTCGCTACTCTGCAACCCATCTCCTCGGTTCATGTGTTATATCCCATCTCATGGGCAGATGAAGAACGTGACCTTTCAGCATGGCTTGGGAATGAGCTTCAAAAGGAAGCTTTTGAAAAACTCTATCGATTAAAAGATCGGATGGCTCTTTGCCAAGACGCGACCTTGTTAAAAGATTGGAACTACCTCCAGACCATTGACCACTTTTATTATATGTGCACTAAATTTTTCTCAGATGGAGAAGTGCATAAATATTTCAACCCGTATGGAACACCTTATGAGGCCTTTATCAATTACATGAATATCTTAAGTGATTTTAAAATTAGGCTTAACGCTGTAATTCCTGAAGATGAGAAACATCAAGAACTAGAAAGTCTAAGAGAGCTGTTTCACGCCAATTCAAAAAAGCTAGAGCTTGCAGAACAAGAATTAAAAAAAATCAAAAAGGAAGTCTTAGTCAAGGAACCTAATGAGACAAAAGCAATAAAGACTCTCAAAGCAGTTGCTGCAAAACCAAAAGCGGCAAAAAGTAAAAAGGCCGATCCAAAAAAATGAGTGCAAACCAGATAACAGTCATCGGGAGTAGTAATACCGATATGGTCATTAGGACCACTAAACTGCCTGCTCCTGGAGAGACCATTCTCGGTGGTGATTTCTTTATGAACCCTGGCGGCAAAGGGGCAAATCAGGCTGTTGCCGCTGCTCGTCTTGGAGGAAACGTCACTCTAGTTGCAAAAGTTGGCAACGATATTTTTGGGCAACAAGCGAAGACACTATTTGAAGCAGACAATATTAACACAAAGCATCTGACGATCGATCCTGCTCATCCTTCGGGCATTGCATTAATTACGGTCGATCAACATGGGGAGAACTGCATTGTGGTGGCATCTGGCGCTAATGGATTTCTCACCACCAAGGAGATAGATGATGTAAAGGACGATATTCTACAATCAACCTTGATCTTAATGCAACTGGAGATTCCATTAGAGACAGTAGAATATGTAACTGAGATCGCCTCTAAAGCAGACATTAAGGTCATCCTTAATCCAGCTCCAGCCACGAAATTATCAGATTCGCTGTTGGCTAAGCTATATATGATCACGCCAAATGAAACAGAGGCAGAACTAATATCTGGCATTTCTGTAACCGATTTTGCTTCTGCTGAAACGGCAGCACGTTATCTAGCCAACAAAGGGATACGCGTTATTGTTATCACGATGGGAAGCAAAGGAGCCTTGGTATTTAATGATAATAAAGCTATTGTCGTAAGTGCACCAAAAGTAGAGGCTATAGATTCTACGGCCGCAGGTGATGTATTTAATGGAGCTCTTGCAGTGGCCATCTCAGAAGGTCAAGATCTTAAAGAAGCTGTTGAATTTGCCTGTAAAGCAGCTGCTATATCTGTAACTAGGCTTGGAGCACAAGCCTCTGCCCCTTTTAGAAAAGAAATTAGCTAAACTCAAATGAACCTCAAAATCTATCACATGAACCTTTCGGTTAAATCCTTATTCCTTACTGGACTCTTGTTGCCCTTACTAATCCAATCAAGTATTGCACAAACCATTTTGCCTGCGAGCCAATCCATTTCAGCTAAGCTATTGCGAGACAAAATAGCAGGGGGATGGGCAGGTAAAATTATTGGAGTCACCTATGGCGGACCAACTGAGTTTAAAGCCCAGGAGAAAACTTATGATGAGCCCATTACATGGGTTCCTGCAGATGTAATTAGCTCACTTGAACAAGATGATCTCTATGTTCAACTCACGTTCCTTATGACCATGGATCAATATGGCATCGAAGCTCCATCAAAAAAATTCCAAGAATTATTCGCCAAAGCGGGATACGAATTATGGCATGCCAATGTACAAGCAAGAAAAAACTATTTCGATAGCATTTTCCCACCCATGTCAGGCCATCCCAAAAATAACATCCACGCGGACGACATAGACTTTCAAATAGAAGCAGACTACATTGGGTTTATGTGCCCTGGCATGCCTCAGACCTCAAATCGAATTGCGGATAAGATTGGTCATGTTATGAACTATGGCGATGGGGTATATGGTGGTGTTTTCCTAAGTGCCTTATATTCTCAAGCCTATTTCGAGAACAACATTCGTACTTTGGTAGAGAAAGCACTGCAGGCTTTGCCAGCCAAAAGCGAATATGCTAAAATAATCCACGACGTATTAGTCTTACACGATCACTATCCTAATGATTGGCGAGCAGCTTGGACTGAACTAGAGGCCAAATGGGGGACCGAGCATATCTGTGATGCCGGAACGACTTCTAATATTGACGCAAAATTTAATGGCGCATTTATTGTAATGGGACTCCTATATGGGGAGGGGGAACCACTAAAAACCATGGAGATAGCCACACGTTGCGGCCAAGATTCCGACTGTAATCCATCAAACGTTATGGCGGTGTTAGGCGTTATCAAAGGCTTTAGTGGATTACCTGTCGACTACCAAGAGGAGATGCGTAAAATGGGAGATTCGTTATTTATTCATACCAACTACTCGTTCAATAAAGCGGTTGATCAGACCTTTAAATATGCAAAAGAGCTCATTGTTAAAAATGGTGGAGCCATAACCTCAAAGGAGATCAAAATAAAAACTCAAGTACTTAAGCCTCTTGCCTATGAAGCCTCATTCCCTAAACTAATTTACGATAAGACAGTCAAAGTAAATGACCAGAATGGATGGACATTTAAAGGAAACTGGGCGGCATTTAATAAAGACAATCCTAAAACCAAATTTAGCAATCATGCTGGGGATGAAGCTAGATTTGATTTTGATGGAACTGGAGTCTCCCTAAATGGCAATTGGTTTAAAGACTGTGGACAAGCCGATATTTATATAGACGGAGCATTCGACCGAACTATTGACACCTATTTTTTCTTTGCAAATCAGACGCACAATAATATGGACCTCTATCATATTACAAACCTAAAGCCAGGGAAACATACACTTAAAGTAGTCGTTAAAGGGACTAAAAGAGCTGAAGCCACTGGAGAAAATATATACCTAACCAAAGCTATTGTGTTTAAAACTGGCTCAAAACGGAGTGAGAGTTTTAAATTTTCATTCCAAAAATAACCTTGATCTAAAGAGATAAAAACAAAATAATACAACCCTAAACTAGATCAATTCGAAACGAAGAATCCTCAAATAAACCTTCTCTAAACAACTAACTCGTATGTACATTGTAGAAAATTATTCCGTTGCCGTCATGCTCACGTTGATAACCATGCTATGCTGGGGATCGTGGGCAAACACCCAAAAGCTGGCAGCAAAAACGTGGCGCTTCGAACTATTTTATTGGGATTATGTATTAGGCATAATCCTATTTTCATTGCTCATGGGTCTCACATTAGGGAGTTCTGGAACTCAAGGGATGGGATTTATTGAAAACTTACGCCAAGCCGAATGGACAAATATCTCTAAAGCATTAATAGGTGGAATCATCTTTAACCTATCCAACATTCTAGTTGTAGCAGCAATTGCAATTGCAGGAATGTCAGTCGCATTTCCAGTTGGTGTTGGAATTGCTCTAGTATTAGGGGTAATTGTGAATTACATTGGAAACCCACAAGGCGATGCTATACTTCTTTTTAGTGGTGTGACACTTGTTGGAATAGCCATCGTCCTTGATGCATTTGCCTATCGAGAAAAAGCAGCACAATCGAAAACCATCCCTGCAAAAGGGATCATCATTGCAGCTATTGGCGGTATCTTAATGGCCGTATTTTATCGTTTCGTCGCCGAGTCCATGGCCAAAAATCTGATAACCCCTGAAGCGGGATACCTTACTCCTTATTCAGCTGTATTTATTTTTGCCATGGGAATATTAGTCAGCAACTTCATTTTCAATACCATCTTGATGAAAAAGCCAATTGAAGGAGAGCCTGTAACCTATGCTCAATATTTCAAGGGGGGGATCAAGGAGCACATCACGGGAATTGCTGGAGGAACAATCTGGTGCGTAGGCATGTCGCTTAGCATTCTAGCAGCGGGGAAAGCCGGATTTGCGATATCCTATGGTCTGGGACAAGGAGCGACCTTGATTGCTGCTCTTTGGGGTGTGTTTATCTGGAAGGAATTTAAAAATTCATCAAGAAAAGTCAATGCTTTGCTCACCATGATGTTTGTGCTATTCGTTGCTGGCTTAGGATTAATTATACGTGCTGGAAGTTAAAGAATAACTTCTCCCAAGAGGTAACAATTTTCATCGTCACCTTTACGTTCAAGAAGTCGAACCTTGTGAATAGCATTTTTCTGAGCTCCTGTAAGTTTAAAACGGACAGGGATATAATGCTCACCATATCCACTTGCTACTCCATGGGCAACTTTCTCGACAAGCACATCTTGAGTCTTGCCAATAAAAGAATTAAAATAATCAATCTTATTCTCAACCGAGAGATCTCTTATCTGAAGTGATCTTTCGGTTTTTACTTTCTCTGGGAGATGATTCTCGAGACGCTCAGCTCGTGTCCCTTTTCGAACCGAATATTTAAACGTATGAATGTGGCTGAAATTAAACTCCTTAATCGCCTCTAATGTTTGTCCAAATTCCTCTTCTGTCTCACCCGGAAAGCCAACAATAATATCTGTTGTAAAATTAAAATCAGTATAAACAGCTCTAAATTGAGTTACGGTCTTGCGAAACTGCTCAACGTCATACATCCTGCGCATCCGAAGCAAAGTCTTGTCTGAACCACTTTGTAGACAGAGGTGAAGATGAGGCATCAACTTCGGATGGGCAAAGAGTTTCACGAAATCAGGACCGAAGCCATCAGGCTCTAGCGATGATATGCGAACCCTAAAATCACCTGGGACTTCTAGGATCTGAGCTAATAAATCTTCAAATCGAGTATCGCCATCACTATACCGACCAATATTAACTCCGGTAATGACAATCTCTTTAAATCCATTGTCGACAGTCTTCCGAATACTTTCAAGAACATCGGCCACAGGTCTCGAAACAGCATTCCCACGCACCATCGGGATGATGCAGAACGTACAAAAATTATCACACCCATCTTGAATCTTAACGGCACTTCGGGTGTGCAGACTTTTCCTTACAGGCTCATACCGAAAAACATCTTGTGGAAGCTGATCGGGGTGTGCGATCTCACCAGAGAAATGGGCATCAACGAGGGTCAAAATAGAGCTCTTACGACTATTTTCGACTACGAAGGTGATATTCTCCTGACTCTCTAGTTTCTCCTTGAAATTATTAGCCATACAGCCCGTAACAACAACAACGGCATTCTTAGCTTTGCGTGCAGCCTGACTAATCACGGACCTGGACTTATGATCACTTTGGTTTGTGACGGTACACGTGTTTACAATCACCACATCAGGAGATTCATTGTAATCGACAAGTTCATAGCCTGCCTGACTAAAATCGGTAACTAATGCATCTGTTTCGTATTGATTAAGACGGCAGCCCAAAGTTTTGAAGGCCACTCTCTTTTTTTGGTTTAGGATCACGCGTATGGTCTAATTTAAAATTTATGTCGATCGTTAAGCTGGTACAACTTCACCGCTCAAAGATAAGAAAGCCGCGTCAGTAATCTTAACGCTTATAATCTTCCCCATTAATGAATTATCGTGATGATCAAGTCTGACAATGATACGCCCTTCATTTATGCCGGTCATAAAACCCGTCTTTCGATCGGTTCCATTAATCAGTACACGCATCGTTTTCCCCTCCAGCGTTTTATTATATTCGAGCGAACAGGCCTTCAACGTTTGAGATAAGCGATGCAAACGATCTTTCTTATCGTCTGATGACACCTCATCTTCCCAACGGAAGCTAGCTGCACCTGGCCTAGGCGAATACATCGCGATATAAGCCATATTAAATTTGAACTCTTCAAATGCCGCTGTGGTATTTTGAAATTCTGCTTCTCCTTCACCCGTAAAACCTACAATAATATCGGTAAACAGGGTTGCTTGAGGTATTAATTCACGAATATCATCAACGATACTTCGGTATTTCTCCATCGAATGACGACGGTTCATCTTCAGTAATACACGCTCATCCCCACTCTGCATCGGTAGGTGTATCTGCTTAGCAAGACACTCATAATTTGCAATCACTTCAATAACCTCGCGGTTCATATCTTGTGGATGCGGAGAGGTAAAGTAGACCCAAAACTCTTGATTCGACGCATTGCCATAATCGCCAATCTGACGTAATAATTGTGCAAACGTAATCTCTTCGCCATTCTTATCTAAACCGTACGAATTAACATTCTGGCCCAAAAGCGTAATTGACTTATACCCTTGGTTGACTAAATGACGAACCTCCTCAACAATTTCCAATGACGGACGCGAGACTTCACGGCCACGGGTATAAGGAACGGCACAAAACGTACAGAATTTATCACAACCATTTTGTATCGGGACATAGGCTTCGTAAGTCGATTGATATTTCGGTTTAATACTCCACATCGCAGCGATATGCTCATTCTTAGGCATAATCGGCTGACGCATCTTCAATCCGGCTGGTGTTACCACCCCATATTCTCGAATCATATCAGGAAGCTGTCCCAACTCACTCATCTGAAAAATAAGATCAAAAGTCTTCAGGAACTTATCCTTATCGGCAGGCAATAAACATCCAGAGACAAAGGTTATCAGATTCCGTTTGTCCTTCCATCTGTTCCATTGCGCAATCTTATTGTATACTTTATCGATTGGCTTTTGACGCACAGAGCAGGCGAGAATGCCGAGTAAACTTGCCTCTTCTTCGTTATCGGTTTTATGATACCCCATCCCCTCAAGAACAGCACTAACCCTTTCGCTATCCGCGAGGTTCATTTGGCAACCCAATGTAATTAAGTGATACTTCACACGAATAAAGATAAGTTATGGTTCAAATGATGAATGGTTAAAATAGGCAACTCCATTAAAAATAAACTTCACAATGAATCTGATCGCGACTAAATCCTTTGCCTTTTAATATTTCAAGCGCATCAAAGATCATCTCACTATTGCCACACAAATCAAATTGTGTATCAGGAGCAAATGTACAGGTCTTTAAATAACCCGTTAATCGGCCATGATAATCACCCGTTTTCTCGCGACTAGTGCAAAGAACATAGCGACCTTTCTCATATTCATGACTATCGTAAGCCTCTTCAAGAGTTTTTACACCATGAATTAATGTATAGTCAATATTCGGATAGGTTCGAATTATGCTTCTAAATGGTGCAATACCCGTTCCACTAGCAATAAATACAAATTTCCCCTTCTCTGCTTTTTCTCGTTCCATGCCAAATTTACCAAATGGACCATGTATTTCAAGCATCCGTCCAATTTTTAATCGGCGTAATTGAGGAGTAAAGTAACCATTCTGCACCTCTTTGATTAGCACTTCTAGGTTTTCTTCATTCTCGCCACTGTAAATCGAGTATTCACGACTCTGGTTTCCGCCAACAATACCTAATGAGATATGCTGACCAGCTTTAAAAGCAAAACGAGCCTTTGGTAATTTTATTGAAAATGCATTACCCGTTAAATGTCTAATCTCTAGTATTTTGTAGAAGCTTTCGTCCATTTGCTGGTCGTGCCTCATCAAAGTCATCATATGCCTAAATTTTGGAGAGCAAAATTAATTAATTATTTCTTTTGCGGATCACCCTCTCTTCTTTCCTCAAAAGAGAAACAATACACCTTATAAACCTTTAAGAAATCGTTTTGTTTTACTTTTCTCACTAAAAAGACGAAATTTGCCAAACTCTTTACAATTGTCAGAACCTTGAGTAAGTTTGTGTGTTTGAAAATTAAAACGAAATAATGGCTAGACCAGCAGAATATTCAAGAGCCGAGATCCCACTCTTTGTCGTAGAAATCACCGAGAATCTCGAGATCTCACCTGGTGTATTTGTCCTTTCATATCGACAAAAAGTTGATTTTATTCCAGGTCAAGTTGTAAAGGTGGCCCTTGACAAGCTTCAGCCTCCTCGGATTTATAGCGTTTGCAGTGGCGACAAAACCGATAAGATAAGCATCCTTTACAACATCAAAGAGGAGGGGTATCTAACTCCAAAACTTGCAAAAGCTGTCGCTGGCGATAATCTTTTCGTCTCCTTACCTTATGGAAGTTTTCATGGAGACCATGATCCGGCCTATTGGATTGCCACTGGAACAGGAATATCACCATTTTACAGCATGTTTCAATCGGGATTGTCTGACCAGAAAACGCTCATCCATGGCGTCAGTCACCTCAACCAGTTCTATTTTGAAGAGGAGCTCTCGTGGGCCTTAGGGCCGAAATATATAAAATGCTGCTCTCAAGAACAGGATGAGACAACCTTCGCAGGGAGAGTTACTGGGTATCTTTTATCCTTAGATAGCCTCCCTAAGGATTATAAATACTACCTTTGTGGGAAATCCTTGATGGTCGTTGAGGTACGTGATATTCTGATAGACAAAGGGATACCGTATGATCAGATTTTTGCAGAGATCTATTTCTAAGCAAAACAACTCAAGAAGCTCTATTTTATTCGCGTATGGTACTGAAAGATCAACTCTTCGGCAAAGACTTAGAAGAACTACAACAGGTTAGCTTATCCCTAGGCTTGCCAAAATTTACAGGCAAACAACTGGCCGATTGGCTTTACAAAAAAAATATCCAGTCCATTGATGAGATGAGTAATCTCTCGAAAAATGCCCGTGATCTACTCAATGAAAAGTTCGAATTTGGACTCTCTGCACCATCAAAAATTCAGACCAGCATAGACGGAACAAAGAAATACCTCTTCCCAACCGCGCTTAATAAGTTTATTGAAACAGCGATGATCCCCGATGAGGATCGGAAAACTGTTTGCGTTTCAACTCAGGTAGGGTGTAAGATGGGATGCCTATTCTGCATGACAGGAAAACAGGGATTTCAAGGACAATTAACCGCTGGCGAGATCGTAAATCAGATTCGAAGTATTGACGAAAATGGAGAAGTTTCAAACATCGTCTATATGGGGATGGGCGAGCCATTCGATAACCTTGAGGCCGTTTTAAAGAGCCTGAAAATTCTCACTTCAGATTGGGGCTATGCCATGAGTCCACGACGAATTACTGTTTCTTCCATTGGCATAATTCCTGCCATGATTCGATTCCTAAATGAGAGTGAGGCTCATCTAGCTATCAGTCTGCATACCCCTTTTGATGAAGAACGACGTAAACTAATGCCCGTTCAGATTGCCTATCCAATTGCGGAAGTTGTGAATGAGATTAAGGGATGGGATTTTAGTCATCAGCGGCGCGTATCTTTCGAATACATCCTTTTTAAAGGTCTAAATGATACCGCATATCATGTTCGTGAGCTCTCTAAATTACTCGCCGGCATTAAATGCAGGATCAATCTTATTCGGTTCCATCCTGTTCCTGGAACACCCTTAGAGAGCCCCGACGAGGAGACCATCACGATGTTTAAAGATCTGTTAAACGCAAAAGATATCACCACCACTATCCGAGCTTCGCGTGGTCAGGATATTTATGCCGCATGTGGATTGCTGTCGACAAAGGAACTTAGTGCCACAAAACCATAATACGCAAACTGACAATCTCCAATAAATAAAACTATCGCTTCTCGAGACTCTTATTTTTAAAGCTTGAGATATCGATCAATCCTTGCGTATCGTCATCAAAACTAATCGAGATGCTATCGCCTTTTAAGGTTACTGGCAGCTCATTAGAGATCTGTGATGACCCGATGAAAATATTTTCACGGCCAGCAACGGTGAAGTAGTAAAAACTATTCCCATTCTTAATATCCGAATTGATCCGATTAACAATGGAATTAAGAATCAACTTCCTTGAATTTCCCTTTACATTGATCTTATTGCCAGCCATATTAAAGGCATTCTTGTAGGCCATCAAAGTCTCTGACAATGTATTTCCAACACCAACGATAGTATAGTCTTCGATAGCGACCATCGCAAACATCTTAACCAATCCACCATCGTCTTTTAAGGTCATCACATAGGTTGGGATATTGTTGATATTATAAGGGACAGGCTGAGAGGCAGAAAATCGTTTTTCTTGAACTTTCCCTCTTGCCGATTTCTGAGCTGCCAACTCTGTAGCCCCGCTCTGTTTGTACCAAACCGATTTCTTTGTTCGGGTATCGACTAAGACAAATCCCACTGTAGCCTCGTCAGCTCCTACGGAAGTAAGGCCTGTATACCAATACGACTTATTATCTTCACCATATACCAAAGTCAAATCTTGCGTGGTTTGTAATTTACTCTCGTTTGAAAAGTTCCAATACCCTTTGACAAAACGGCCCCAATCATTCAACTGTTTTTCAATAAAAGCCTCCGGCTGAATACGATCTACCCAAGTAGGCACATTGCCCATTCCATACTCTTCGCATTTACCCGTTTCGGTATTAACAAGGACAATGCCAACTGCATCTTCACCATAGAAGCCAATTTTCTTTTTATACTTCGTGACGACCCAATAAGGTGCTCCATCATCATTGATCTCAAAGCTATAATCGGTCAGACCAACATTATAATACCCACTTAAATAGAGATGCCTCTCTAGAAAATCGCTGAAGTAACCTTCCGACTGATATTTAATTCTTACTTTTATTCCTCCTGATTCTTGAACAAGCTTAACATCGCGCTCATTTGAAGCGTTGACCATCACATAGCCATTGGTCCCTAATTCGTTCTGATACCACATAAAAAAGCCCGAATGGAGTAATGGAGCGACCCAGTAAAGTTCATTTTTTACTTTTTGAATATGAAAAGTTCCCAAGCGAACTTGACTCCCTAAGGCAGGTTGTGCTCCCAGCACTTTATCGCCTAAGATATTCGCTAAGGACTGATCCACCACACGAATCTGCGACAAAGCGATAGGAGGCATATGGTTTGACAGGCTCTCGCCAATTTCAACTTCCCCAATTAAATTCCGATATTCTGAAGTGCGCAAAAATGGCGATGATGTCACAATAGGCAATACTGCAGCATATAGGAATAGAACGAATAAGATGATAACTGGTGTTTTGCTATTTGGCTGCACCTGAAAAGTCTGCACTTCCCCTTTCATCTGGGGAATCAACGTCATGTTAAAAGCTATCCAGATACCGGTCAAGGCTGCTAAAGCCACTGGGACTCCCCAGAAACCATAAGCAAGAACAGGCATTCCAGTATATAGAATAAAAATAGCGGCAATAAACATGACGAACAGAACTGATAGCTTTTTCATCGGTGGGGTATTTAAATTATTAAACCATAAAGTTAATGAAACAATGGCACTAAGTATGATAAATTAGAGGATGTATAATTATTCACTCATAAATTGATATTTCACGGAACTAAAATTATCAGGCTTCGATTTTTCCGCCTTCGAGATGGCTCCCTTTAACTTGCCATTCTTTGCCGTAGTTATACGAATCTCGCGCCAAGAGTAAGCACCCTTCTCATAATCAAAAGTCTCACCATCGTCATCGTAAAGTTTATAAATTGCATCTTTTTTGCCATAAAAACGGACAATCAGACTCCTCTTTTCATTTGATTTTAGCTCAATCTGACTCGCTTCGTACATCGGAATAATCCCTCCATCTCGAACATAAACAGGTATTTTATCGAGGCCAGGCACCACTTTTATAACTTCTCCTTCACCTGCAAACTGACCCGTATAAAAGTCGTACCACCGTCCTTTAGGTAAGATAACTTTTCGCTCTGTCTCTCCTGCAAAAAGAGGGGCAATCAATAAATTATCACCAACCATAAACTGATCCTTGATCTCTTTTCGAGTTGCTTTCGCATACGGATTTTCTGTTGAACTTAACTTGCCAGCCACTATTTCAGATGTAGGAGTGAATCCTTCCAGAAGATTCATCGCCCGCATAGGGGGTCTTCCATAAAAGGAATACTCTGCAAAGCATGTATAAATATACGGTATCAATTGCATCCTTAATCTAGCAACATCGGCAACCTGCTTTTCAACCTCAGGAAACGACCATGGCTTGGTTCCATCAGACCAAGCGTTAAGCATGGCCAAGGGGGAGAAACAGACTGTCTGCATACGTCGTAGCCACTCCTCCGCAGTTGGAGAACTGCGAACTTCGGGAGTCCATAATACCCCAATAAACGAGCTATTAATCAATGCCGTTATAAAATCGCGATGACTGTAATAATCGTTGTAAATAACATACGGGAATGACGATCCGCCGGCATTTGAGGCTCTGACCAATCCATAGGTTCGCTTATTTTGTTCCCGATAAAGCTGAGTGGTCATCTTCTGCATCATCACCCCATAAAGTTGGCGCATCTGTTCTGCTGGAATTCCAGATGGAAACCGAGTCACATCAGACCAAAGCCAGTTGTCGAAACCATCATTTTCATCCATTTTAAATCCACTGACACCGAGATCTAGTTCATTCGTTTTTAGATGATCTCCAATG
>CAIVGL010000051.1 GCA_903905505.1 uncultured Bacteroidia bacterium | reverse complement strand
TCTTCAATAGGCCAGGCTACAACTTTCTTAAACCAAGCATAGATATCACCAAAGGCCGATTGTCCAGCCTCGAGTCCAACATATCCAGGAATTACTGAGCCATCGACCTGTCCACAGATACCTGGAATCAATTTATCACCAATCTGATCATACGAAGCAATCATAATATCACAGGTGGAGGTGCCAATAGAACGAGCTAAGACATTGGGAGCCACCTCGCCACCAACGGCACCGAAATGACAGTCAAAACCCCCTACTCCAACAGCTACATCTGTCGATAAGCCTAGTCGGCCAGCCCATTCCGAGGTTAATGATCCAGCCTTAACATCGCTGGTATATGTTTTATCGTAAAGTCGAGCACGATATCCAGATAGCAATGGGTCTAAAGTAGATAAGAATAACTCAGAAGGGAGTCCATTCCACCCTTCGTGCCACATCGATTTATGTCCAGCCGCACAGCGACTACGCAAAGCCTTATTTGGCAATACTGTTCCAGTAAGAAGAGCGGGCATCCAATCGCAATGCTCGATCCAGGAATATGCTGCCTTGCGGACTTTTTCGTCAGCCCGAAGAGCATGCAGGACCTTGGCCCAAACCCATTCGGAAGAGTAAATACCCCCTTCAAATTTGGTATAATCTATCTCCCAGTTTTTAGAAAGTTGATTGATCTCGTTCGCCTCCCGATTAGAGGTATGGTCTTTCCATAAAATAAACATCGCATTTGGATTATCTTCAAATCCTGCGGTTAAGGCCAGTGGAGTGCCTGAGGCATCGACCAAAACTGGAGTACTCCCAGTTGTATCAAAAGATATACCTGCAATATTTGAAGCCACTTCAGAGCCACCAATTTTTAAGGCCTCTTTAACCACAAACTCCATCGACTCGACATAATCAAGTGGATGTTGGCGATATTGATCTTTTGACGAATCACAAAATTTGCCCGTGGCCCAACGAGGATAAGCCTTAACAGCTGTCGCGACTTCATCGCCATTGATCGCATTTACAATAATTGCCCGAACCGAGTCGGTGCCATAATCAATACCAATTACATAATTTTTCATCGCTTAATAGTCGTTAACCGTTTGTAAGTTAGTCTTATATATATAATTTGCAGGAATAATTAGGTTCTGAATAAACTGAAAATTGAACATTTTAAAACTACTAAAACCACAGTTAACGATCAATAGCAGACGCATTAATTTCCAATCAAGAATGAAAAATCTGAAAAATTGAAAGAATTTAACAGATCAAACTCTAAAATTTAGGGGATAAATTCAAACATTTAACCCTTATAATTGTACTCTTAGAATAAATCAATTTGTTAATTCTAAATTTTAAAAAAATATGAAAGAGAGCTCAGTAAAGATTACCTTCTCCGGGAATCCATTAACCTTGTTAGGAAATGAAGTAAAGGTTGGCGAAAAAGCACCAGAATTTGAAGCTGTAGGTGCAGGATTAGCTCCAGTAAAGCTATCTGATTTTGCTGGGAAAACAGTCATTATTGCAGTCTATCCATCGGTGGACACTCCGGTGTGTGCGGCTCAGAATAGACATTTTAATTCGGCTGTAAATCAGCTTAAAAATGTGGTGGTATTATCGATCTCCTGCGACTTGCCATTCGCTCAGAGTCGCTTTTGTGCAGCTGAGGGATTAGAAAATATTCAAACGATCTCGGATCATAAGGAGCTTGATTTTGGTGGCAAGTATGGTTTTGTCATCAAAGAGTTAAGACTTCTAGGTAGAGGAACCGTGGTAGTGGATCCAGCGGGTATTATTCGTTACGTAGAATATGTGAGCGAGATCACGCAAGAGCCTGATTATGCAAGCGCATTAGCCGTAGTAAAAAGCATCTAAATTTGTGCAAACTAGAGAGGGGCATTCATCTGCACTTCTCTAGTTTATTTTGACTCTTCTTTTGAGAATCCGATGAAATTTTCTTGTTTTTCAAGACACACCTCACAAAGAGATTTGATATCGTTCGGGGTATAGATATTACCACACTTCGGACAGACATACCAAACATAAGAGATACCAGACTCATTTCCAGCTAAGATGCTAGCATCTGCTTTGCGGTAGTACATAAGATGTCGGATCTCTCCACTCCAAGCCCAAGTAAAAGCGGTGGCTCCATCAGGGGCTGTTTCTAATTCTGCAATTTTAATAAATCCAGGATAGACCGATTGCATATCAAACATCTCACTTTTAATGGCGGCATTCAGATTTTCTTTCGTTGTTTTTACCTGAAAAGGGGCAATTTCAGGGTTATCCGAAACACCCCCATATTTATGTAAGATGCGCTCATGATTAGTGGCATGAATTTTCTCTGATTTTGAGGCTGCGCTAAACAATTGCGACAGGGTATCAAAACCCTCGCTCATAGCCACCTGGGCAAATTTTGTATATTTCTCTGAGGCAGTCAATTCATTATTTAAGGCACTCTTTAAACTTTCTACTGTTTTTTTGGTGCGAGATGAACCACAAGCATATATACTTAGCACTAAAACAATACTGAGAAATTGAATTATTCGATTCATGAAATTACGTGTGAATGATTATACGGCTAAAAATAGTGAAAATTTAGCAATCGATCCATTAATTCACTGAGCTAGTAGGCAGCCTTGGATTTTCGTACTTAATTTTTTGATCTGTCTCAAAATCATAAAGGGTAAGAATCCTCAGATTATAATAGGCCAACCAATAGGTTGAAAGAGACCCAATATAGTCGCGCTTTGCACTCTCGCGTTCCGATAAAGCGATGTTGAGATCGGTAATGCTAATCTCCCCATTTTGAAATCTTTTCAATGCAATCTTATACCCATTTTCAGCAACCCGATCGGCCTCTTTCGCCGTGATAAGCTGACCTCTAAGGAGGCTAAACTGTTCCACTTGGACAATCACGCTTCGGTCGAAATTTTCTCGAGCTTTCTGCACATCAAATTCAGCTAAGTCACGTTGTGATTCCGCCATTTTTACCGCGGAGGCTGCTCTTCCCCAGTCTAGTATTGGGATGCTAACCGTTAGCTGCAAAACTTCTGATTTCTGTGGGTTGTCGTATATCCCTTGCAAGGAGACACCGCTATTGGAAAGCCCATAACTTCCCGATAGGGTAGTGACTAATCCAGAAGCCCGTTTAGCTGCCGTTAAAGATTGATCTGCATTGACAAGTTGTCTTTCAAAATTAATCGTTTCAGGTCGATTAACTTTCGCTTCAACGAGTGCCTTTTTAGAATCGATGTCAAACAAGGTAATATTCAGCGGCATCTGTAAGTCTATCTCTTGATTTTGATCGATTCCAACGTAAGATTTAAGTGTAAAATCGTAATTTTTCAATAGCATCCCTGCTGAGTTCAACGCTTTCTGTGCATTCAGTACCGACAATTCAATTCTTGAATAATCATTTTCAGAGATCTGACCTAGCTTCTGTTTCGTTTTCGCAATACGCAAATTATCATTGCTATTTTTCAAGGCACTTTCTGCTAATTTAAAATCTGTTTGGGTTTTTAAGTACTTGAAAAAATGGGCAGTCGACGTATAGGCTATCGCTTCAATGGCCTGAATAAAATTCTTTTGCGACTCATTATAGATCATTGGCTCTAATTTTTTAGACCATTTCATCCAATTGTAAGCAAAGATTGGTTGATAGAACCCAAATGAGATAGGATTACCAGAGAAGGTTGTTTGTTTTTGATAATAATCCTGAGCTCTATTGGCAGATGTAGATGCATAAATATAGGTGCCAGCTAAAGGGATATATTGGTTTAATGATAAGTTCGCAGAAGCCATAAGATTTGACACTGCCTTAAATTGGATACTCCCATCTGGCTGAGTAACAGGAACGGTTGCTTTATTAAAGCTAGGCACTGTGCCTGCAACAACAAGGTTAGGAAGAAATGTTTTTTGAAAATTTTTCCAGCGCCAATAGGAGTTAAGATCCGTATTCTGAACGTAACGAACCGCTGATGATTTTTGAATAGCTAAGTCTACAATATCATTAAGACTTAGGGACATCTTGATATTCTTGAGCTTTTCATCTCCCATTTTTTCTTGGGCTATAGAAGGTGCCGCGAACGAGCAAACTATAAGTATCGCAGAACAAAAAAAGCTTAGGCGCATGATTTAATTATTGATAAGTATACTCGTGTTGTTATGAAAAATCGAGATTCCTTTTTTGGGGACAATTATTTTCTCTCCCGGTTCTAAGCCAGAAACAATTTGAATAAAATCAGAATTTACAAGGCCAATCGTAACAGCTCGTCTTACTGCATATCCCTTTTCAAATGAATATAAAGTCGTAAGATTGTCGCTTGACAATAATTTAATATGCTTTATTCGAACCGCATTCCCTAATTCGGAGCAAACAATGTCTATTGCAATTTTCTGATTTGAAATCAGCTTCAGATCGTGTTTATCATCGAGATGAACATTGAATTTTATCCGACCTCCTTCAATCATTGGATTAACAATTCCAATAGCTCCAGAAATACGTTCATTGTCAATGGTTGCATATACCTTTGTCCCAGTTTTTATATACTCTGCGTATTTGTCTTCTGCCGATCCCATAATCTTAAAAGAGGATAGATCGGACATTCGAACTAAAACAGAATTTAGAGAAATTTCCGCATTCACATACTCACCTACTTTATTGGCGATGGAAAGAATAATGCCAGGCGATGGCGCCTCAATTCGCATTAAACTCAGAAAATGGAATTTATCTGCAAGCTCCTTCTCCTGTATTTGAATCCCTAAAACAAGTCCCTGTTCTTCAGCCTTTAACTGCTTTATTCGAATCGCATTCTTCTGCTTGAGCATTAACAAATCTTTCTCCGCTAAAGAAATTTCTTCTTTTGTTTTTTCAATCTTTGCCGGAGATATACCACCCACATCAAGAAGTTGAACCTCGTCAGCTAACCGAGAACGCAATGATTTAATAGCCAGATTTTTAACTTCTTCACTGTAATTCAAGTCAACGGTAGCACTCGCTTCGTTTAGTTTATTCTTTTCGATCGAATTCTTTTTTAACTCAAGTTGATCCCTTAGATGTTCAATCTCATTTTTAATTGGAGTATCATCGAGAGAGAGAATAACATCGCCTTTTTGCACACGGCTTCCTGGCTCCTTATAAATTTGCTTAAGCATACCTGGATATGGCACCCGGATTAAAACTTCATTTTCTGCCTCTGCAATTCCTGCAGCTTCAATAGTCTGAAAAACTGGCCCTTTATCCACATCTAAAACAATGCAGTCATCTAAGAGAATCGGACGAGAAACCACCTGACGCGACAAGATCATTAAGGCAACAAGGACAACTATTCCAAGAATCGAAAAAATAAATATTCGTTGCTTTGTATTATTCATAATCATTTAAAACTAGTATCGGATACTGAAGATCCCGTTTTAAGTCAAAAAATTATTATTTCAACTTATGGTGGGTATAAAATTAAACAAATTTTAACAGATGAAGAAATACAGCTCGCTCATGAGCCTAAAGAATTTAACTTAATTCGCAATAAGTCAAAATATTGAGCATAATTAAATGGACGGATTAATTATAGAAAAATAAGGAATGCGGAGAAAACAGTGATCACAACGACCAGCCATTTGTAGTTGGCGTCTGAAATCTTGTCGACAACAAGTATCCCAAGCCAGGCACCAAGAGCGATGGCAGGAAGAACGATTAAATCAATCGTTAGCGTATTCCAAGTGATGTTGTTCCAAACGAAAGCCTGTAGGGGGAGTTTTGAGACATTAATAATAAAGAAGAACCAAGCCGTAGTCCCGATATAGCTTTGTTTATTTAGATGCATGGCCAGCAAATAAATCGCAAATATAGGTCCGGCAACATTGCCGATCATGGTAGCAAATCCACCCATTATACCTAAGAAAGCGGCAAATGACCAATGATCGGGAGTATATTCTCGTTTAATTCCGTAAT
This sequence comes from uncultured Bacteroidia bacterium, assembly GCA_903905505.1. Classification (GTDB taxonomy): domain Bacteria; phylum Bacteroidota; class Bacteroidia; order Bacteroidales; family Prolixibacteraceae; genus JAAFHB01. The sequence goes on along the minus strand of CAIVGL010000051.1, from coordinate 10,121 downwards.
CTTTCCATAGCATTAGTGCCACGCTAACAAAAACGACAATCGCAATTAACCGTTTAAACTGCTCATCGTTGACTTGATTTCCCACCCATAACGCTAAAAATAGTCCGGCAAGTGCCCACGGAAGGGCACGTAAAAGATGTTTCCATTGTGCGTGTCGGTGGTAGTAAATAACGCCAAAAACATCAGCCATGATCAAAATAGGGAGTAAAACACCTGTAGACTGTTTGCCGCCAAATATTAAAGCCAACGTAGGAACCACAATCATTGAGACACCTGGAACGCCAGTTTTCGACATCCCAACAAGCAATGCACAAACGACAATGAGTCCCCAATTTAGAGCTGTAAGGTTTATCGATGTGATTAATCCAATCATACTCGCGATCTAAAGATAATTAAGGTTCAAATTTAGATTAAAATATTCTTTAGTTACTCGATTATCTTTATTCTACAATGACCTATAATACAATTGATTATGTATATGTTAACAGATTTTCGCAGCCCTAATGCAAACTTTCTTAGTAGTTTTCATCGTTTTGTCTAAATTTGCACCCAATTCCCTATTGGGTTTCAGTAGTTTATTAATATCACAAATATCTAAGTGCAATGGCAACTACAGCAGAGATTAGAAACGGGCTGTGTATTGAATTTAACGATCAACTTTTTCAAGTTGTAACGTTTCAGCATGTAAAACCAGGCAAAGGTCCCGCTTTCGTCAGAACAAAATTAAGGAATTTAAAGAGTGGTAAAGTAATTGATAATACGTTCTCAGTTGGGACTAAGATCAACACCGTGCGTATTGAGCGCAGGCCATACCAGTATCTCTATAAAGATGAGATGGGCTACAATTTTATGAATTCTGAAACTTTTGAGCAGGTATCCATTGGAAGCGAGCTGGTCGAGAATGCGGATTTGATGAAAGAGGGGATGGTCCTTGAGATTATGTATCATGCCGAAACAGAAACACCTCTAACGGTAGAGTTTCCACAGTTTCTAGAGCTTGAAATTACCTATACTGAATCGGGTGACCGTGGGAACACAGCCTCTTCGACCGCACTTAAGCAAGCGACAGTTGAATCGGGTGCGATCATTATGGTTCCGCTCTTTATCAATCAGGGAGATATCATTCGAATTGACACTCGTGACAGATCATATTACGAACGGGTAAAGAAATAATTAGCATTTGCTAGATCATAAAAAAGGCCGGTAAAACCCGGCCTTTTTTATGATCTATTTTTAGATTACGATTAGATAATCAACATGGCGTCGCCATACGTACCAAAACGATACTTCTCTTTCATAGCGACCTTATACGCATTCATAAGTTTGTCGTAACCAGCAAAAGCCGCCACCATCATTAAAAGTGTAGAAAGGGGCAAATGGAAGTTTGAAATCATACTATCAGCCACCGAAAAATCATAGGGAGGGAAGATAAATTTATTCGTCCATCCTTCATATGGCTTAAGCATTCCATTGGTCGAAACAGAGCTCTCGAGGGTACGCATAACCGTAGTTCCAACGGCACAAATATGTCGTTTATTCGCTTTCGCATTATTGACAATATCAACGGCTTCATCACGGATCCAGATTTGTTCCGAATCCATTTTATGCTTGGTTAAATCTTCCACATCAACGCTTCTGAAATTTCCCAATCCCACATGAAGGGTGATATCTGCAAAATTTATCCCTTTTATCTCTAACCTTTTAAGTAGCTCTCTGCTAAAATGCAATCCAGCAGTTGGAGCTGCCACGGCACCTTCGTGTTTTGCATAAACAGTCTGATAGCGCAGCGCATCATCTTCTTCAACAGGTCGGTTAATAAATTTAGGCAAAGGGGTTTCTCCTAAGCTATAAAGGGTCTCTTTAAATTCTTCGTAGGTGCCATCAAAAAGGAAACGCAACGTCCGTCCTCGTGAGGTGGTATTATCAATTACCTCAGCGACAAGAAGGTCGTCTTCTCCAAAATAAAGCTTATTGCCAATCCGAATCTTACGTGCAGGATCCACTAATACGTCCCAAAGACGTTGTTCCCGATTTAATTCCCGAAGTAAAAATACTTCGATCTGAGCCCCTGTTTTTTCTTTATTCCCATACAAGCGGGCCGGAAAAACCTTCGTATTATTAAAGACCATGATATCCTCGTCGCTAAAATAGTCGACAATATCCTTGAAAACCTTATGCTCGATCTCCCCTGTTTTGCGGTTTAGGACCATCAAACGAGATTCGTCGCGGTTTTGAGTTGGATGAAGTGCGATAAGCTCCTCAGGTAAATTGTACTTAAATTTTGAAAGCTTCATAGATGATTACATTTATGCAAATGTTAATATATATAAGTTGCAGCACGCTTGCACTGCCCCATTTTCGACTAAGTCTTTAAAAAATCGTTTAACCCTAATGCCTGACTCAGATCAAAAGTCCCCACTCTTGTTCTCCGTAATCCAGTAAGGTATGCTCCACTGTTTATGGCAACTCCAATATCTCGCGCCAATGCCCGAATATAAGTCCCCTTGCCACATACCACTCTGAGTTTTACCTCTGGAAGATCGAAAGTTAAAATCTCAATCTCTTTAACCTCCAATACTTTCGATTTGATCTCCACAGCAACGCCGCTTCTGGCATATTCATAGGCCCGTTTACCATTAATTTTCACTGCTGAATAGTCAGGCGGAACTTGATGAATGGTCCCAATAAATTGAAGCAAAACTTCTGTCAGGAGCTCTTTCGTAATATGGGCGGTCTCAAACTGATGATCTTCAGCACTCTCTCGATCAAAAGAAGGGGTGGTTGCACCAAATTTCAAAGTTGCGACATACTCTTTCTCGTCAGTCTGAAGACTCTCTATCTTTGAGGTGGCTTTCCCCGTACAAAGAATTAATATCCCAGTTGCTTTAGGATCTAATGTCCCGGTATGACCAACTTTTAATTTCTTAATCCCTAAATTCTTGCAGATAATCATCCGAACCTTATGAACTAAATCAAAAGAGGTCCAATCAAGAGGTTTGTCAAAAACAAGGATCTCCCCGGCATGAAAATCGTAAGCTAAATCAGTTGGTTGCGTCATGAAAAATTCCCAATTTATTTTTCAGAGTCAGGTTTCTTCATAATTGCAAAAATCTCAAAAATAAACCCAATCATAACGACAATAGGAGCAAGGGTAATTCTTTGAAAACTGAAAATTTCTTTGTTGAAAACCGTTGGGTCAGCAGAACCGCCACCAACCATTAACAAGAATCCGAGAATTATTATCCCAAATCCTATCACTAAAAGACGAAGATTTTCTTTGCCTAAAGCAAATTGTTTTTCCCCCTTATTTTCGGTGTTTAAGGCCATTTTAAAACAGATTATTTCTAACCTACGAAGATAGCTCAATAATAGAGCTGATCAAAATCCATTCGTAAAAATTTATTTACCGCTAAGTGCGTGGATATTAGCGACATAATGATTCCTATGGAAAATATGCCGCCCCCTAGAAGAATTATGGAAGTCGAATTTTGAAATTCAATGAAGGATTTTAGCTCATTCTGAAATGCGATATAGAGGAGCAAGAACATCCCACAAGCGATCAATGCTCCATAGACGCCATGCAGCGCACTTTTAACTAAAAATGGGCGCTTTACAAACGACTGGGTAGCCCCTACAAGCAGCATTGTATTAATCACAAATCGTTTTGAATAGATCGATGATCGGATTGTGTTGTTTATTAAGGCAACAAAAATAATAAGCATCAAAATACTCAAGGAGAGTAAAATCAGACTAATCTTCTCGACATTATGGCTTAATTGGCTGACCAGGGTCCGCTGGTAGTAAACCTCCTGAATCTCAGGATGAGTAAGGAGTCGTGTCTCCAGCTTTGCTAAGCTATCCGGATTTGCGTATGCCGCATGAATCGTAAGATCAATGGATGAAAGTAGTGGGTTATAACCTAAGAAATCAATAAAATCTTCACCGAGCTCCTTCTTGAGTTCTGCAGCTGCCCGATCTTTCCCCACAAATTTTGTTGATTTGATAAAGACATTGGTCTCTAACGTTTTTTGGAGCTTCATCACATCGGCTTCTTTTGCACTCTCCTTTAAAATCAAGGCAACCCCAATATTTTCTTTCATAAATTCAGAAAGACGCTGGGCATTGACAAGTAATAACCCCAATAGACCAAATAGGAATAGGATCATTGCAATGCTTATCGTGGTTGAAAAATAAGGTCCGACTAGGCGCTTATCTTTCCCATCTTGAACTTTTTCGCTTGTCATATTGATAGTTTAAACACTTGTACTACTAGTTTGTTTAGGGGATAGAAAAGATCGACCCAATAAACCAAGAACAATTAAAACGAGGATCAAAGAACTCCAGAAGGATACCCGCTGACCTATTACAAATGAGCTAGGCTCAAATTTAAAGACCACCTCGTAATTTCCCTTAGGCAACATCATGCCTCTGAGCACATAATTAGCCTGGAAATGTGGCACAATCTTACCTCCAACATAGGCATTCCAACCTTTGGGATAGTAAATAGATGAGAACACCGCTAAATGATTCTCATTCCCTTGATAGCGATAGGTCATTTGATTGACTGATCGAGAGATCAAAGAGATTTTTGCACTCGGATCTTCCATTTCAGAGTAACCACTCAATTGATCTTGATATTTTTTTGAGATTACAACTTCTTTGGCCGGATTATTATTTTTTAAGGCAGCCATCTCTTGATCGGCATTATCAACAAGTTTCACCTTGCTCACCAGCCAGGCACTCCCTAAGGCATGTTTATTTTCAAGCGGAGCAGCCTGAGGATTGTAGATCAAATATTTTGTGTTAAGCATATTCAACGTATTAAGACCAAGGAATAATGAATCCATTTCTGCTTCAGTCTTAATTTTACCCAATCGCTCACTAATTAAGCTCATTTCTGACCCAATATGAAAATCAATTAATTCTTGATATCTGCGCATCTTGGCCCCATGGTAACCTCCAATAGATTGGTGAAAATAGGAAGTGCTCGCATCGTTAAAAGTACTAACAGCCATATTAAGAACACGATAATCACCCTTGTCTTTTAAAATATCAAGATCGGCTTGTGTCGCTTTGTACGGATTTTGAGCTTCTCGGTCTGAGACAAAGAGTCCATCATTTAAATACCGCTTATCAACACCCCACATATCCACTACAATTAAGAGTGCCAAGAGTACAAGAGCAGTATTTGACTTTAACTTTTGCTCAACTAAAGCCCAGATAACTCCTGCTCCTAAGAGGATAAAGAGACCAGAGCGAAAGGCATCACTGCGCAAAAGTGACTGTCGATCAGCAATCAAACTAGATTGCAACCAGGTTGGGAATTGACTGTCTGCCGAAGAGACAAAAGAGCCAGCTAAACCTGGTAGAAGCGCAAAAACAAATGACAATCCAGCCGTTAATCCAATGCTCCACAGCAACGGTTTTTTCAAGGATTTCGCATCAAATTCACCATTGAAAATTTTCTGCAGGGTAAGAAATGCCAGCAAGGGAAAGGTAAAACCGGCAATAACTAGAATCATCGTAACCGTTCGAAACTTATTATACCCTGGGAAATAGTCGAGAAATAGATCTGTCAAAGACATGAAATTATGACCCCAAGCCAGCGCCACCGAAAGGATGGTGACAGCCACCACCCAGGTGCGGATGGCCCCTTTTAAGACAAATAAACCTAACACAAATAAGAAACAAATTATTGCGCCGAAATATACCGGACCAGAAGTCATAGGCTGACTGCCCCAGTAGCCTGGAAGCTGCTTGACCACTGAGTTCGCATTCGGAACATTGTTGCTGTTTAGGGCCTTGACGGTTTCCGAATCTTCAGAGAACCCAATAGACGATGAGCCTCCATTAAAATTTGGGATTAAGAACGTTAACGTTTCGCTAATTCCATAGCTCCAACCAGTTGCATAATCCCTGTCGAGTCCTGTGGTTTTATTCGCTTTGTCATTGGTTAGATCAGACTGACCTCGCATAGAATACTTGCCGTATTCATAAGTCGTTAAAAGTTTATTTGCATTTGAAGCTACTGCAAGAAAAGCGAATACACCAACGATCAGCAATTTTTTAGACAGCTCAGCAATTGTCTTTTCTTTGATGGCGAGCCATATTTCAACCACGGCCATTATCCCAAGAACAAGAAAAGTGTAATACGCGATTTGGGGATGATTGGTATAAATCTCGAGCGCTAAAGCAATCGACAAAATCGCACTTCCCACGAAGGTATTTCGTTTTAAGGCGTAATAAAAGCCAGCAATAACTGGTGCCATATAACCAATGGCAATAGCCTTCGACGCATGTCCAGCTGCAATGATGATGAAATTATAGGAGCTAAATCCAAAAGCTAATGCTCCCACTAAGGCGAGCCAAGGGCTGACGCCGAAGAGCAGCAAGGCGAGATAAAACCCTATTAAATAGAGAAACACGAAGTTTATAGGTCTCCAATTGTACAAGTTTGTAACCGTATAAAGCGAGGTCATGGCCGTTGTTGTGGGGAGCGAGATCAGGTAGGATGGCATACCTCCAAACATCGAGTTGGTCCAGAGGGCTAAATCATCTCCCTTTTTATTGTGATCGACAATCTCCTTTGACATCCCAATGTAGGTCATCGAATCGTGCTGATTCAATTGCTTATGCTCTAAGACTGGAGAGAAATAGATTATTGGGATAACAAGAAAAAGAATGACTGCCGTAAGATGTGGGATACTCTTCTTCAATGAGAACTTAACCATAATAGTCGCTTTAACAGATTATCTACAAAAGTAATTTTTTTTAGGTGCTAGAAATATCATCTATCCACCCAAAAGTTTAGAAATTTAACTTCGAAAATTTGAATTATTTCTCAGCGCGAATAAGGACCTTCCGAAATGAAGGGACCTCTCCAGGTTGAAAAAACAGTACAAATCCTTTGGTAACATTCCATCTAAAACCATAATTCTCAACTAAAGCCGAGATTTCATCAAATGCTTCTGGCTGATGATACGTACAGACATCCAGCTTTAATGGATTGCCAGACGCGACAAGATTTTTCATCCCCGCAAGTGCTTTTTGCTCAAATCCTTCTATATCCAACTTGACAAAATAACTGTCACCTTTTGAAGGGCTAACCAGACTATCTATTGAAACAGTATCATCTCCTTCAACATCAGACATGAATTTCTGAACAAAAACAACTTTCTCTTTCCACGGCTCAAAAGTTAGTCGCAAAGCCTCCATCCATTCGGATTCACATTCGATCAAAAAAACTTTTTTGGCCCGTTCAACGACGGACAAGGCGAAATTTCCTTCCGCAACGCCGGCATCAATAACGATGCTATCAAACTCCACATCAAACTCCTTGTTCAAGTATAAATGTGACGATTCCGCATCTTGCTCTTTTAGAATGCTGCGATAGGACCAGATTACTTTTGTTTCATTATACCCTTTCGGAAAATACATCCGCTTATTCTCAAAAACAACATAATAATGGTTGTTTAGTGTGTCTTTGTGCACTTCAGGCATAAAGGTGTCGTATTTTTGAGTCCATCGAAAGGGGAATGAAGCAAATTTATGCGAGCGGAGGTATTTAATCCCTTCTATGATTTCAGGCTCCAAGGTTTTTTGATCCTGTTGATCAAAATAGGCCAGCACTTTTAATCTTCTTTCTTTCAGATTTTTAGGTTCAAGGATAAATCGAACCCATACTAACAGTGGATAGGGGACTATTTTTTGCCAAGTGCGATGGACAATATTCATTACGTATTTTTAAAAGTATTGATCATATTATTAACCGTAAATTTATTTCGGAAAATAGCAAAAATCTCGGTCAAAGCTTCTACTTTAAATAGCAGCGATAGACCAACGGTAATGCCCGAATAAATAACGATTTGAATTAGCAACAACGGGAATGCGTTAATGGATAAAAATCCTAATCCCCATACGCCAATAGCCGGGATACCCATTAAAACTAGGATCGGAATGAAATTTTTCAGCTGCATCCAAATAGAATACTCGATTAGCTGTTTCGCGTAAATTGCATTGATAAAAAATCCCATCCAATAAAAGAAAATAATCCCAGCTACTAGAACTTGAAGCCCATAGATAATTCCCAGAATTAATAGCGGAGTAAAGAGGATATACTTAATCAATTCCGTTTTTAAGAAGAGGTCCGAACGACCCTTTACCTTAAGTATATTATGGTTAATCACGTGCATAGGTGAGATGGCATACGCCAAACATAGCGCTTGAAAAATAGGGACTGAAGGGAGCCATTTTTCCCCAAATAAAATCAAAAAGAGTGGATGTGCAACAGCTGCCAATCCAAACATCACGATAAAGGAGACATACATCACCGTCTTGATTAGTTTGCTGATACTCGTCCGAAGGCGATGGTCATCATCTTGCATCTCGACTAATACGGGATAGCTAACCCGACTTGTAATATTAGTGAGCGTGCTTGAAGGAATTGCGCTATACTGATCAGCATTGGTATAATAGCCAAGCACAGTATTAGAATAGTTCTTCCCGATAATAAAATTGTAAACGCTTTTATATAGAACCGCAATAACGGAAATGAATAATATATTTGAACCAAAAGAGAATAATTCGGCAAATACACGCTTGCTAAATACCCAGTTAGGGATCCACCTATTATGTCTCCACATCAGGATTGTTCGAAGGAACTGATTAATAAGCGAACGCCAAACTAAACTCCAAACCCCATAGCCATAATAGGCTAAAATCAAGGAGATAACCCCTGAGATAAATGTGCTTATAGTCGAAATTTTGGTGATCGTTTTAAAATCGACCTCTTTCGTTAGGATGGTTTGTTGAATAAGGGTTGCCGAACCAATTAAGATCGCAAGAGCTGAGAGATGGGTAAGCTGAATTAATTCTGGCTTTTGGTAAAACTCGGCAATCATAGGCGCACAAACCCAGATCACGCCATAGGCTAAAATTCCAATCCCTATGTTTGCCCAGAATATGGTACTATAATCGACCTTTGTGCACTCCTTTTTCCCAATTAAGGCTTGACTCAATCCGCTATCAACAAAAACCTGAGCAATGGAGACAAAGATGGTGATCATGCCAACTAGTCCAAACTCACCTGGGGAAAGCATGCGAGCGAGAAAAATGCCAAAAATCATCCCTTGTCCTTGACTAAGAATGCTTTCTAGCATACTCCAGAAAAATCCGTTTACTGCTTTTCGCTTTAAAGTGCTTATACCCATCAAGATTTAGGCTATCAATACTGTGCTAAATTAAACAAATTTTCTAAGGTCGACCTTTTTGTCGACTCAATTCAGACAATACGTCAACTTTGTTCAATCGATTCTTGCACGAATTTTTAATAGAAAAAGTTATACTTTTAAGCCGCATCTAATATTTAAACATATTAATCTTACTACTGCTTCGTTAACTATGAATCAATCAACACCACTGGTATCGATAATCTCGCCAACGTACAACCACGAGAAGTTTATTGCGGACTGTATTGAATCGGTATTGGCTCTAAGTTACAGCAATTGGGAGATGATCATCATTGACGATGGGAGCACAGATGGCACCTATAATATTGCCCTAGAGTATGCTAAAAAGGATAGTCGAATTAAACCTTTTACTCAAAAAAATATAGGAATTTTTCGACTTGGTGAATCGTATAATTTTGCGTTAAAACAATGCAAAGGTGACTATATTGCCATCCTTGAATGTGATGACATCTGGCTGCCCGAAAAGTTAACCCTTCAGGTGGCAGCGCTAGAGGCAAATCCCGAATGTGTATTGTCGTGGGGGAAAGCCTACCTGACCTCTATCGATCTTTCTTATAATTATTCTTTGGCCCCCTCCGTAGAGATCGATCACCAATTATTTTTTAATAATCCCAAAGGGATATTTCTTAAAGAATTTATCTATAAAACGGTTATTCCTGCACTTACCATTGTTATTCGGCGGAAGGATTTAGATGCGATTGGAGGATTTATTCAAGGTTTTGGATTGCCATTAATCGATATCCCAACAACCCTTGAATTGCTGATGAGAGGTCCATTTGCGTATATCGATGAGCCTTTAGGAAGTTGGAGAATCTACCCAAATCAAGCTACCAAGACCTATACTGGACAGATGACCACCAGCTATTATGCCCT
>CAIVGL010000050.1 GCA_903905505.1 uncultured Bacteroidia bacterium | reverse complement strand
TCGGTTAACTCCATGATAGATCGGAGATTTTATTTCCTAAAATTGCATGCTTAAATCAAGCTAAACTGAAAATTAAATTTTAAACGTATGGAAGAGATGAAAAATGGTTGGTCAAGAAGACAATTCTTAGGAGCTTCAGCTACCTCACTGGCAGGTATTGCTGTGATGCCAGCACTGGCAGGATGCCAAGCAGATCATGACTTGAAAATTGGTTTTATTGGATTAGGCCGTCAAGGGATGTTTTTATTGGATGGTTTCTTGCAGATTCCAGGTGTTAAAGCTGTGGCCGCTTGCGATGTTTATGGCATTAAACGTAAACGTTTTAAACAACGAGTTACTGCATTTTACACTAAGGCTGGTAAATCTGTCGAGGTTGAGACGTATGAAAAATATGGCGATTTGTTAAGTCGAGAAGATATTAAGGCTGTGGTCATTGCTGTTCCAGATCATTCTCATGCCTACATTGCTATTGCAGCTTTAAAAGCGGGTAAGGACGTCTATCTTGAGAAACCGATGACCTTTACCATAAAAGAGGGACAGGAGTTGAAGAAAGCCGTACGCGAGAATGGTCGGATCTTCGGATTAGGCAGTCAACAACGTTCGGATCCCAATTTCCAATATGCTGTTAATTTAGTGCAGACTGGTGCTATTGGCAAGATATCAAAAGTTAACGCGTATGTGGGAGCTCCCCCAAAACCGTATGACCTTCCTGAACAACCAATTCCAGCTGATCTAAATTGGGATTTATGGTTAGGTCCACTTCCAACTCCAATTCATTATAATTCAGAGCTTGACCCAATTATTTCTTTGGACCCTGAGGTTAAAGAAAAAACTTGGGGTGGCTGGCGCTGGTATAAAGAGATGGGCGGCGGATTCACTACCGATTGGGGCGCTCATATGTTCGATATTGCTCAATGGGGCTTAGGGATGGATCGCAATGGACCAGTCGAAATATCACCAATTGGTGATGGTACGGAATATATTTCCTACACCTATGCCAATGGCATTGTTATGACCTCAGAGCCTTTTGATGAGAAAAAGACTAAAGGGGTTAAGTTTTATGGAGAGAAGGGGTGGATTGAAGTATCACGTGGCTATTTCAATGCTTCTGATCCTAAGTTGATCCCCGCTGCCAAACCTAAGTCAGATGGTCCATACGAAACAAAAATTCCTCATCAGGTCAATTTTGTCGAAGCGGTTCGAAACCATAAGGACCCTGCTGTTCCAGTAGAAATTGGACATAGCAGTGCAACTGTTTGTAATTTGGGTAACATTGCTTGCGATCTGAAGAGAACCATTAAATGGAATCCACAAACGGAGACATTTATCGATGATACCGATGGCGCTGCAACTAAGAAACTTCATTATGAGTATCGCGCAGGGTGGAAACTTGTCTAATTAACATTCGATCATAAACTAAAAAGGTGCTTCAACATTGAAGCACCTTTTTAGTTTGATAATTAAACGCTGTAGTTTTTTACTTTTTCTTAGAAGTAAAAAACTTAGAATTCTAAAATGATTAGTTTGCCGATTCAAACTGCTGCAGAAATCGTACGTCGTTTTCGAAATAAAGGCGTAAGTCGTTGATCCCAAATTTTAACATGGCGATACGCTCTAGTCCCATGCCAAAAGCATAGCCAGTATATTTCTTCGAATCGATACCTGAAGCCTCAAGGACATTGGGGTCTACCATTCCGCACCCCATGATCTCGAGCCAACCGGTGTATTTGCAGACATTACACCCTTTCCCACTGCAAATGGAACAGGATACGTCAACCTCCGCAGATGGCTCTGTAAAGGGGAAATAAGAGGGGCGCATCCGAATCTCGGCGGTTTCGCCAAATAACTCTTTAGCGTAATAGAGTAGGGTTTGTTTTAAGTCAGCAAACGAGACGTTCTCGTCGATGTATAATCCTTCAACTTGATGAAACATGCAATGAGCACGGTATGAAATGGCTTCGTTTCTAAAAACCCGACCGGGAGTAATGGTCCGAATAGGTGGCTTCATCGTCTCCATATCATGTACTTGAACTGAGGAGGTATGCGTGCGTAATAAGATATCGGGATTACGTTGGATGAAAAAAGTATCTTGCATGTCGCGCGCTGGATGCTCTTCAGGGAAATTCAACGCACTAAATACATGCCAATCATCTTCAATCTCTGGCCCTTCTGAGACCACAAAGCCTAATTTTTTAAAGATGTCAAGAATTTCGTTTTTAATGATTGAGATCGGATGACGCGTTCCTAACTTCATCGATTCACCAGGCAATGTTAAATCTAATCCTGAAGCTAATGGTTGGTCGTCCTGTAGTCCATCTTTTAAGAGATTGAACTTTTCAAGAGCAAATTCTTTTAAGGTATTTACAGCTTGTCCGACTTCTTTTTTTTGTTCAGGCGAAACATTCCTAAACTCTTCAAAAAGCTTAGCTATTTCACCTTTCTTGCTAAGGTATTTAATCCGTAGCTCTTCAATCTCAGCAGCTGAACTTGCAATAACTTTATCAATCTCTTGCTGTAAATCTTGGATGCGCGTTATCATTGCAATCGTTATTTTGTGAAGTGTAAAATTACAAAAAATATGTTTGACTCAAATTGATCTTATTTTAATCCGCTCCGTTCTAAAAGCGCATCAATCCCAGGTTCTTGTCCTCTAAAAGCTTTGTAAAGAGCCATGGGATGTTCTGTCCCCCCTTTTTCTAAAATATTTTTGCGAAATGAACTGGCCGTTTTTTTGTCGAATATTCCATTCGTTTTGAATAGTGAAAAGGCATCTGCGTCAAGTACTTCGGCCCATTTGTAGCCATAGTAACCTGCTGAATATCCACCACCAAATATATGTGAAAAGGCGGTGCTTAAACAGCTTCCCTCCACCGGAGCGAATAGCTCAGTGGGAGCAATGGCGGCTTGCTCAAATGGAACAATTCCACCATTCATTGGCTCTGTAATCGAATGCCAAGCCATATCATTAAATCCAAAACTTAGTTGTCTTTCACAGGCATACCCCGCTTGGAAATTTTCAGCTTTTATCAATTTTTCTACCAGTTCTGAAGGGATCTGGTCTCCTTTTTTGTAATGAAAAGCAAACAGGTCGAGCCACTCTTTTTGTGTCGCCCAATTTTCCATGATCTGAGAAGGGAGCTCTACAAAATCACGGTATACATTCGTTCCGGAATGACTAGCGTAAGTTGTATTGGCGAGCATTCCGTGGAGTGCGTGTCCGAATTCGTGCAGCAACGTGGTAACCTCATTAAAGGTTAGCAAAGAGGGTTTAGTGGCAGTGGGCTTGGTGAAGTTGCAGACAATGGTAATTATAGGTCTAATAACTTTACCATTCACATGGCTTGCTGGCCGAAGGTCGTTCATCCAGGCTCCACCACTCTTCCCTTCTCGGGGGAAGAAATCAAGGTATAAAACCGAAATAAAGGAGCCGTCCTGGTCAAATACTTCATAGCCCGTTGCATCAGCGTGGTAAACCGGTATCTGTTTGTTTTCTTTAAAGGTGAGTCCATAAAGTCTGGAGGATAGATCAAATACTCCATCTCTCACTTTTTCAAGTTGAAAATAGGGCTTGACTTGTTGTTCGTCAAATCCATAACTTTCATTTTTAAGTTTTTCGGAGTAATAGCTCCAATCCCAACGCTGAAGCGGTTCTTGTAAACCTTGAGCTTTTGCAAATTCCACTACTTCAGCATACTCTTTTTGTGCCGCTGGCCTTGATGCGGTATGTAACTCTTGTAGGAAATTATTCACTCTTGCTGGGGTCTCAGCCATTTGTTCGGCTAAAACATATTCGGCATGAGTGTTAAATCCTAATAGGTTAGCTTTTTCAAGCTTGAGATTTACAATCTTACAGATAATCTTTTCGTTGTTATTTTCATTTTTCTGGTAACCTCGAGACGTGTAAGCACGATAAAGTTTTTCTCTGAGGATTCTGGAATCGGCATATTTCATAAAACCAACAAAACTAGGTCCTTGAAGTGAAAATAGCCACCCTTTCTTCTTCTTCGACTTGGCTGTTTGGGCAGCTGCCTCAAGCTCCGATTCTGGCAGTCCAGCTAATTCCTGTGGATCAGTAAGGAGTAGTTCATAGCCGTTAGTCTCAGCTAAAATATGCTCTCCAAATTGAAGTGAAAGCTGTGCCAGTTCAGTTGTTATCTGAGCATAACGTATTTTTGCTTCTCCTTCTAAATTTGCACCACTTCTTACAAATCCAAGGTATTTCTTCTCTAAAAGATGAAGGTCTTCAGCATTAAGTTCTAGCTGTTCTTTCTTGTTGTATAGCTCTTTGACTTTTGCAAAAAGCTCCTCGTTTAGCGAGATGTAATTCGAGAATTCAGAAAGCTTTGGCGATACCTCACGGGTTATTGCTTGGATGGTATCATCCGTTTCTGCGTGGTTTAAATTAAAGAGCACGCTAGTGGCTTTTTCAAGCTTGTCCCCACAGATCTCAAGCGCGACAATAACATTTTCAAAAGTTGGGGTATCCTTGCTTTTGATGATTTGATCTACTTCACCCCTCGTTTCTAGCAGTGCTAGATCAATCGCCGGAATAAAATGTTCGTGTTTGATTAGGTTAAATGGCGGTGTCTGATGAGGAGTTAGCCATTCTGCCAATAATGGATTACTTTCTGATTGGGTATTTTGTGTCGCTGCTGTCTTCATGGAATAAAAACTACTTTTAATATTGGGTTGCTCAGTGGCCTAAGTTAAGTTATGATAACTTTAACTTGGTTTAGAGAGATTTTGCGTTATAAAAAAATACCACCATCTAGTCTTCTTATCGGAATAGATGGTGGTATTCGTAGACTATAAAATAATTAATCTTTTAATTGTTTAAAGAGGTTTCTAAATCCTACTTGAGCGGAGATAAGCTCTCTTAATTGGCTAATCTGAACGCGCTCCTGAAGCATTGAGTCGCGGTAACGAATCGTCACGGTGTTGTCAGTTGCCGTTTCATGATCTACGGTGACGCAGAATGGTGTGCCGATCGCATCTTGACGTCTGTAACGTTTGCCAATTGAGTCTTTCTCGTCGTACTGACAATTGAAATCGAATTTTAATTCTTCAATGATCTCGCGTGCTTTTTCAGGTAAACCATCTTTTTTTATCAATGGCATAACAGCAAGTTTTACTGGAGCCAATGGTGCTGGAAGACGCAAGACTACCCGAGTTTCTTTTTGACCATTGTTGTCCTCTACCGTATCTTCGTGATACGATGCTGCCATAATCTGAAGGAACATCCGATCAACACCTATCGAAGTTTCTACCACATAAGGGACATACGATTCATTGAGTTCTGGATCGAAATATTGAATTTTCTTACCAGAGAATTTTTGATGTTGTGATAGATCATAGTCGGTACGTGAATGAATTCCTTCGACCTCTTTAAAGCCAAAGGGAAACTTAAACTCGATATCTACTGCTGCGTTGGCATAATGAGCAAGTTTTTCGTGCAAATGGAATTTGTAGTTTTCATTTCCGAATCCTAACGCTTGGTGCCATTTGATACGTAGTTGTTTCCATTTTTCAAACCACTCTAATTCAGTGCCAGGACGTACGAAAAATTGTAATTCCATCTGTTCGAATTCCCGCATTCTAAAAATAAATTGTCTTGCAACGATCTCATTTCTAAATGCTTTACCGATCTGTGCAATGCCGAATGGAATTTTCATCCGACCTGATTTTTGCACATTCATGTAGTTGACGAAGATTCCTTGAGCGGTCTCAGGACGTAGATAAACCTTTAAGGAGCTGTCAGCTGTTGAACCCATTTCGGTAGAGAACATCAGATTAAACTGCCGCACTTCGGTCCAATTGCGTGTGCCCGATATTGGACAGGCGATCTCTTGGTCTTCAATAATTTGTTTTAGTTCAACTAAATCTCCATTATTTAGAGCTTCTGCAAATCGATTGTGCAGTTCATCCCATTTTGCCTGATATTCTAAAACTCTTCCATTGGTGGCTCTGAACTGTGCTTCATCGAACGTCTCACCAAATCGACCACTGGCCTTTTCAACCTCTTTGTCGATCTTGCCTTCGATCTTCGCTAATTGGTCTTCGATAAGCACGTCAGCCCGGTATCTTTTTTTAGAATCTTTGTTGTCAATCAGTGGATCATTAAATGCATCTACGTGCCCAGAGGCTTTCCATATGGTTGGATGCATAAAGATTGCGGAGTCAATGCCAACGATGTTTTCATGCAGCAAGACCATCGAGTCCCACCAATATTTTTTGATGTTATTCTTGAGTTCAACACCATATTGACCATAGTCGTAAACAGCACTTAAACCGTCGTATATTTCACTTGAAGGGAATACGTAACCATATTCTTTACAATGTGCAATCAGTTTCTTGAATAAATCTTCTTGAGCCATATTTGTTTTGTAAGACGTTAAAGTCGTGTTAATGTTGCTAAATTAATCTCTTTTGTGATTTACTTCTTGTTGTCAATCTCTTCAAATTCAATGTAGTCTCCCTCTTTGCGTCCGAATTGCTTTTGACGTCGGTTTGAATATTCAATCGTCATGTCGCCTTTTCTAACCTTGCGCTCTTGCTCAGCCGCAGCTTTATTTTGCATGTCTTGGTAAATCTTGTTCGCTGCATTGTCAACGACTCTTGGTGCGATAAAGCGCATAAAAAATTTAAATCCGTAGTAAAGCACAAATAGAATCACCAACAGATCGAAAAACGAAACGATATTGACTAGGATAAAAAGTATCATTGTTGTTGATTTTAATAATCCGTGCAAAATTAGGAAAATTTCCTTGGATTTGTTAACCGGGATTTTGCAATAACGTGATTGGTCTGCAGCACTATGTAAGCCGTTCGGTACGCTTTATTGAGCACGAACTTCAGACGCCTCGACTAAGCGATAGATTTTATCTGCTCTTCTGAGTTTTACCTCTGTTGGTATCGAGCAGAGATCGCCTTTCTGAGCCTCGTGGACACTTAATAATTCAACACGAATTTCAGAGGGCTGAAACTCTACCACGCCAGTATTTGGACCATTTACAACTAAATCTTCACCGAGCTTTAATCCTCCAGTTTCAAGCTTGATTTCAGCGACC
>CAIVGL010000049.1 GCA_903905505.1 uncultured Bacteroidia bacterium | reverse complement strand
TTGCCGCCTATACGGTGATTATCGTGAATTTTTAGAAAAAGAGAAATTAGATGCCGTAACAATTGCGATACCTGATCATTGGCATGGGATTGTCTATACTGCTGCAGCCAATAAAAAACTCGACATCTACGGAGAGAAGCCACTAGCTCGAACTATTTATGATAGTCAAGCAATTGTAAATGCTGTGAAGAGAAACAACATCGTTTGGCAAACAGGAAGCTGGCAACGGTCGAAAGTTACATTTCGTCATGCAGCCGAACTAGTTGTGAATGGACGGATTGGCAAAGTCACTCACATTGAAGTTGGATTACCCGATGGTGGTGCAGGTGTTGGAACCCCTCCGATCATGCAGGTTCCATCAGAACTTAACTGGGAGATGTGGCTTGGTCCAGCACCAAAAGTTGACTATCGAGGAGTATGCCATTGGAACTGGCGTTGGATTTTGGACTATTCAGGTGGACAGCTTACAGACTGGGCTGGGCATCATATCGATATCGCGCAGTGGGGTATCGGAATGGAACGCTCTGGACCAATAGAATTTGAAGGTGAAGCCATCTATCCAATAGATGGAATCTATAATACCCCTGTGGAATATGATTTCAGGTGTAAATATGCCAACGGCATTCAGATGCGTGTGGCAAACTCATCACGTCTAAAACACGGGGGAGGTGCGACCTGGTATGGGGAGAAAGGGTGGATCTCTGTTGATCGTGGTCGAATAGACGCTTCTGACCCAAAGATCCTCGATGAGGTAATTGGAGAAAAAGAGATTCAGCTGTATAAAAGCGATGAGCACTTCGATAACTTCTTGGATTGTATGCGCTCCAGAGGTGAAACAGTGGCACCTGCAGAAATTGCTCACCGGTCCATCTCTGTTGGCCTTTTGGGTGAAATCGCTATGTCAACAGGTCAGAAGATACAATGGGATCCAATTAAACAGGAGATCATTGGAGCTCCAAAACTAAATCGTTTATTAACTCGCCCATACCGCAAACCTTGGGAATTACCAACACTTTAAATCTTTATAAAATGAAAAAACAATACTTAATCGCACTTGCATTTGCAGGCATTTTAGCACTAACGAGTAGCTGTCATTTTGGAGCTAAATACAAAGCTTTGATCGTTACAGGTCAGAACAATCACAATTGGAAAGCCAGCTCACCAATCTTAAAGCAATTGCTTGAAGAGACAGAGCTTTTCTCCACCGACATCGCTACATCTCCCGATAACAAAGGTGATATGAGCACGTTCACACCCAACTTTTCAAAATACGATGTGGTCGTGCTTGACTACAATGGAGCAGCTTGGCCCGAAGCCACGCAGAAAGCTTTCGAGAAATACGTCAGCAATGGTGGTGGCGTCGTAAGCTTTCATGCCGCTGATAACTCTTTTCCAGAATGGAAAGAATATAACAAAATGATTGGCTTAGGAGGCTGGGGAGGCCGTACCGAAAAAAGCGGACCTTACCTCTATTATGTAGGTGACAAAATGGTCCTAGACACGGCAGCTGGCAGAGGTGGCTCACACGGCAAGAACCAAGAGTTCGAGATTCGGATGCGCAATATCGACCATCCAATCATCAATGGTCTACCTAAACGATGGATACATGGTAGTGATGAACTTTACAACCAATTACGCGGACCAGCTGAAAATCTGGAGGTCTTAGCCACTGCATTTTCTGCTAAAAACTCAGGCGGATCAGGACGTGTTGAGCCAATACTTATGACCATTAAATATGGCAAGGGACGAATCTTTCATAGCACTCTTGGTCATACATCAGCAACTGGTGGACCAGCGTTAGAGTGTGCTGGCTTTATCGTGACCTTTCAACGTGGTGCCGAATGGGTCGCTTCCGGAAATGTGACTCAGAAAGTCCCTTATGACTTTCCAAATGCTGGCAGTTCATCGCTAAGAGCCGGATTTAAACAACTTACTCTAGAGGATGATCTTGATAAAATTGCGAGCTACGACATCACTAAAAGCACAAAATACTTCGTCGACTTACAATCAAGAATACGTGCGGAAGGTAAAACACC
>CAIVGL010000048.1 GCA_903905505.1 uncultured Bacteroidia bacterium | reverse complement strand
AATAAATCGTGTTCTTAGCATATACAGGTCTTTTAAGTTCGTTGTAAGCATACGGCATCAGAAGAGTGACCTCTCCAGTCAAAGTACTAATCTTCGCAAGAGACTTTCCTTTATTGCTCAGTACAATAGCATACAAATCAAGATTATTGTCTCCCCAAGAAGGGGTGAAAAGAAATAACTCTCTTGAAAGCTTTATCTCCCTTTTGATTTCCCCAATTTGGGGATCAACCAATACAATAGAGCAGTCGTTTTGCTGATCGATCTTTATGGCTGCAAGTGACTGTCCGTTAGGTGATAAGCAAGGTGCATAGAGTTTATCTTTGTATGTTTTTTCGACTAGTAAGCCTGTTGAAAGATCAAGCATACGCAATTGCGAGAATTCTCGGTGATTCCAGCGAACATCGGTCTTCGTTTCAACCCAATAAATGGTATTTCGTCCATACGTGATAGATTCTTCAAAAAAACTACCTGGTGTAAAAAGAGTTTTCTCTTGACCATGGAGATCAATCGAAACAAACTTCGTCAGTGCATCTAAAGAGTATTTAACTGCGAAATAACTCGAGTCGTTAATTTGAAAAGGGTATCTATAGCTAGCATAACCTTTCGACAAAGCAGATATGTACTGAAAACTAGTGGGCTGAATAGATTGAACCTCATTAACCCATTTATGTTTTAAACCTGTAAAGATGGTGTCGTATAATTTTACCTGGTTAAGACCTGTCGCCGATTTTAATCCACTTGAAAAAGCATTCAAGGAGAGTGGTGCATGTGAGACATGGTGCAGGACTTTAGCCCAGGTGTCGGCACCATACAAACGCCTTGCCTCTCCTACCATCTGATAACCAAGTTGATAGTAGTTCGGAATATAATCTTTAAATGAACCCAGATAAGCTTTGTTGTAACTGTAACGCTTCTTTTCAACACTATTGGCCTTGATCTCCATCTCAAAGGATGGTACTCTTCCTCTGCCAGATTGACTTAAAGCGGTTTCTGTTACTACGGCATCGCCTTCAAGAAACCAGAATGGCAAGTACATCCCCGTAACGATGGCGGCAGCCTGTTCGCCGAGCAAGAATCTAAATATACCAGGTAATTCTGATTGTATTTTATCAATCTGAACAACATGTCTATACTCATGAATGGCAAGCTGCTCTAACCAATCTTGAGCATACATCTCTTGGTGAGGTGTTGTGAAAAGCTCCATTCGAGCAGGGGCCCACGCCACTACCCCATTCGAACGAACCGTATTGGTATGTAGGATGACAGAGATCTTTTTGGGTGTGTGATCCAAGGTATTCTCACCGAATGCATAAACCCGACTTAATAGAGAAGCCATTCGCTGAGCTTTCGACTCAAAATCGGCCGGATAGATCACTTGGAATTGAGCCGTATTGATTTGCTTCCAATGAATACTTGATGGATCCTCACCCAAAACATAAAACTGCGCCACAAGTAAATATGGGAGAATAGAAAAGATAAGTAGTAGCAAGAATCGTTTGATCATCACCATTTGATTCGGATTATAATGGAGTGCATTTTGATTTCAACCAGTTTGAAACATCCGGCTTCAAGGATGATTTCAAAGCTGAATAGACCTTTTTATGATAACTATTAATCCATTTTACTTCATCAGAATTCAATAACGACTTGTTAATCAATATTCTGTCAATCGGACAAAACGTTAAGATCTCAAATGAGTTGAAAGATATTCCAAGATTTTCACCGGCACTCACACAAAGTTGGATATTCTCAATGCGAATCCCATACTCTGCTTCACGATAGATTCCAGGCTCATTGGATAAAATCTGACCTGGAGATATGGGCTCATTATTGATTTCGGTACGGATCGACATGGGTCCTTCATGGACCGATAAGTAGTGTCCAACGCCATGTCCCGTCCCATGACCGTAATTTAATTTCTCCTTCCAAAGACTTTTTCTAGCTAAAATATCTAGCGAATGCCCTTTAGTACCATTTGGGAATACGGCATTCGCAAGACCGATCATCCCTTTTAGTGCCAAAGTAAAATCTTTTTTCTGTTTTGCTGTAACCTTGCCAATGGCAATTGTTCGGGTAATATCAGTTGTACCATCCCAATAATGACCACCTGAATCGATCAATAGAATTCCGTTTTTACAGATTTCAACGTCGGTATCTTGGGTTGCATTGTAATGCACAATAGCGCCATGGGGACCAAATCCAACAATCGAACTGAAACTTTCACCCTTAAAACGGTCTTGCTGAGCTCTAAAATATTTAAGTCTCTCAGCAATAGACAGTTCAGTTATCTTCTCCTTTCCTAAAGAGCCATGAAGCCAATGCAGGAAATTCACCATAGCGACTCCGTCCCTGCGGTGAGCAGCTTTCATGCCCGAGATTTCAACCTTATTCTTGACTGACTTTAATTTCGCGATTAACGATACACCCTCTACAACAAAGCTATTACCCAGAAATAGATTCATCAGCTT
>CAIVGL010000047.1 GCA_903905505.1 uncultured Bacteroidia bacterium | reverse complement strand
ACAAGCCCACGAAATCCAGAAGAAGAAGGCATTTAATTGCCGTACCCGTTCAGGATCTTTTAAGGCATTTGCAGGTATTGCATAGGCTTCACGAAGTTTGTCTAAGGCCGGACTATTGGTAAATAATCCGCTATAGAACACGGTGTTGCTCGCAATGGCTTCAGCTCGCATATCGGATACCACGAGAGTTTTAGTCGCCTCCTGATATCGATTTTGACGAATATCTTCCTGAAGTTTGATTTTTAAAGAAGCCTGCCTCTGATGACTCACTTTATCATAAGGAAGTGAGTCGGCTTGCATGGCTAATTTGTCTAACATAAAGGTGGCTTCCTTGTGAAGCCAATCGGCACTCCAGTCGGGCGCTTGGTAGGCTCCATGACCCCAGACTGTGCCAAGCTCTTGTCCTCCGGTTGATTGCCAGACATTCTGACCATCTTTGATATCCTGACCGGTGAAAAGCACTTTGCCATCGGCTGTCATCACTTTGTCTGGAATCGGAGGGGCTTTGCGGTAAATCTCTCGGCCATAGTAGACCAAGACCGAGAAGGAGATGGTCATGACCAAGATAAAGCTAATCCAAAGTTTTTTTGTTTTCATGTGTTTAACTATTAGGTGAATGTTACATGCCTTTTAAAGGGCGCAATTATGAAGGGATATAGGCAGTTTTTAATGCTGTAATACGATCGATAAAATCGTTTTTCGATTGACCATTTACTCCCTGGTTTTCTATTGTTTGAAATTTTAGATAAAGAGCCTCTTGTTCTTGATCACTCAAGGCTTCATCGGCCATTCGGAAAAGCATATTGTTCTCTTTGTAAATGTGATGCTCAAGCAGCTCTCCGTACCGAAACATATTTAGGTAAGCTAAACTGATCCCTGATAAATCACCCCCTTTTAAAAGACCCAGAGCTTCGGTGATTCCTCGAACGTATTCGCGACCAATCGTATGCTCTTGGAGCATCATTCCTACAGGACCTTGAACACTTGAGAACCCATGTTCTCCTAATTTGGGAAATAGTAAATTCTCCTCTTTAGCGTGGTGCATCCCATCCGCATAGTTTTTTATTAAATCAACAGCCTCTTCTAAATGAATGATATTGGGCTCAGATTTAGAGGTCATCACACCCATGATTTCAATGAGCTGTAAGATATTAACATGGTCGTCTTCTAAATTTTTGGTTGCCTGATTCATGTTGACTATTTTAAGTTTAGTGCTGCTGGATATAGGATGTTGTTTTCAAGATGTACGTGGATATGCAGATCATCTTCAAATTGCTCAAGAAGTTTAAAGGCGACAGCATAGGTGTTGCAACTATCTTCAGGAAGTTTATAGTGTTGTGTGAGTTTGCTGATATAATCCATTGCACCTCCTGCAAAATCATGCTCTCCAACCATCCGTGCTACTTCTGAATTGATAATCTCTTTAGAGGGTTGGTCTTTGTGATTTAAAAAATGTTTGATAGCTGGGAATAATACCTCTTCTTCTTGTCTTAAATGCTGTGATAGCTCTTCGTTTATTTTACTAAAAAGAACAGCCAACTCTATTAATTCAGGATGATGATCGCCATGCACCTCAGCTATCTTTTGTGTATAGGTCAACAGTTGGGGTAAGGTCTGAAGGACATATTGATGGTGTGTGTTGCAAATGTAATCGCATAAGAAATCAAGTTTCCAAGAGCGAAAGTCCTGACCAGGTTTCGTTGGTTCAACGATTATCTTTTTTATTTCCTGCAATAGAAAATGTTGATTAAGATTCGATTCTTCACAAACCTCAGTCAATGATTTTTTGCCGCCACAGCAAAAGTCGATGCGATTATTTTTAAAAATTTCGGCTAAACGAAAGTCTTGAGCAACCATTTCTCCAATGGTTAATGAGGTAAGATTATCTGTTTCCATGGTTTGTTGAATTAATTACGATGCAATATTAATTATATTTATTAAAATACCAAAAGGTCTTTTAATATTTTAATGATTTTTTTATTAATTTTGAACCGTAATAAATAATAAAAGGGGGCAACATGTTTAATAAAGAGACCGAATATGCCTTGCGCGGGCTTGTATATGTTCAGTTTCAGCAGATGCTGGGCCATAAGCCAGGTATCGTTGAGGTAGCTAGGGAGATTGAGGCACCGCTATTTTATACCGGCAAAATTCTGCAACGTTTAGTTAAAATGGGGTTTTTGATGTCGACCAAAGGGAAAGGGGGAGGGTTTTATTTTGATACCACCAAGCCAGATCTTCCCTTGAAGACCGTTGTTCAGGCTATTGAAGGTGACAAAACGTATGCCGGTTGTGGTTTTGGATTAAAAGAGTGTGGTGATGAGAATCCCTGTCCACTACATGAGCAATTTGCCCCAATTCGCGCAGCGATTAGCAAATTGATAGGTCAGAATACCGTTCAGAGTTTGGCTCGCGATTTTCGAAAAGGTGGTACTATTTTAGGTTTGTGATTCAATGAATTTAAATTGACAGATTGTATTTATTGATGTTTCAGCTTTTCCGATTCAAAAGGAATGGTTATATTGGACCAAAATAATTTTGAATCCTATGGAAAAGATAAATCAATATATTGCTGATCATCAAGATCGGTTTTTAGAAGAGCTATTTGCATTAATTCGTATTCCTTCGATAAGTTCGCTTAAAGAGAATCGTCCAGAGATGGATAGAGCGGCTGCTTATTGGGTTAAGATTTTAACCGAGGCAGGTGTTGATCGTGCCGAGATTTTTCAAACCCCTGGAAATCCAGTTGTATTTGCGGAAAAGATTATAGACCCCCTATTGCCCACGGTGTTGGTCTATGCCCATATGGATGTTATGCCAGTTGATCCAATTGAGCTTTGGGATAGTAATCCGTTTGAGCCTGTTATTCGTGATGGCAAGATTTGGGCCAGAGGTGCTGACGATGATAAAGGACAATCTTTTATTCAAGCTAAAGCTTTTGAGTATTTAGTCAAGACAAACACGTTAAAGTGTAACGTGAAATTCCTTATTGAAGGGGAGGAGGAGGTCGGTTCACCTAATCTGGCTCCCTTTTGTTTGGCTCATCAAGAGTTGTTAAAAACGGATATCATTTTAGTTTCGGATACAGGGATTATTGCTCGAGATATCCCTTCAGTCACGGTTGGGTTGCGTGGATTAGCCTATTTGCAGGTTGAAGTTACCGGTCCGAATCGGGATCTTCACTCGGGTCTATTTGGTGGTGCAGTAGCCAATCCATTAAGTGAGCTATGCAAAATGATTGCTCAAGTGACAGACGAAAATCATCACATTACTATTCCAGGTTTCTATGATAAGGTGCAGGAGGTTAGTCCAGCCGAGCGTGCCATGTTAGCTGAGGCACCATTTGATGAGCCCTCTTATCGTGAATCTATAGGTGTGAAGCAGGTTCAAGGTGAGAAAGGCTTCTCAACGATGGAGCGAGTGGGAATTCGTCCCGCTTTCGATGTTTGCGGTATCTGGGGTGGATATGCTGGCGAAGGAGCTAAAACGGTTTTACCTTCGAAGGCGTATGCTAAGATTAGTGCCCGGTTAGTGCCCGGACAAGATCATCACGAAATTTCAGATTTGCTGAGTGCTTATTTTAAGTCAATTGCTCCAGATTCTGTTTCGGTTAAGATCACTTATTTGCATGGCGGACCAGGATATGTGTGTCCAATAGACTTGCCCGCTTATCGTGCAGCAGAGGCAGCTTATACTGATGTATATGGTATTCGGCCTGTACCTGTTCGAAGCGGTGGGAGCATCCCAATTATTTCAGCTTTTGAAGAGATCCTTGGAGCAAAAACAATCCTAATGGGCTTTGGCTTAGAATCGGATGCTATTCATTCGCCCAATGAGAATTTCCCATTGGAGAATTTTTTCAATGGGATTCGGACAACTATTCGGTTTTATCACCATTTCTTGTCGTAAACGTGATTTTTAAAAACCAGATTCAATTTTTAAAAACGTGTATTTGTGCTTCTTTTTTCGGTTATTCGATCTCTTAATGTTAAAATAACATGAATTTTTAAAAAATCATGTCAAAAAAATGGGGCATTTCAAGTAAAAGTGTAATTTAGCTGAAAATTTCAGAGAAGTAATTTAAACGTTAAATATCAATCATTATGGCATCATTAAGATTTAAAGCGCTTGAGACTCTTAGTTCCAGAAAGCCGGTTGCGGTGAAAAGGGAAGAGAACCTCATATCTGATTATTATGGTATGTTGGTTTTCGACAGGCCTAAAATGAAAAAATATTTGTCGAAAGAGGCCTTTAAAGGCATTGTCGACGCTATTGACAACGGCACAACAATTGATCGTAAGATTGCAGATCAAGTGGCTATTGGGATGAAAGCATGGGCTATGGAGAATGGGGCAACTCATTATACGCACTGGTTCCATCCTTTGACTGATGGTACAGCTGAGAAACATGATGCATTTATTGATCATTCTGAATTAGGTGGTGTAGTAGAAAACTTCTCTGGAAAACTACTTGCACAACAAGAGCCTGATGCCTCTTCTTTCCCAAATGGTGGATTGCGTAACACATTCGAAGCTCGTGGTTATACGGCTTGGGATGTTTCCTCTCCTGCCTTTATTGTTGGTTCTACACTTTCTATCCCAACGGTATTTATCGCTTATACTGGTGAAGCACTCGATTATAAAGCTCCTCTATTAAAAGCATTAAGTGCTGTAGATAAGGCTGCTGTTGATATTTGTCAGTATTTTGATAAAAACGTTACTCAGGTAAGTGCGAACCTTGGCTGGGAACAAGAATATTTCTTGATTGACGAAGCATTGTATTATGCGCGTCCTGACCTTATGCTAACTGGTCGTACCTTGATGGGTCACTCTTCAGCAAAGGATCAGCAGTTAGAAGATCATTATTTTGGATCTATTCCAGAAAGAGTTTCTATGTTTATGGAAGATCTTGAGAATGAAGCCTACAAGTTAGGTATTCCTTGCAAGACTCGTCATAACGAAGTTGCTCCAAATCAGTTCGAGCTTGCTCCGATCTTTGAAGAGGCTAACCTTGCAAATGATCATAATCAGTTGATCATGGACTTAATGAACAAGATCGCTCGTCGTCATGGTTTCTGTGTGTTATTACATGAGAAACCTTTCGCCGGTGTGAATGGTTCAGGAAAGCACAACAACTGGTCATTGTCAACGAATACGGGTGTTAATCTTTTCTCTCCTGGAAAGAATCCAAAATCAAACCTACAATTCTTGACTTATGTTGTGAATACCATCAAAGCGGTTTACGACAATCAAGATTTATTACGTGCATCAATTGTTTCTGCGAGTAACTCTCACCGTCTTGGTGCGAATGAGGCTCCTCCTGCAATTATCTCTTCGTTCTTAGGGACTGAAGTGAATCGTATGCTTGATCTTCTAGAAGACAACGTGAATGATCGCAAGATGACTCCAGATGAGAAAACATCGTTGAAATTAAATATCGGTCGTATTCCTGAAATTCTTTTAGATAACACCGATCGTAACCGTACTTCACCGTTTGCATTTACGGGAAACAGATTTGAGTTCCGTGCAGTGGGTTCTTCAGCAAACTGTGCATCTGCAATGATTGCCTTAAACTCAGTTGTGGCTCATCAGCTTGTTCAGTTTAAAGCTGAAGTTGATGCCTTGATTGAAAAAGATATCAAGAAAGATGAAGCGATCTTCCAAGTGCTTAAAAAATACATTACCGCTTGTAAGGCTGTTCGTTTTGATGGAAATGGGTATAGCCAAGAGTGGGCAGAGGAAGCTGAACGTCGCGGTCTAACGAATATCAAGAGTGTGCCAAAAGCACTTGAGGCTTATTTAACTAAGAAATCACTTAAAGTATTTGAAGATTTAGGGATCTATACTCACGGTGAAATCGAAGCTCGTGTTGAGGTTGAATTTGAGAAATACATGAAGAAGATCCAGATCGAATCACGTGTTCTTGGAGATTTAGCAAGTAATCATATTGTTCCAATTGCCATTGAATATCAAACCTCATTGATTGAGAACGTGAAGGGATTAAAAGAGATTTTCTCTGATGCTGAATACAAACAATTAGCTGGCGCTAGACTTGATCTAATTCGTAAGATTTCTGGTCATATTACTGCAATTAAGGGTCAAGTAACTGAGATGACAGATGCAAGGAAAAAGGCTAATCTAATCGAGGAAGGTCAGGAAAAGGCTCATGCTTATGAGGCTACCGTTGCTCCATTCTTAAGTTCTATTCGTTATCATATCGATAAACTAGAAGAGGTTGTGGACAATGAGTTATGGCCATTGCCAAAATATCGCGAATTGCTTTTCACAAAGTAGTTTGTTCGTATACTAACAAAGTTAAAAGCCACCTTGAATTTAAGGTGGCTTTTTTTATGGCTTTTCGTACCTTTGTGCGATAGGGAAGGGTATTGACGAGCCAATTTCCAAGAGATCTCTATTTTATCTTTAAATCTGTGATGTATGACCAATAACGATATTTTAAAAAAGCTACGAGTGGCGCTAAGTCTAAAAAATACCGATATCATCGATATTTTAAAGCTTGTCGATTTTAATATTACAGAGAGTGAGCTAGGGGCAATCTTTAGAGCGGATGATCATCCCAACTATAAACTCTGTGGAGATCAGTTGTTACGTAACTTCTTGAATGGCTTGGTTATCTATAAGCGCGGACCGGCGGAGGATAAGCATGTGGCTAAACCTGAAAAGAAGATTCTCCGTTAGGCTCGAAGGCTCACGACAAAGGTTTTTTGAGTATAAACCTTATCTGAACTGCTATTTAATGTTGATTAGATTATTTTGAAGCAGTATTTGAACGATACCTATAGCTGCAATCACCGTAAAAAAGCCAGTTGTAAGAATGCGGTTCGCCTCTTTGTTGTTCATCGGATTTCGGATAAAAAGATTGATCCGACTGAGCTTATGCTCACTAAGCAGCATCAGTTTAAATACCAAGATTCCAATCCCAACGCCAAGAATTGCTCCGCCTAAGATATCACCTGGGTAATGCACTCCTAGATAGATTCTACTGTAGGCGATTAGCAATGCCCACGGAAAGATAAATACAGTGAATCTTAGATTGCTGAATAATAAGGCGGTAAAGGTTGCAAAGGCAAATGTGTTTGCTGCATGTGCTGAGACAAATCCATACAATCCGCCACCGCTATAGAACACGTGAGCTAATCCTTTTAAAGATGGATCATTTGATGGCCGTAAACGCTCAGTGGTATGCTTAAGGAGCCCAGCCAATTGATCTGAGCAAAGAACTAATAAGATTAGTGCCACGATAACAAAGAGTGATTTCTTATCGTATTTAAGGATAATTGAGACCAGAATAACCCCATAGAATATTAACCAGGTAGAGGTCAGTGTGAAAAGTGTCATGGAATAGTCCATTAAAGGACTATGTAAGCCATTTAGAAGTAGGAAAAGATCTTTGTCCCAGCCCTTGAGCAGATTAAGTATTTCCATAAGCGAATCGAATTTAGATCGTTAATGACTTCCAAATTAAGTCTTTTAATTCCGTAATTCCGCGTTCTGTTATAGAAGAGAAGAAGAAATGTGGTATCTCTTTCATCTCTATGGTAATATCCTTCATTAGATCTTGATCCAATAAGTCGCTTTTTGATATCGCAACTAATCGTTGTTTGTCTAGCAAGTCAGGATTGAATTGTTTTAACTCGTTTAGAAGGATTTGATATTCGTTGTAGTGATCTTTACTATCTGCAGGAATCAGAAATAGCAAGATCGAGTTTCGTTCGATATGCCTCAGAAATCGAAGTCCTAACCCTTTGCCTTCATGTGCTCCCTCAATGATTCCTGGGATATCTGCCATGATAAATGATTGATTATCACGGTATGCAACAATTCCAAGATTTGGAACAAGGGTTGTAAATGGATAGTCGGCAATTTCTGGTTTAGCTGCCGAAACTTTAGATAATAGCGTTGATTTTCCTGCATTTGGAAACCCTACTAATCCGACATCAGCAAGGACTTTTAGCTCTAGTATTTTCCACCCTTCTTCAAAGTCCTCTCCGGGCTGTGCAAAGCGTGGAGTTTGCATGGTAGGTGATTTAAAATGGACGTTTCCTAACCCTCCACGACCACCTTTGGCAAGTATAGCCGTCTCTCCATCGGCATTAATTTCAAATAGAACTTCACCAGTCTCCGCGTCTTTTGCAATTGTGCCAATTGGTACTTCAAGGTATATGTCTTCTCCATCTTTACCACTACTGCGTGATTTTCCTCCAGAACCTCCGTATTCAGCTAGGATATGCTTTCTATACTTCAGGTGTAAGAGGGTCCACATTTGCTTGTTTCCTCGCAAGATGATATGACCACCACGACCGCCATCGCCTCCGTCTGGGCCACCCTTTGGCGAGTGTTTCTCTCGTCTAAAGTGTCTCGAGCCAGGTCCTCCATGACCCGATCGGCACATGATCTTTACGTAGTCGACAAAATTCGAATCCATTTTTTTTATTCTTATTAAAGGACAAAGGTAGGCTCTTTATCTGAATATCTACTAATTTGGGATAAGCTATACCTCTTCTTGCCACATTGGATATAACTCGATAGGGTATTTTTAAACAGGTTGGGGGCCCAATTTCTTATGTTATTTTTTTTACCATGGCAATTAAGTCCTCACCAATCTCTTTAATGGTTCCCATTCCAGAAATTGGGTGATATTTACCTTGCTCTTCATAGTAGTTGATAATTGGAGCCGTCACATGATCATAAATATCTATTCGATGTTCAATCGTTTCAGCTGTCATATCATCACATCTTCCTGATTCTAGTCCTCTTTTGAGAAGTCTTTCAACAAGTTGGTTTTTCTCAACGACTAAGCCAAGCATAACAGAAACTTTAGACTTATTTTCGGTTAATAATTCGTCTAGTTTTTTTGCTTGATTCACATTTCTGGGAAATCCGTCAAAGATAAATCCAACGGTTGATCTGGCGCTATTTAACCGCTCCTTAATCATTTCAATAACAATGTAGTCTGGAGCAAATTCCCCTTTGTCGATAAGTTGCGCTGCAATAATGCCAATCTCTGTGTTGGCGGCAATTTCTTTACGGAGCAATTCTCCAGTTGATACGTGTTCTAAATTAAATGTTTGAGCCAAAAGTTTCGCTTGAGTGCCTTTACCGGCCCCTGGAGGTCCAAACAGTACTAAATTGAGCATTTTATTAATTTAAATTCTTAAATTATTCTTTGACTAAGGTGTAAATGTCTTTAAAGTTGCGTCCTCTTCGGTTGTAGTCTAAGCCAAAGCCAACAATAAAATCACTTGGAATTTCAAGTCCGACATAGTCGAGCTTTATCTCTACTTTTAAGGCATCTGGCTTATAGAGCAAGGTTGCAATTTTAACCTCTTTTGCCCCTTTATGTTTAAATTGTTTGATAACTTCATGAATCGTGTGTCCAGTATCTACAATGTCTTCTAGAATGACTACTGTTCTTCCTGCAACCTCTTCATTCAACCCGATTAACTCTTTGATAACCCCTGATGATTCAGACCCTACATAAGATGTTAATTTAAGAAATGAGATCTCAGCATCGGTTAATTCCATCTCTTTCATCAATTCCGAGGCAAACATAAATGCACCATTGAGAATGCAAATAAATAATACTTCTTTGCCTTCAAGATCTTTTTTCATCGTACAAGCCATCTCTTGAATGGTCTTGTGGATTTCGGAATAGGGTAATGAGATCTCGAATTCTTTATCCCAGAGCTTAATGCGTTTCATGTCTCTAATGATTAAGAAAATAGGGTAAAATACTTGATGATAGTAATTTGGTATTAAATTTGGCCTAGGTTGACATGGTTAAGAACAACAAAGATAGGATTTCTTTTTGCTAGTTCTAAAAATAATCGCTCAAGAAGTGATAATTCGCCTTGATTGTTTAAAAAATTCTAATTTTGTAAGACAAATTTAAATCAAGTTCAATTCTAATTTTATACTCATGGAACCCAAAGTAAGCATTATCATGGGGAGTACTTCTGATCTTCCTGTTATGGAGGCTGCCGCTCGTATTCTGAATGATTTTGAGATCCCGTTTGAGATGAATGCCTTGTCTGCACATCGGACTCCTGATGTGGTAGAACAATTTGCCAAAGGTGCTCATGCTCGTGGAATAAAAGTTATTATAGCTGCCGCTGGAATGGCCGCACACTTGCCAGGCGTCATTGCAGCCATGACCCCCATCCCAGTTATCGGTGTACCAATTAATGCAAGTCTTGATGGTTTGGATTCACTTCTGGCTATTGTTCAGATGCCTCCAGGTATTCCAGTGGCAACAGTAGCGATTAATGGGTCGGGAAATGCGGCCATTCTTGCTGCCCAAATTATTGCTTCAGGAGATCCTCAGCTAATGACCAAACTGATTGCCTTCAAGGAGAATCTTAAAGTTAAGATCGTTGAAGCAAACGCCGAATTATCGAAAATTAAATTCCCATACAAAACAAATTAGACCCTAATTTTTGTTTTAATTTCTGTATATTAGAGGAGGTGATCAGACGATAACCTCCTCTTTTTTTCTGCTCCGTTTTTAAGAGGTTCTGGATTTCGTTCTGCTTGCTGCTCGTATTATGCTGCAAGTTGTTTGTTGTTTTGTTTTTCGAACTTCCTTACCTCATTACTATTTAAAAGGTTTTACCGGTCTTCCACCTAGGTCTTCAGCTTTTCATTGTCTTTCACTTCGAAGTATTCCCATTGCTAGTTTATTTTTTAATCGTAAGAATCGGGTTCGTTTTTTATCCCTTTTTTTAAGGATATCCTCAGTCGCATGAAGGGCTACTATTTAATACTTCTGCTATTGCTGATTGGCTTCCCAAAACTTTCGTATTCACAAGGGATAGAAGAGCAACCTGAATTTGAATTAGAACAAGCTGTCGAGTCGATGATAAGTTCAGATGAGGGAGATGTTGATAATTCGGTAATCCTTGAAGATCTGACCTTTAATCGAGAATATCCGATCAACATCAATTTGGCAAATGAGTCGGAATTGGTGAAGTTAAATCGGTTTAATTTTAGTCAAATACAACAGATTTTGAAGTATCGAAAGGAGTTTGGTTTCTTCTCAACCGTATATGAGTTAATGGCTATTGATGGGGTTACATCAGATGATCTTATAATTTTAGGGCCAATGACTACCTTCGAATTGCCCACGGATTCATTGGTAATGGCCCGAAACTATTTACGGAACAATTTTATTTCTCGCGTAAAAAGTTCTTTTCCACAAGCTAAAGGATATCACTCATCTGCACTAAATAAAGGGGCAGTTTATTCAGGTATTCCGATATCACTATATAATCGCTACCATTTGGAAGTTAATCGCAAATTAGAATTAGGTATTTTAGTTGACAATGATGCTGGTGAACATTTCTTTTCGCACAGCAATACGTATGGATTCGACTACTATTCGGGGTATCTATCGTATCGAGGTGATGGCCTTTTTAGAC
Organism: uncultured Bacteroidia bacterium; assembly: GCA_903905505.1. Classification (GTDB taxonomy): domain Bacteria; phylum Bacteroidota; class Bacteroidia; order Bacteroidales; family Prolixibacteraceae; genus JAAFHB01. Next base: position 8,322 of record CAIVGL010000047.1, on the reverse strand, counting down.
AAGTAACTGTGGGTGATTACTTGTTTCAGGTAGGACAGGGTTTGAGTTTTGGAGGGGGAGGAGGATTAGGTAAATCTGCTAATACGATGGGAATTCTTAAGTTTGGACAAACACTTAGACCTTATACCTCTTCCGATGAAAATCGTTTCTTTCGAGGTGTGTCTGCCGAAATGGGAAGAGGAGCTTATAAATTAGTTCTATTTTATTCCAATAAGTACCGTGATGCTAATACCACGACTGATTCCGTTGGTCGTAATTTTACCTCATTGCAGACTTCTGGTTATCATCGTACTTTATCTGAGATAGATGATGAACGAAGCTTGAACGAGCAGCTTTTGGGGGCATATGGCGAATTGAAATTGACTCGATTTAAAATTGGAGGATTACTTGTCTTTGAGCATTTTAATCTGCCTATGATAACGGGGTCGTCTACGTATAAAGCGAAAAGTTTTTCAGGACAGGATAATTCCAATCTAGGGATCGATTATCAGTGGGCACTTAAGCGAATGCAATGTTTTGGTGAGGTAGGGAGGTCGAAAAATGGCAATCTGGGGGTTGTTCAGGGCGTGGTTTGGCACAGTACACCAAAGGTTAGTTTATCGGCCTATTATCGTCATTTCGACCCTGGTTTTCAGGCGTTTTATGGCAGTTCATTATCAGAAAGCTCTGGTAATCATAATGAGACTGGGATGTATTTTGGACTATTGGCAAGTCCGTTTTCAAAGCTGAGAATATTTTGGTATTTCGATCTTTTTCACTTTCCTTGGGTGACCTATAGCACGGTAGCCCCTTCGAGCGGACAGGATATGATGGGTCAGCTCAGTTATTCGATTACTAAAAAAGTCACCCTCTATTTAAAGGGTAAATTTGAATCGAAGCCTCAAAAGACACCTTCATCTAAGGCTGCAAGTATTGATTTAGATGAGCGAACCACCAAATGGCGTTTGCAGGGCGACTTTCTTGTCAGCCGTTGGTTAACCCTTCGCAGTCGGTGCGAATATGTCTCAACTCGTTTTAATCAGGTTGCAGAGCAAGGGTGGTTGGCCTTTCAGGATGTCGTTATTGCACCGGCTAAGAATTTGACCTGTTGGATTCGGTACTGCTGGTTTAATACAGATGGTTACAATTCACGTGTTTATGCCTATGAGAATGATCTGTTGTATAGTTTCTCTATTCCTGAATTTCATGGAATCGGTCAACGCACTTATTTAACACTCAAATGGTCATCCAGTTCACATACAACACTTTACCTAAAGTCGGGTTTAACCATTCATACAGGTGCTGAATCATGGGGTTCTGGCTATGATGTTACTCCTGGGGATAAAAGAGTTGAGTTGAGGGGATTATTCGCATGGCGGTTTTAATCTATCTGTGAAATAAAAGCCTTTTTTTAGGTTCTTTAAATCAATAAGTTAGCGGTTTATTTTGATCAAATCCTACTTTTTTTAACATTTATTCATCTGTATAGCTATTTTTGTAACTTTGTTTTTAACTACTATACTTCAATATAACTTTAATTTTATGCAGGATTCTAACGATTTTGATGAGATCAGACCCTACCGTGATGCGGAAGTGCCTGAGGTCATGAATAGGTTATTAGTGGATCCTGTATTTGCTAGAGTACTCCAAAATCTTTTTGGTGAAGAGTCGAAGATCAATGAAGTAAAAGCCGCTTTAGCAGCCACTAAAACAGTTGAGGCTTTTCAATTGAATTTTTCTGTTCCATTTTTAGAGCGAATAATTCAATCTAGTGTCACTGAGCTTACCATTGGCGGACTAGAATTATTGAATTCAGAGCAGAGCTATTTGTTTGTTTCAAATCACCGCGATATTATCCTAGATTCAGCATTTTTGAATGTTGAGATTTACCGCAATGGCTTCAAACCAACCGAAATTGCTATTGGTAGTAATCTTCTCGTTTATCCCTGGATTGAAGATGTTTCTCGGGTTAATAGGTCTTTTATTGTAAAGCGAAATATTCCAGTTCGGCAAATGCTTGAATCTTCTAATTTGCTTTCTGAATATATGCGTCAGGCCATTAAAAATAATGGGAATTCGATCTGGATAGCTCAACGTGAAGGTCGTTCAAAAGATGGTCTAGATCAAACCTCTCCAGCTCTTTTAAAGATGTTGAATATGTCTAACAAAGGGAGTTTTGCTGAAGGGTTTAATGATCTTGCTATTGTTCCAATGGCTATTTCATATGAGATAGAGCCTTGCGGAAATGAAAAAGTGGCTGAGCTACTGAAGCGACAAGCTGACTCCTGTTTTCAGAAAACAGAAAAGGACGACCTGCTTAGCATGGTCAGTGGTCTTAAAAATCATAAAGGTCGCGTACATATCCAATTTAGTGCCCCTATCGGACTTGATTCAATTACCGCTCTGAATCAGAATGGAAATATTAACGATGAGCTTAAGAGATTAGCCGAATATATTGATAAACAGATTTATCAGAATTACAGACTCTATCCCAATAACTACATTGCATACGATTTGCATTTCAATTGTAGTAAGTACATTGAAAAATATACACAAGAGGAAAAGCGCTTATTTATTGAGTTGACACATCAGCGATTAAAACTAGTTGATGAAGACCGTGAAGAGGCGATGAGCTTGTGGTTGAAGATGTATGCTACCCCAGTAACAAGTTTAGAAAACTGCTCACTTCACGATTAACCGTGAATTATGACTCTATAATCTGGGATTGGAATGGAACATTACTCGATGATGTTCAGATCTCTATAGAGACCATTAATACTGTTTTAGCCTTTCGGGATCTAGAACAAATATCCAAAGATCGTTATCTCGATATTTTTACCTTCCCCGTTCAAGATTATTATGCTCAATTGGGTTTTAATTTTGATCGCGAACCCTTTGAAATTCCCGCAGCTCATTACATCAAACACTACAATCAAGCTGCCGAACAGAGCTCTCTACACCAGGATGCATCAGCTATCTTGACTTATTTCCAATCCTTAGGATGCCGTCAATTTGTATTGTCAGCCATGGAGCAGAATCAGTTAGATAAGATGCTTTCAGACCATGACCTTACCCAGTTTTTCGAAGCTGCCTCTGGATTAAATCATCACTTAGCAACCTCTAAATTTGAGAATGGTCAGCTTTTAGTTCAGAAATACAAGCTGAATCCCTCCAAGACCTTACTTATAGGAGATACTATTCACGATTATGAAGTGGCAAAATTATTAGGCTGCAGTTGCATTCTAACGGCTCATGGGCATCAGTCGCATGCTAGATTGGTGAAATCTGGAGCTCCTGTTGTTCCTGACTTAAAAGCCTTGCAAAAAGCGATCTAAACCCGTGTTAAGCGTTTAATAGTTTTGCGCTCAGGGCCTGAAGAGTTATTTTTTTGTCGTTCGTGTTCACTAACACAGAGATATTGTGCCTACTTCCGCCATAGGAGATCATGCGGATTGGGATATTATCGAGAGAGTTAAACACTTTAGCTGCAAACCCTTTCTCCTCTGCAATCATATTTCCAACAATACAGACGATCGTTTGATTTCTATCGACTTCAACTTTTCCATATTCTTTAAGCTCTGCAACGATCTCGTCAAGGTGTTTGTCGTCGTCAATAGTTACAGATACTGCAACTTCAGAGGTGGTGATCATATCTATAGAGGTCTTGAAAAACTCGAATATTTCAAAGATGTTTTTGATAAATCCATACGCATTAAGCATTCGGCCTGACCTGATCTTAATGGCTGTAATGCCATCTTTAGCCGCCACCGCTTTGATCCCTTTGGTCTTGCTGTCGGCTGTTATTAATGTTCCCGGATCAGTTGTTTTCATGGTGTTCTTAAGTCTGACAGGAATACCATTCATCATGGCGGGAAGGACTGTTTGAGGATGCAGAATCTTTGCACCAAAATAGGCTAATTCAGATGCTTCGTCAAAAGATAGGGTGTCCACTTTTTTGGTGTTTTCAACAAATCGTGGATCGTTATTGTGGAACCCATCAATGTCAGTCCAGATCTGTACTTCTTCGCTGTTTATTGCTGCTCCAACGAGGGTGGCAGTATAGTCAGATCCACCACGTTGAAGATTATCTATTTCGCCTTCTTGATTGCGGCAGATAAATCCTTGTGTAATGTAATAATCAGCTTTTGGCTGACTTTTTAAGATCGCATTGAGTTTTTCTTTGATAAATGCACTGTCAGGCATCTTGTCCTTATCGATCTTCATGAAATCAAGTGCAGGAAGTAGGGTGGCTTTGTGGCCATTTTCTTGCATTAATAGGGTGAACAATGCTGTTGACATTAATTCACCTTGGGCCAAAAGTGCACGAGCACCATGTTCTGGAAAAACTCCAGAAGTATATGACTTGATGACTTCAAAGCGCTCTTCAAGCACTTTTTTGCCACTTTCTTTTTTCTCGTTCGTCTGATAAAGATCAAATACGACAGAATAATATTTTTTCTCCATTGCGCTAATGACACTAAGCGCCGATTCTTTGTTCTTTTTTGCAAGATAATCTGAGATCTCAACAAGGTTGTTTGTTGTGCCAGACATTGCAGACAAAACAATCAATTTTTGTTCCCCATCAGCTATAAGCTCCATAACTGTGCGCATAGTCTCCACAGTCCCAACTGATGTTCCTCCAAATTTGAATACTTTCATCTTGTTTGCTCGTTTGTTAATAATTTAAAATACAATGAGTTAGCTATCTTATTCGATTGGCTTACTTCTCGTGGTTTAATTTCCTTGCAAAAATAGGAATAATTCGCTCCCGTCAAATCAATGTTAGCCATATGAATTTCATTTTTTTACTTACACTCTATAAGTTTAGAGATGTAAAACTCTGATAGTTGATAGTTAACGATCCAAGCCGAAACCAGTTTGGGTGTCAAAAGGAATTTTTTGTTAATTTTATCGAGTAAGATTAACCCTGATTCATTAAGATTTAGGGTTAATTGAAGTTTTTATTATTGAGTCATCTAATTAATTAAACTATAATTTATTTACACATGAAGATCACTAACTATTTGGCCAGTCTTAGCTTGGTCTTATTGAGTTTGTTCGCTTTAAATGGTTACAGTGCTCCTAAGCCAGAGCTTAAGATTAGCAAGTTAGAGTTGGGCTATCCCTGTCCTGCTATTCCATTTTATTTTCTTAAAGCTGACTTAGAGTTGCCTTACCCCTCTATTATGGAAGTGGAAGTTGCCGTAAATGGCAAAACGTTGCGGTTTACCAACTTACATAAGTCGACAGATAAAGAGGATTTAAATAAGCCTGTACTTACGCATCGTCCTCCATCGGGTGCCGGCATGGCACAAGATAATTCAATATACAATCAACCGTATGTAATTGGATGGGTTAAATGGGATCCAGGGGTTAAATATGATGTGAAGGTGACTGTTCGGATGAAGAAGGGGCCTTTGGTTACTGATTCTGACTTGATTCTGACTGCTGCTCAGACTATTGTGGCGCCAAATGTAATTACGGGTTATGATTCTGCTTGGAAAAAATTCAAGTCGGTTGTTCTTAGTGAGACGGCTGGGATTGATCGTAAGGGTGAATCGGTGGATGTTTTATTACCTTTTTATCCCGATGAGATCAAAGATTTAAAACGTGAGATTCGAGTGGTCGCCGTTGATCCAATTACGCACCTTCAAACTGAAGTCGCAAGTCAGGTGTATGACATTCAGGAGTTTTTAACCAAAGATGATATGTCACCTGACAAAGATGGAAAGCCTACTCGTCAAATCCCAATTTGGCTGCCGACTGTCACCGCTCGAGTAAGCTTTTTAGCGGATGTTCCTGCGAAGTCTAGTCGAGTTTTTCTGATCTACTACAACAATGAAAATGCAATGGCTAAGACTTATCTCTCCGATCTGCGTGTGCAAGGTGAGGCGCCTGGTTTGCAGATTGATAATGATCAAATTTCAGCTACTTTACATCCAAATTCGGGTCATTTAGATCAGATATCATTAAAGAAACGTCCAGATTTTCCACTCTTCCACCGAAAAGAGACCAATGGGGCGATTCATTGGAACCCCGAAATTTATGCTCCACCAGCTCCATGGACCCATACGTCAGACTGGAAACCACCACAAAATGTTAAGTCGATCTCCGGTCCTGTATTTGCAACAAGCGAAGAGTGGGGCAATCTACGTGATATCCCTCAGGTAGATGCATCGGTGCGTTATGAGTTCTTTCCGGGTAAACCCTATTTTATTAGTTCGTCGGTATTGCGAATCAATCAGACCGTTAATTGTATCGCCCTTCGAAATGCAGAGATCGTGATCAAACGTGAATTGATTTCTCATGCTGCTTGGTATGATGTCATTCGCGACTCAATTATCAATTACGATATCCGTGATATGCCTGATCTTACCGATCTTAAAATGGAAGCCGACGTTCCATGGATTACATTTTACAATGAAAAGAGTGGCGTTGGTTTTGCCGGTATTCAATTGAGCTATTCAAATGCTGGATTGGAATCTGCACCACGGTTGCTTAATCCATACTTTTACATCACAGGCGGCCCTTGGATCTATTGGGCACGTGCACTCTCTTTGAGTTTCTTGTCATCGAATATGCAACAGATGATTCCAGCCATGAAAGGTAATATCTTCTCTGAAAAATGGGCTTATTTGATTTACGAAACTGCTAAAGGGGACAAACCTTGGTTGCCTGTAATTGAATTGCAGAAAAAGCTTACAAACCCACTTCGATTGCAATTGGTAGAAGAAGTTGATGAACGGGTTTCAAAATCGGTGCATGAGCTTTATATCGACAAAGGCAGCACAGGCTGGGAAGGTCGCGAGACTGGGAAGCACGCTCCAGCGAAATAGGTAAGGAGTGATATGCAGAAGAGGATTGAATGGAGCTGTAAACTTCATTCAATCCTCTTTTTTTATCTGCCAAAATATTGCGTTGATTTATTTTTTCTCCAGTAAATGGTTGAGGAATTTAATGCTTGATTCGACATCAAGTCTTTTTGCAATGATGTGTTTGGTTGAATCTAGGATGTAGATCACCGGCGTGCTGTAGACGTCGTAATTGATTCTGAAATTAGAGGTTAGCGCCGGATCCCAGACGTTGGTCCAGTCATTAAGTTTATTTTCGAGCACAAACTTCATCCATTCCTCTTTTTTATTCTGACTGCAAACAGCAAAGACTTCAATGCCTTTATCTTTAAGTGGAAGATATAGGTCTTTGTTCAGCTGTGGAATAACTTTTTTGCAATGACTGCAATTGGGTTCCCAAAACACCAAAAGCGTATATTTTGCATTGAGTTGTCTAAGGCTATAGTAATTTCCTTCTGAATCAGGAAGCTTTATTTCTGGAGCAAGATTGCCTATTAAATTAGGTTTGGTAGATCGAACTTTCTCCTTGATTTTTTTTATGGCGGCAGTGTCAAGCCATGAACTATTCGATTTTAAAAAATAGCGTTCTGCTAACTCAACGAAAACTTTGTCCATCCCCATTACCTCTGAGGTTAATGAGGCATTTAATCGATTCAGCGCAATGTAATGGTACATCTCATCATTCGCTTTTGATTTCTCAATTAGATTTACCGTGGGCTTTAAAAATGAGTCGGGTATTTGCAATAAGGTGTTCTTGAAATAGTTATCCAGTCTGCTATCTATAAGTGGAGTTCGTATTAGGGCATTTTGCGAAAAATTAAAGTTATCCCAGTAATGGTCCTTCATGAAATTATACCTCATCACCCATCTTAGAGAATCTGCAGACCTGCTCTTATCGGCAGTTGAAGTCTCGGGTGGAGTTGGGAAAATCATAGACCGAATGAAATCGGAATAAAATGTCCCTGAATAGGCTTTTGATTTCTGATCCCAATACGACTCCATTTCGTGGTTTAGTTTTGTTAGGTCTTCAGTAATCACTATCATGGAGTCTTTGTTGTTCTTATGCGCTTCGGCCTCTTTCTGCAACCGTATTTGCTTGGCGCGTTGGATGGAGAGAAACTCCTGGTAGCTTTGAAAAGCCTCCGATTCTACTGCTCCTGAGAAATTTCGCTTGGCTTGCGAAGTAAATGAGGTGGTAATCGAGAATGTTTGATCAGATCCGATAAGAAAATCGAAGTAATTATCCTTATTCATATAGATCACATAGATACCTTCGGGTCGCTTAGTCGATTTTGTGAACACTCCGCCACCTTGATGGTCCAGCCTAATTGAATCGACCTTTAATATTTTGGAACCGTAGTAATTGGCTAAGTAAATCGTAGAGTCTTTTATTCCGTCTAAGGTAACCTTAACTTGGAAGGGCTTTTCCCCTTTTATTTCAGCAAATACCGCACTTCCCAAAAGTAAAAGTGAGGTGAAGAGTATGGTGATT
>CAIVGL010000046.1 GCA_903905505.1 uncultured Bacteroidia bacterium | reverse complement strand
TTAGTGATCAGAGAGTTACTGAAATTGAAAACATCTTAAATAACAGACCAAGAAAACGTTTTGGATTTGAATCTCCTATATTTGTAATGGAAAAATTATTGTTTAACCCAAAAGTTGCATTTGTAGCTTGAATTCAGCGATAAAAAAGATTCCGCAAACTTTTTATTGACAGAAAAAAAAGAACTTCCGGGCGTCATTAAATTAAAATCAACACAAAGCACGTTTCTCTATTCTGCAAAAGCAACGCATTTAGCAGGTAATTTGATAAAGAAAGGAGGCGATTATATTAAATGGAATGGGAATGGCGAAATAGGCTGGTCTGTAAGCACAACTAAAGCTGAGAAATACGATCTTTTTCTGATTGCCGATATTCCAAAGGAAGTTATAAACAGTGAGATGGTTTTCACCTCCGGCATTAACTCTACTAAGTTTATGCTCAATCCAACATCCGGGCTTTGGGGCAAAGACGCCAAAAACTTTCAGCGGATTAAAGTTTTATCAGAAATAATGTTGGCGAAAGGAGAACAGGAGGTAGGCTTAAAATCGACAGTTCCTGCAACCGACAAAACATTGCTCCATATCCGCTCCCTTGAACTTGTCCCGGTTTCAGCTTATAAATCCATTGAAAACGAGAATAAACAAGCATTAGCGTCAAGGGCCAGCACAAAATGGCTGACAAAAGCTGGTTACGGGTTGATGTTTCACTGGACTTCACAAAGCGTGAATGCCGATGGATCAAATAAGCCCTACGAACAGGCAGTCAATGCTTTCGATGTGAAAAAGTTCGTCAATATGGTTGGCCAGACCGGTGCCGGATATGTAATTTTTACGATCGGACATGCCGAGGCTTATTGCCCGGCACCTATCAAAAAATGGGAAAAATACCATCCAGGGATGACGACCGCAAGAGATTTAATTGCAGAAATTTCGGATCAGCTTAAAACCAAAAATATTCGTCTTATTTGCTATATGCCAACACATATCGTTGCAAAATATGAAAAAGTAAGTGATACTGAATTTATGAATATCAACACTGAAATTCTTCAGGAAATGGGAGAAAGATATAAAGACAAAATTGCAGGATATTGGTTTGATGGATGGTATCAATGTTTAGAAGAACATCCCGACGTTTCAATGAAATCATTTTTTCAAGCAACCAAAGCGGGAAATCAAGATCGGATTATTGCTCTTAACTCATGGATTTATCCTAAGGTCACCCCATGGCAGGAATATTGGGGCGGAGAGGTGGTCAGTCCGGTAGCAATTCCCGAGCATGGATTAATGAAGGAGGGTTCGGTCACCGATCTTCGATATCAGGTATTGCTTATGATGGAGCCTTATTGGGTGCAAGAGAAAGCCGATAGGGCCGAACCGCGATTTACATCGTCTGAATTAAGTCAGTATATTCACAATTGCATGGAAAATGGAGGAGCAGTCACCATTAATATGGGGATCTATCAGGATGGAACAGTAGGAGAAAAAGCCTTGAAAGTGATGAAAGAGGTTCGGCAACAAATCAGAACAAAAAAATAAAACCACAAACCGATGTTCATCGCAGATGGAAAGATGACAAAGTAGGCTTGATGCAAATTCTCTCCATTCTTGCCATAACCCGAAATATCCTTTTCTTGTGAGGAGTAAATAAGGGGAGTTGAATCAGCCTATTGGGAACGGAGCGACTTATTAATCCCAACACTTATTTAGATCATCGTTAAGAGCTTAATTTCACTATATTCGGGCTGTCAAATTCCAAACTATGACCAAAATTTTTCTCGCTTTTGTATGTGTCAGTTTATGTTCGCTTTTTACTCCTGCCAAAGGGGTTGAAATTCCGACAAAAAACGAGAAACGCAGTCAGCCAATTCAAAAGAAAGAAAGCCTATCTACCCTTGGAACGATCAACCAAAATTATCAAATCCACGCCAAGAAGCTTTCGAGCGCCATCAAATTAGATGGCATCGTGGATGAGGCGGATTGGAAAAAGGCAGAGTTAGCCAATAATTTCTACCAGGTGCTACCCTATGATACGAGTCATAGTATTGCAAAGTCAGAAGTCAGAATGGCCTATGACGACAAAGCATTTTACCTAGCCGTTGTGTTTCATGATACCGTTCCGGGGACTAGACCGGTGGAATCGTTACGGAAAGATTTCATCTTTACGAATAACGATAACTTTCTAGTTTTCATTGACCCATTTAATGACCAGATGACTGGATATTCCTTTGGCGTTAATGCTGCAGGGGCTCCATGGGACGGTGCAATGGGTGGCGGAGCAGTGAACCTAATCTGGGATTGTAAATGGGAATCAAAAACAAAAAGCTATCCCGACAAATGGATTGCCGAAATGAGAATTCCCTTCAAGTCTATTCGCTATAACGAAAATGTCGATCATTGGAACATCCAATTCTCACGACAAGACCTTAAGTTAAATGAGAAATCGGCTTGGGCTCCTGTGCCCCGACAGTTTCCAACGGCCTCACTTGCCTATGCTGGACAAGTAAAATGGGATACTCCTCCCCCTAAGTCTGGGCTCAAATTAGCACTAATACCCTATGCGGCAGGAAATGCCTCTCATGATTTTGAGAATAAACAGCCTGATCGTCTGGTTAAAAACTTTGGTCTAGATGCGAAGCTAGGCTTATCCTCTGCCCTGAATCTCGACTTGACCTTCAACCCCGATTTCTCCCAAGCAGAGGTAGATGATCAGGTGACCAACTTGGCCCGCTTCGAACTCTATTTCCCAGAGAAGAGACAGTTTTTTCTCGAAAATAGCGACCTATTTAGCAGTTATGGGAATACCACCATTAATCCATTCTTCTCCCGCCGCATAGGCCTTGATGCCCCGGTGAATGCGGGTGCAAGACTTAGTGGCAAAATGGGCAAAGACTGGCGTATCGGACTTATGGACATGCAGACTGGGCATGAAGGGGATTATCTGGCTCGGAATTTCTTTGTAAGCACCTTGCAAAAGAAAGTCTTTAGTCGCTCGACCATAGGCGCCATCTTTGTCAATAAAGAGCAGATGAATATCCCGGCGAATTGGCAAGGCAAAGAGTACAACCGAGTAGCTGGATTAGAGTATAATATTGCGGCTCGGAACAATTTTCTAACCGGTAAAATTTTCGCTCAGAAATCATTCTCGCCCAATAGTCTTACAAACAAGGAAATCGCACAAGGCGTTAATCTAGTCTATTCGCGCAAGACCTATTTACTTGAGTTTTCTCAACTTTATGTCGGAAAGGATTTCAATGCCGAGACCGGATACGTGCCTCGTCGAGATTTTATATCTTTAGATCCGCGTGCGACCCTTCGGCATTATACCGTAAGTGGCCCTTTAGTCTATCATGGCGTTACCGCGGAGGTGAGTCCTGTTTATCGACCTTCAGACAAATTATTAACCGATATCTCGACTGGATTAAACTATTTCTTTGTGTTTAAAAGTCGCGAACGGATTGAATTCAAAGGCTATAACAGAAATATCATGCTGTTGAAGGACTTTGATCCAACGAATAAGGCCGCACATTTTCTTAATTCGGGCACACGTTATGAATGGAATGAGTTCTCCACCTTATACAATTCTGATAACCGAAAGAATTTAAAATACGATTTTCAAGCAGGCTATGGTGGCTATTTCAATGGCTCGCGCTGGTTTGCGGTGGGATCTTTCAACTACCGGTTTCAGCCTTATGGATATATATCACTTATCTATAGCTATAACGACCTACAACTTCCAGCACCATGGCAACGGACAAAATTTTGGCTAATAGGACCCAAAGTAGATGTCACCTTTACGACAAACCTTTTCTTCACCACGTACGTTCAATATAACCAGCAAGCGGATAACCTAAATATCAATGCTAGATTACAATGGCGATACAAACCAGTTTCAGACCTATATCTGGTCTACACCGACAATTATTTCCCCGGTATTATGACGGTAAAAAATAGAGCAGTCGTTCTAAAGCTCTCCTATTGGTTTAATTGATTGGAAAATTTAACACGCGTTAATGCATCACAACGTAAAATCGACCACATTTTCTGTTAATTTTGAACCAATAATAACCGCAATCCTATGGGATCACCAACAGCTGAGAAACAGTTAAATTTAGATGAACGTTACTTAAGAATGGCTACCGTATGGGCTGAAAACTCATACTGCATTCGCAGACAGGTTGGTGCATTATTGGTCAGAGACAAGATGATTATCTCTGATGGATACAATGGCACCCCTTCTGGATTTGAGAATATCTGCGAAGACGAGAACAATAAAACCAAACCATACGTTCTACATGCAGAAGCAAATGCCATATCTAAGATCGCTAAATCAAATAATAGCAGTAATGGGGCTACCTTATATGTCACCTCATCACCATGCCTTGAATGTGCAAAATTAATTATTCAAGCAGGTATTACTAGAGTGGTATTTTCGGAACCCTATCACATGAATGATGGGGTAGAGCTTCTCGAACGAGCCAAAATAGCAGTCGTCAAAGTTGAACTTCCACGTTAAGAAGAAGAACACATAAATTCAAAGTATTAGAGTATTTAATTAGTTAAGGCATTCAGAACCAAACCATGGATAAAAGAACACGTAGAATAATAATTTGGGCCCCAATAGTATTGGTTTTAGCCATCTCACTAGGTCTTTTCCTAGGGATAAGATTACAAAGCCAACGGCAGACAGCGAGCAGGAATTTTCTGCTAAACAACGCGAATAAGATTGGCCTAATCTTAAATCTGGTTGAGAAGAATTATGTCGACACGGTTGATTCAAAGCGAATTATTGAAAATGGAATACCAGAGATACTCAAACAGTTAGATCCGCATACCGTCTACATTCCAGCTAAAGACATGGTTGAAGTGAGTGAAGAGATGGCTGGAAACTTTAGTGGTATTGGAGTTCAGTTCTCCATTCAGAATGACACGATCATGGTTATTGACGTTATTTCTGGTGGTCCATCACAGAAATTAGGAATCCGCGCTGGCGACCGAATTGTGCGTGTTAACGACTCGATCATGGCCGGTGTAAAAGTGACAAATGACAAGGTCCTCAAGAAGCTTCGTGGCGTGAAAGGGACCAAAGTTAAAGTCGGAATTGCTCGCAAAGGGTTCTCTGAATTGATTGCTTTTGATATCATCAGAGGCGAGATTCCATTAAACAGTGTCGATGTCAGCTATATGATCAATGCACATACTGGGTTTATTAAAGTGGGGCGATTTGCAGAAAAGACCTATGACGAGTTTATGGCTGGCGTTGAAAAGCTGGATAAAGCGGGAGCCGACCAACTAGTCATCGACTTAAGAGGGAATCCAGGAGGTTATCTTGGTGCTGTAATTTCCATGGTTAATGAGTTTCTAGACATGGGCGAGCTGGTGGTTTACACCGAAGGTCGAACACAGCCCAAAAGAAGCTTCAATGCAGAGAAAAAAGGGGCCTTTTTTGGCAAGAAAGTGATAGTCTTAGTGGATGAATATTCGGCCTCAGCAAGTGAGATTTTCGCAGGAGCCATTCAGGATAACGACAGAGGGACGATCATTGGTCGTCGCACATTTGGGAAAGGACTCGTGCAAGAGCAGGTACCATTTTACGATGGATCAGCTATCCGCTTAACCGTAGCTCGTTACTATACGCCATCGGGACGTTGTATTCAGAAATCCTATAAAAGTGGGGTTGAAGAGTACAATGGAGATATCCGACGACGCTATACCCACGGGGAATTAGAGCAAAAAGATAGCATCCATTATGCGGATACGAAGAAATACTATACGCGTAAAAAGAGAGTGGTCTATGGTGGAGGCGGTATCATGCCTGATCTATTCATCGCTGCTGACACCTCAGGCATGTCTCCCTATTATTCTAAAATTGTGATGATGGGTTTGGTATACCAATACGCGTTTGAATTTTCGGATAATCACAGAGCAGAGCTAGGTCAGCTTAAAACAGGTAAAGATTTTGAGAAGTATTTGAACGAGAGACACATCTTCTCGTTGTTTACCGAATTCACCGCCAAGAAAGGAATCACAGCAGATGCCAAATCATTAGGACTATCTGGGAAGATTATCGAGACACAGCTAATGGCCTACATTGCTCGTAACTTTATCGGAGAAGTTGGTTTTTATGAGGTGATCAGCAACATTGACAATACGTTATTGGAAGCGATAAAAGCTTTGGAAACAAAAACTAAGTTAGTTCAATCGAACTAACGATCGATATTCTACTCGAAATTAGCCGTTAAAGTGAATACTTTAACGGCTAATTTGTATCTATTAATCTCAAAATTAAGTCGACTAAATCAATTTTTGCGGAAAAAGACAAAATGAGTTAAGAGCTCTGAATTAGCGTATAGCACAAGTGTTCCGAATATTTTTGTACCTTTGCAAAACCAAGATCAATTAAATTCCTGTTAAACAACCTATTTCAATGGCAAAATCGCAAGATACGTTCAACAAAAAAGAAAAAGAGAAAAAACGTTTAAAGAAACGCCAAGAGAAAAGTCTTAAAAAGGAAGATCGTAAGACCAACTCAACTGGTAGCGATTTTGAAAGTATGCTTGCTTATGTCGATGAGAATGGAAATCTAACTGACACTCCACCGGATCCATCAAAAAAACGTAAGGTCAACGCCAGCACCATTGAGATTAGTGTTCCACGTCGCGAAGAGGAAGAAGAGATTGCCGTAAGAATTGGACGCATCGACTTCTTTAATGATTCAAAAGGGTATGGATTTATCAAGGAGCATGAGACAAACGAGAAATATTTCGTTCATATCAATGGCTTACTTGACGATGTTAAAGAGGGCGATGTAGTTAATTTCGAACTTGAAAGAGGCCTCAAAGGACTTAATGCCATTCGGGTTAAGAAAGTATAACCTTAGTCATTTAGGTTTTTCTGGAAGATTCTAAATCTTTTATACACCTGACCACCCATCCGTTCCATCTCTGCTCGAACCTTGGTATTGGTTTCTAATTCAAGGTGAGAATCCATAAATCTTTTCCCTGCGGCATAGGCCGAGGCCAGAATCCGAGAACCCATCATCACATCAAGTCCTTTCCCTCTATAGGCAGGATGAATTCCGGCAAGGAGCAAGTTTAGCTGCTTCGTCTTTCGAGCTGCCGCGAAGATCTTAAAGATCCCAAATGGGAATAATTTCCCTTTCGCCGCTTGTATCCCATCCCCAATATGTGACATGCCAATGATAAACGCGACAACTTCATGTTGCTCGTTAACAATCAACTTAATAAACCTTGGATTAATCAAAAACAGATAGCGGTTGGCAAAATCATCCATCTCCTTTTGAGAAAACGGGGTGAACCCATAGATATCGACAAAGGTCACATTTAGGAGTTCTAGCACATCATAAATATAGGGCTTAACTTTTTTACGCGAGGTAAACTCCAGCACTTTTAAATTTGGGTTATTGCGGATCGCTCGCTCTTCCACTTTCTGATGAAACTCAGGCATAAACTCAGGAATATCGACTAAATAAACCACAAGATCTATCTCCTTGGTAAAGGCATTTTTTTCCAACTGTTCTACCTGGTAAGGGAAGTTGCAATTTGAGGAGATCACCACAGGCTGATCGTAACCTTCGATGAGAAATCCCTGAGGATCTTTATCCGAAAAAGCCAATGGTCCAATCATCCGCTCCATACCCTTTGCTCTTCCCCAATTAGCAACGGCATCGATTAAAGCCTTGGCTACCTGATCGTCGTTCCAGGTTTCAAAAAAAGCGAAACGAATATTTTTCTCGTTATGTTTCTCATTGTATTTTAAATGGATGATCCCCATGATCCGGCCAACGACCTTTTTGTCCTTATAGGCCAATAAAAGAACCGTTTCGCACGACTGAAATGACTTATTTAACTTCGGATTAAAAAACTCCCACTCATCCATATAAATTGGAGGGACCCAATTGGCATGATCTTTATGTATTGCCGCAGGTAAATGAATAAATTGCCTAAGATCGGCCTTTCCATTTACTTCATGGATTAGAATAACCTTCCCATCATCGGTTTTTATTTCAAAATCTTCTACCTGAGACATATTGCAATTTTTATAGGTTCAATCAAACTATCGTGCAAGATATTTGATTTTAGCACAACAAGCAAATAGTCCCTGCGGATTATCTAGTTGGGAATTCAAAAAAAATCAAACACACATCGGAGATACTGAAAACTTGTTACTTTTGTGACTATCCTTGAAATTTAGGTTGAATTTGACAGGGTCAAAATACTAAAAATTCAATTTTCAGAATAGGAAAACTTTTTTCAATTTTATTCGTTAAATTAATAAACACTTTAAATACTTTAATTATGAGTTTTATCTTACCAACGCTCCAATATGATTATAAGGCATTAGAACCTTATATCGATGCGCAGACCATGGAAATCCACCATTCAAAACATCATGCGGCCTACACCAACAATCTAAATGGTGCTCTTGAGACAAGCGATCTAAAAGGGAAAAGCATCGAAGCAATCATCGAGAATGCTTCAAAAGTGGCTCCTGTAATCCGTAACAATGGTGGTGGGTTTTACAACCACGGTCTTTACTGGGATATCATGACTCCTGGAGGTCCTGAAGGTCCACAAGGAAAGCTATTAGAAGCGATCAATGGTTCTTTTGGCACCTTCGATGCGTTCAAAGAATCGTTTACAAAAGCTGCAACAACACGTTTTGGTAGTGGCTGGGCTTGGTTAGTACAAAAGGGTGATTCATTAGTTGTGAGTTCAACTCCAAACCAAGATAATCCATTGATGGATGTGGCTGAAGTTCAAGGATCTCCAATCTTAGGTATCGATGTTTGGGAACATGCATACTACCTAAAATATCAAAATAGAAGACCTGAATATATTGAGGCTTTCTTTAAGGTTATCAACTGGAACGAAGTAGCAAAACGCTTTAAGGCATAAGCCCTTTATCACCATCTAAGATCAAAAGTCTGAAAATCAACAGTTACTTTGTGCATGGCACGGAGAGGTTGATTTTCAGACTTTTTGTTTATTTGGCGAGCTTGCATGCAAGGTACGTCAAAAATATTCAACCCCTTCAGGGCTGTGTTGCTGTTCTATTCCATACCCCGAGATTCACTCGGTGTTATTTATCTTCAACCCCTTCAGGGTTTAATATTGGCCCTACATCGAATGCAGGGTACCAAATATTAGTCTCTAAATTCCGAGTAACTGTTTGACTTTCTCGGATATCAGACGTCCATCAACCTTGCCTGCAAGCTCTTTAGAGGCTAAGCCCATCACTTTACCCATATCTTTGATAGAGGTGGCTCCAGAAGCTTGAATAATAGCCGTAATTGCCGTCGTAAGCTCTGCATCATCCATCTGCTTGGGAAGATAGCTGTCTAAGATTTTTACTTGAGCCATCTCCGGCTCATAGAGATCTAATCGGTTTTGTTGCTTATAGATATCAGCAGAGTCGCGACCTTGTTTCGCTAACTTCGCAATTGCCTTAATGGCGACATCGTCTTCTAGATCTTCAGCACCGCTCTTCGCTGTCTTTGCTTCAAGCAACACTTTTTTAATGTTCCGTAGCGTCTCCAATTTTTCTTTGTCCCGAGCCAACATCGCTAATCGGATGTCTTCGCTGATCTGATCAAATAGATTCATTTTTATTTTTTTAGTGTTGTTGAAATAAATGGTATTTCAAAATTCGTTTTGTTGGAAGAGGTGATCTAACCCCAGTTGCTCAATCCGCCTTATCGTGCAGGAAGGCATTATTTTTGCGCAATCTTGGACCTTCGTCAGGATTATCGGATAACGAATATCTTGAAATTTCTTGCGATGGACCTTTTGCTTTTCTTCGCTCGTAAGCCGGAATCTTCGATAGCTCGTCGATATAATCATCCGGTTTATTGTAAAAATCAACATGCATCACGCGTTTAGCCTCCTCTGACGTTCCATCACCAAAGGGGTCAATTCGGATTGGTGGATATAATTGTTTAATAATATCGTCTTTTTTATCGATTGCCGACTCTGTAAAGACCGGATATTTAGGAGCAGTTACTGCGTCGTATTCGTAATAGTCATCAGGAAATGAACTTGGATCATCGAGGAGTGGGATTTTCTCACGCTGAGGTTGTGAATCCCCATTCAGTTCAACAATTGAGCTAGTCTTAAATCCAGTAGCGATAACTGTAACACAGATTGAGTCGCCTAAATCAGGATCTACGGCCACGCCATAAATGAGATCTGCATTATTGCCAGCTTGATTCTGAACATATTCGTTAACCAAGTTCATCTCATCCATGGTAACCTCCTGTGATTCACCGGAGGTAATATTCACCAAGATATTTTTGGCACCACGGATATCATTGTTATTCAGAAGTGGGGAGTTAAGCGCCCCTTCAACAGCTTTCCAAGCCCGGCTCTCCCCGTTCGCTTTATAGGAACCCATGATCGCCACACCTGAATTTTGCATCACGGTACGGACATCTTCGAAATCGACATTGATAAATCCTGGACAGGTAATGATCTCTGCAATACCTTTGGCCGCAATAGCTAAAATATCATCTGCCTTTTCAAAGGCTTTTGAGATTGGAAAATCACCATATATTTCCCGTATTCGTTCGTTATTTATGATCAATAAGGAGTCGACATGGTCTTCTAATTCCCGAATTCCTTCAATCGCTTGCTGAATACGCAACCGCCCTTCATTTCGGAATGGGATTGAAACGATCCCAATGGTGAGTATTTTACGATCACGAGCAGCTTGAGCAATGATTGGAGCAGCCCCTGTGCCCGTTCCGCCACCCATCCCTGCAGTGATAAAGACCATTTTTGTATTTCCATCGAGTAATTTATCGATATCGACTAAGTTTTCAATAGCTGATTCACGACCCACATCGGGCTTATTCCCTGCCCCTCGACCCTCGGTCAGTGCCGAACCAAGCTGAACTTTATATGGCACTGGACTATTCACCAACGCTTGCGCATCGGTATTACATACGGCAAAATCGACATCTTTGATCCCTTGTCGGTACATGTGGTTAACTGCATTTCCACCGCCACCGCCAACACCAATCACTTTAATGATTTTCTCTCCAGTAGTTGGTAAATCAAACTCTATTAAATCACTCATTGTATTCTTGTTTTATTGAATTTAGTATGCGTATTATCTTTTTATTTCGACATCATCTTCGTCCTCATTAAAGAGTGCGCCAAATTGTCGATTAAACCAGCTTCCAATTGGCTCATTGGCATTGCCCGTTTTAGGAACAGGTGTTTTCTTCGTGATCCGTTCCTGACGTGCTGCCTCAACCTCCTTCTCATCTTTTCGGACGGTGAAAGGTTCTGTATCAAATTCAAAAAATGGGGGTTCAGCCACTGGATGCTGAGTTTGTGTTGGAGCATTTTCTGGAACTGGCTCAGAAGAACGAACTGGCTCAGGTGTTGGTTGAGAAATCGGCTGACTAACTGGTGGAGTAGGTCTGTATTCTGGCACAATTTGCGGAGAATCTTCCCGATCGACAATCATCGATTCTGATTCTTCAATCCGATCGTAAACAGGTACCACCACATTCTCCCGAACAGGTTCGGGGCTTAGAATACGATTTGGATTAATCTCGAAACCTGTTGCAATAACGGTAACGCTAATCTTATTTCCAAGTTTTGCATCGTACCCATTACCCCAGATAATATTTGCGTTATCGCCAGCTGCATTTTGCAGATAATCGATAATATCGCCAATCTCACCCATCCGCACTTCCTCTTCTCCAGAGGTAATGTTAAGGAGTATATTTTCAGTTCCAAAAATATCGTTACTATCCAAAAGTGGGGATCGAAGTGCTTCTTCGGCAGCCCGAGTGGCCCTATTTTTACCTTCAGCAAATCCTGTCCCCATAATAAAGACGCCACTATCGCGAAGCACAGTATTTACATCTGCAAAGTCGATGTTGATATTACCGTGTAGTGTAATGATCTCCGCGCAACCTTTAACGGCCGCTGCTACAATATTGTCGGCTTGAGCAAAAGCCTCTCGAGCAGGCAGATCCCCATAAACCTTATGTAAATTTTCGTTGCTAATAACCAATAAGCTATCGACATAACGCTGCAATCGTTTGATCCCCTCAACAGCCTGTTCATAGCGTAACCGTCCCTCTTTGATCGAAGGAAGTGTCACAACGGCAATGGTCAGGATATCCATCTCACGTGCCAGCTGTGCAATCACAGGAGCAGCACCAGTTCCTGTTCCGCCACCCATACCTGCGGTGATAAAGACCATTTTCGTTCCAGTCTCCAGAACGGCCCTTATCTCAGCAAGATTTTCAATGGCTGCTTGCTCTCCGCGCTTAGGTTTATTCCCAGCTCCTCGTCCTTCGGTCAAAGAGACGCCAAGTTGAACTTTAACGGGTACAGGACTGTTCACCAAAGCTTGGGCATCGGTGTTACAAACCAAAAAGTCAACGCCTGCGATCCCCTTGAGGAACATATGATTTACAGCATTTCCTCCACCGCCGCCAACGCCTACGACTTTGATTATTGATTGGTAATCGTGTTGAAAACCAAAGGTCAATAAATCTTCTGAATCATCTTTCATACGATTAACTTATTGATTTTATAATTTTTCGTCATCATCTTCGGTGATCAAACCATTAATTCCCTCCTTGGCTCGGCCAAACAAATCGGTAACCATCGTCTTAAGGCCAGATCCATGCCCTCTGCTTGTCGACCTTGAACGGCTCTCCTCCGGAGTATCGCTAACGATCATCCCAGCAGGGAAATTATGAAACCGTGCCTGGTTAAGACCAGTTACCAGCAATCCAATAAGAGTTGCCGATTGACCATTCATAATTTGATCCATAAAGAGCTGCTCTTTAATGGAAAGGATTGGTTTGCCATAACGCACTTCAAAACCCGTCATATAACTAACAAGTTTGTCAATTCCACGCATATTTGAACCTCCACCAGTGAGCACAATGCCTGCACCAAGCTTACTTGTCAGATTCGTTGATTCGAGTTGATAGTTAACCCCCTCGAGGATCTCTTCCAATCGAGCTTGGATAATTCCAGAGAGGTTTCTAAAGCTAATCTCCTTGGCGTGCCAACCTTTAACTTCAGGGATCTGAGCAAATTTATTGTCAGGCACAATGTCAGAGAATGCATAGCCACATTGAATCTTTACCATTTCGGCATGACGTGGAATAATGTTGCATCCTTCGCGAATATCATTTGAGATCACGTTGCCTCCAAAAGGAAGCTCTGCAATCAAGCGTAATTTATTTTCATAAAACATCGATATACCCGTCGTTCCTGCTCCAAAGTCGAGCAATACAACTCCAGCCTCTTTCTCGTCGTTCGAAAGAAATCCTGCACCTTGAACATAGGGATTAACAAACGATCCCGCCAGCTCGCAGCCAGCCTTCTCAATACTACGTCGAAGATTCTGCTCATAGGTCTCAGGAGCTGAAATAACCTTGAACTTCCCCTCGACACGACGGCCAGTCATCCCAACAGGATTATTGATCCCATGCTCGCCATCGATGCAATATTCTTCGACAGAGAGATGGTAATTTTTTTCGCCCGCTACGGCAGCATAACGCTGAGCCTCGGCGGCTAACGAGTTAACTAAGCTGCTTGTAACCTCTCCTTGTTCAGTCATCCGATAACCATCAACCTGTCGATTGGTGATTTTCTGACCCGAGATACCCGCATAAACCTTTTTCACTTTAAGGTTAAGGGTCTGCTCTAAGGTGCGAATAACTTTGCCAATGGAGACTGCGGCCTCGTCAATATTGACCACTA
Organism: uncultured Bacteroidia bacterium; assembly: GCA_903905505.1. GTDB lineage: Bacteria > Bacteroidota > Bacteroidia > Bacteroidales > Prolixibacteraceae > JAAFHB01. The sequence continues at coordinate 16,022 of CAIVGL010000046.1, read as the reverse complement.
CTCCATTTCGAACACCTTGAGTAAGGGTTTCAGAAAATGCAACAACTTCCAGTTTCCCGTCAATGGTGTACCGTCCAATGGCCCCTCTTGTCTTTGAGGTTCCAATGTCAATTGCAGCAACTAGCTCTCTTGTAAAATTCATATTTAATTATTTTTTTGTACAGACAATCTGATTGTGATAAGCGATGTTGATGGTTTTATAAATACTCCAACCACCATCTTTAAAACCATCGGTATATAATGCTTTAAGATTTCTAAATTTAACTTGAAAATCGTCAGGATCACCAAAGAGAATAACCTGCTCGCCAACCCTTGGGATCATCGAAAGTTCACCAACTGCGTTGACATAGATCTGGTCGATCTGAGAACTTAAAAACTTATCCTGGTTGATGTAAGTAATCAGTGGCAACAACTTCTTGCGAGCAAATTCTGGCGAGACAATGCCACCCACGATTAAAACTCTTGGGGTATAGCGTGGTGACCAGTCGATAACCTTTCCTAGCTTATCCATATAAAAGGCATGTCCTGCTCCGACAACACGAAACACTGGCTCGCGCTGTTTTAATCGCACAACCAAAGCTCCACAGCTCTTCTCCCCATCATCAAAAATATTGGTATACACCTGAACCTCTTCGATGGCGTGTATCTTGCGCAATCCATCTTCAATTTTTCGAAGGTTAATGGCATCAATAGGTTTCCCAAATATCCCATAATGATTTCGACGCACCCATTGCCTAATATCCTTATTCTGAACAAATTGCTGTTTTGTAGAGTCCGCAATATCGACCATTACATCAACACAACGGATCTGCTGCGTCTTATGTATCGAGAAGCCCAGTGATAAAAATAAGATTATCAAAGGACCAATCCAGAGGGCAATATGTGCAATCTTTTTAAGCATGCTCTATTGACGTAAGGTATTTAACGATAGGCTCAATGAGTCTATCAATGTCACCCGCTCCTAAGGTTAATAAGATATCGGTATCATAATTCGCTAAGAGAGCTGGCAGATCACTCTTCTGACAACGCACTTTACTGGTTGATTTCATCTGATTTAAGATCAGCGCCGAGTCGACACCCTCCATGGGCAATTCCCGTGCCGGATAGATCTCCATAACTAATGCATTATCCAATAGATCGAGGGCCTCAGCAAATTCAGGGGCAAAATCTTTTGTTCGTGAAAACAGATGCGGCTGAAAAATCCCAGTTACCCGTTTCCCAGGATAAAGATCCCGAACCGAACGAATGGTCGCCTCTAATTCACGAGGGTGATGTGCATAGTCATCAATATATATCGTCTTTTTTCCCGAAAATTGAATATCAAAACGCCTCACCACACCACTATAAATATTCAGAGAAGCTCGAATCTCCTCGTGCGTAACTCCACTTAACAGAGCCATCGCACAAGCAGCAACGGCATTTTCGACATTCATCAACCCTGGATAGTTCAATCGCAAATTTGGAATCGTTCCAAAAGGGGTCTTCAGATCAAAATGATAAGCTCCATCGATAATCCGAATCGCCAACGCTTCAAAGTCAGCAGATTCTTGAATCGAATAGGTGTAATAGGTAATTTTTTTATTTACAGACTGATCTAGCGCCAATCCATGACGATAAAGCAACGTGCCACCATCGACAATTTGAGATATAAAATCACCAAAAGCTTTAATCACCGATTCATGGTCGCCATAGATATCTAAATGATCAGCATCCATCCACGTAATAACAGCTAGCTCAGGATGCAACTGTAAAAAGGAACGATCAAACTCATCAGCTTCAACCACAATATACGGACTATTATTATCGGGTAAAAGGAGATTCGTCTGGTAATTTTTTGATATGCCACCCATAAATGCAGAGCAATCAACATGCGACTGCTTAAGGAGATGAGCGGTCATAGTGGTCACCGACGTTTTACCGTGTGTACCTGCAATGGCGATACATCTTTTGCCAGCGGTAAGAAGACCTAATACAGCCGACCGTTTATATAAGGAGAATCCATTAGTCGTAAAATAGACATACTCGGCAAAGTCAATAGGTACCGCAGGGGTATAGATAATCACCGTCGTATTTTTCTCAGCCAAGGTTGGCACTAAAGAGAGATCATCGGAATAGTGAATCGGGATACCTTCTTTTTCAAGTTCGAGCGTTAATGAGGAGGGTGTTTTATCATAACCATCCACCTCTTTCCCGATAAACTGAAAATAGCGAGCCAGCGCACTCATCCCTATGCCTCCGATGCCTAATAAGTAAACCCTTTTTATCTGAGTAATATCTATCATTTTCCCCTGTTTAATAGTGATGCTATAACCTCCACGATATCTGCTGTTGCATTCGGAGTGGCTAGCTTTTTAATATTTTCTGAAAGTTTTTTTCCTCGACTTTTATCTTGAAGCAGGCTTAAGGCAGCAGGAATTAGCGTCTCCACAGCCTCTGCATCTTTAATCAAGATCGCAGCATCTTTTTCGACCAATGAGCGAGCATTAAAAGTTTGATGATCCTCCGAGACATTCGGTGATGGGACGAGAATCGTTGTCGCACCAACAGCGCAAAGCTCCGATATCGTTCCTGCTCCAGCCCTTGAAACCACAATATCTGCCAGTGAATAGGCCAGATCCATGCGTGGAATAAATTCCATGACGCGAATGTTCTCAACGGGATGCTCCTTCATCTGAGCCTGTATATCAGCAAAATAATACTTCCCTGTTTGCCAGATTACGAAGGCCTCCGAATCTTTGATCAAGGCTAGATTTGCCAGTACACTCTGATTTAACACGCGGGCTCCCAAGCTCCCCCCGACAATAAGTATAACAGGTTTATCGGTCGTTAAATCAAAATATTTTTTAGCCTCTTCCGACTTTGGAACGATTGAGGTTAACCCTTGACGAATCGGGTTTCCTGTAAATATAATTTTTGAAGCCGGGAAGAAACGTTCCATTTTATCATACGCCACACAGATCTTATGTGCTTTCTTACCCAGTATTTTATTGGTTACACCTGCGAACGAATTTTGCTCTTGTAACACGGTTGGAATGCCCAGACTTTCGGCTACTCGAAGCACCGGTCCACTGGCATAACCACCTACGCCAATCACAGCATCTGGACGGAAATCACGAACCACTTTGCGCGCTTTGAGCATGGCACGGATCAGCTTCGGAATAAATAATAGATTGCGCCAAAGCTCACCCCGGTGAAAGCCAGCCACCGGAAGTCCAACGATGGGATAGCCTGCAGCGGGAACTTTTTCCATTTCCATCTTACCCTCAGCGCCAACAAATAAGATCTCGCTATCCGGGAAACGGCTCTTTAGCCCATCCGCAATAGATAATGCCGGGAAGATATGTCCCCCCGTGCCACCGCCGCTAACTATAAATCTCAGACTACTCATCTTTATTTCTTTGTCAATGCACGATCATCGTCAGGCAATACTCCACCTGGCATAAAATTATTCTCAACCTCTAACTGAGAGGCTTTATCTGTTTCTGCGCTAACGCTAAGGATCAGCCCAACTGTCAAGGCCGTAAATAATTGCGACGTCCCTCCCCAGCTTATCCAGGGGAGCGGTTGTCCCGTAACCGGTATGGCACCCGAGGAGACCGACATATTGATCAGGGCCTGCAACATAATGATCGTCACAGCACCCGTGGCTAAAAAGGTCGGAAAGGTTCGATTGCACTTTTGTATGATTATACCCCCTCGCGTGAGAAAAATCAAATAAAATAAGGGGACTAATATGCCTCCGATCAGGCCATATTCTTCAATGATGATCGAATAGATAAAGTCGTTATAAGCTGCAGGCATGAAGTTGCTAATCTTACTTTTCCCAGCTCCAACACCTGTAATACCACCTCGATGAATGGCTATCATGGCAAAATCATCTTGTGATAACCCTTTAACCTCGGCTTTCTCGTTGCCATGAATATGTCGTTCAATTCGACCTCGAACCGTCTGAAGACGACCAAAATTAGGCAGTAATGGAGCCATAAGGTAGACTAGAACCACCAATGCTATTCCACATAAAAAAACTAAACCTAGGAAACGATAAGGGACGCGACCTACCCACATCATGACAATGGTGGTTCCAAAAAGTAACACCGCCGATGAGAAATTTGCCATAGCGATCAAGGCACATAGTGCTCCAATACCAGCCATGATCTTTATTGCGGAAGAGTAGAGTAGTTTTGGATCATTCTGATTATTGGCAAGATGTCGAGCCACCCAGAGCACAATGGCAACTTTGGCCAACTCAGCAGGTTGAAAACTAATAAACCCAAGTGGCAAAGTTCGCCCAGTCCCTTCACCCCCTCGACCAAATAACAATCCAGCAATGACCACTAATATGGCCAGGACAAAAATGCCATTTGCCACTTTACTGTAAGCGCGCACTGGAACATAATTAAGCATTCCGATGATGATCCCATAACCCAGAGATTGGAATAATAGCTGGCGCAAGAAATAATGAGAGGTATTCCCATGAGCCTGACGATAAGCTAAGGCACCTGTTGAACTGTATACAACAAGTAGCGAAAGGCAGGTCAAAGCGACAAGGATCACCCAGATAACCTTGTCTCCTTTAATGTATTTTTTTAATTCTCCAGTATCTATATTCATTGTAAATCGCTCTTACAGGTTACGTACGGCTTCCTTAAATTGCTGTCCACGATCTTCGTAGTTTTTAAATAGGTCAAAGCTTGCACAAGCTGGTGATAATAATACGGCATCCCCTTTTTCAGCTAAGAAATAGGCACTTCTCACGGCCTCTTCCATACTTTTGGCGTCAACCATCTCTTTTCCTAGCCCTTCAAAAGCGGTAAAAATTTTCTGATTATCCTGACCTAAACAAACGATGGCCTTTACCTTATTTTTTACTAAATCCATCAATTCGGAGTAATCATTCCCCTTATCCACACCCCCGACAATCCAAACCACGGGTGACTGCATACTCTCGAGTGCATACCAGACCGAGTTTATATTTGTTGCCTTTGAGTCATTGATAAACTCAATGTTATGAACACGCAAGAAGCGCTCAAGTCGATGCTCGACACCCTGAAAATCGCTTAGACACTCGCGAATACTCTCTTTTCGAAGGTTCAAAATACTCCCTGAGATGCCCGCAGCCATCGAGTTGTATAAGTTATGTTTTCCTTGTAGTGCTAAATCGTAAATTGTCATATCGAACGTGTTATTATTTACATTAATTTTTAAAGTCTCTTGCTCTAACCATCCCCCTTGTTCCAAAATTTCGGTATTGCTAAAGGGGATCATCTGGCTTTTTATAGTTCGCTTCTCCAGCTCAGCTCGTATTAGCGGATCATCGGCGCAATAAACAAACCAATCGTTTGAGGTTTGATTTTGCGTGATTCTCATTTTTGAATCGACATAATTTTGCATCTTATATTCATACCGATCCAGATGATCAGGGGTGATATTCAACAGAATCGCGATATCGGCCCGAAATTCAAACATCCCATCTAACTGATAACTCGATAACTCTAAGACATAATAATCGAACTGCTCCTCAGCGACCTGAAGCGCAAAGCTCTTCCCAATATTCCCCGCCAGTCCAACGTTTAACCCAGCTCTTTTAAGCAGTTCATACGTCAGCAGCGTAGTGGTTGTTTTACCATTACTCCCCGTTATGCAGATCGTTTTTGCTTTGGTATAACGTCCTGCAAACTCGATCTCTGAGATGATAGGAGTGCCCAACTCCATTAATTTTTTGATGATCGGAGCTGTATCTGGAATCCCAGGACTCTTAATCACCAAGTCGGCATTTAGTATTTTAGACTCAGTATGCTGTAACTCTTCAAATTGAAATCCGTGCGTATTTAGTATCTCTTGATATTCGTCTTTAATCTTGCCAAAATCAGACAGGAAGAGCTCGAACCCTTTTTGAGCTCCAAGGATCGCAGCACCTATGCCACTCTCTCCTCCACCTAATATGACCAATCTTCGCTTCTCCATTGACTAACGCATTTTAAGAGTGGCGATGGTTAAGACAGCTAGGATAATCCCCACAATCCAAAATCGGGTTACAATTTTAGCTTCTGGAAAACCTTTTTTCTGAAAATGATGATGCAGTGGCGACATCAGAAAGACCCGTCGCCCTTCACCATATTTGCGTTTCGTATATTTAAAATACCCCACTTGTATTATCACAGAAAGATTCTCGATCAAAAAGATCCCACATAGCAATGGGATTAGTATCTCCTTACGAATAATGATGGCAAAAACGGCCAAGATACCACCTAAGGTTAGACTCCCGGTGTCGCCCATAAAGACTTGAGCAGGATAAGAGTTATACCATAAGAACCCAATACAAGCGCCAATAAATGCCGACATAAACACGGTAAGCTCGCCGCTATAAGGGATATACATAATATTCAAGTATCCGGCATAAATCATGTTACCCCCCAGATAGGCAAACACCCCCAAGGTAGCCCCACTAATGGCCGAAGCTCCCGTGGCTAAACCATCTAGTCCATCGGTAAGATTAGCGCCATTTGAAACAGCGGTAATAATAAATATTGCAACGATACCATAAAGAAGCCAGGCCCATTTCTCAGCCTGGTCACCCAAGAACCACAACATCCATTTGTAATCAAACTCGTGATTTTTGACAAATGGAATGGTCGTCCGGGTGGTCTTCATCTCCTTGGTCATATAATGGATCTCCTTTTTCCCAGTCTCTGGATTGACCACAGACTCTGTTTTGGCACGTCCCCGATCGTCGTAGATTTTCTCTTTTATGGTGACATCATTACTTAAATACAGTGTCGTCGCTACAATAATCCCCAGAGAAACTTGACCTATAATCTTAAACTTACCCGCCAGTCCCTCTTTGTCTTTTAAGAAAACCTTGATATAATCATCGGCAAACCCAATCAAGCCAAGCCAAATGGTGGTGATAATCATCAAGATAATGTAAATATTATCGAGCTTTGCAAAAAGCAAGGTTGGAAGTAAGATAGAAGCGATGATGAGTAATCCCCCCATCGTCGGGGTCCCCTTTTTTTGCATCTGTCCTTCAAGACCAAGATCACGTATCTCTTCACCAATCTGTTGCCGTTGAAGCAGGTAGATAATTTTCTTCCCCACAATCGTCGAAAAAAGTAACGCGAAGATCACCGCCATTGCCGAACGGAAAGAGATGTAATTAAACATCTGCGCTCCAGGGAAGCCAAATGTTTCGAGATATTTAAACAACGGTATCAGCATAGCTCTTAATTTGGATTTGTTAACCTAAAAATTTCACGAACCACTTCACGATCATCAAAGTGATGTTTAACACCCTTGATCTCCTGATAATCTTCATGCCCCTTTCCAGCAATAAGAATAATATCACCCGGCTTAGCCATGATGCAAGCGGTGCGAATCGCCTCCTTACGATTGGTAATGCACATCACCTGTGCCGTTTTATTTGCAGGAACACCAGCAAGCATCTCTGCAATAATAACCTCTGGATCTTCCGAACGGGGATTGTCTGATGTAAGAATAACCTTCGTGCTGGCCTGAGCAGCTTCAAAAGCCATCTCTGGTCTTTTCGTCTTATCGCGATCGCCACCAGCACCAACAACTGTTATTACCGTTTCGTTGCCGGTCCGCACCTCATTAATCGCCCCTAAAACATTCTTAATCGCATCGGGCGTATGAGCATAATCAACCACAGCAAAAATTCCCATGGACGATTTAAACGTCTCAAACCGCCCATCGACAGGTTTTAAAATACTGATGATCCGAAGCACCTCTTCGCGATTAGCACCCAGCGAAAGTGCCGTGCTATAGACGGAAACAAGATTTGAGGCATTGAAATTCCCCACAAAATGGGTCCATACCTCAGTCCCATCTAACGAGATTAACATCCCATCAAAATGACTCTCTAGCACTTTGACTTTAAAATCGGCTAACGTCTTAACCGCATAGGTGAGCTTTTTTGCTTTTGTATTTTGAAGCATAAACATCCCATTCTTATCGTCTAGATTCGTAATGGCAAATGAGTCTGCAGCTAGATTATCAAAGAATTTCTTCTTCGCATTCCGATACTCTGCAAAGGTCTTATGGTAATCGAGATGATCGTGGGTAAGATTTGAGAACACGCCGCCATCAAATTGAATCCCTGCAATACGATCCTGATCGATCGCATGTGAGCTAACCTCCATAAAACAATAGGTACAGCCAGCTTCAAGCATGTCCGACATAAGCTGCTGAATCTGCAAGGGATCGGGAGTGGTGTGTGTAGCCACAACCGGCTGATCATCGATATAATTGCAAACCGTGGATAACAACCCAACCTTACGTCCCAGCTCTTTATAAAGTCGATAAAGCAAGGTCGCTGTAGTGGTTTTGCCATTTGTGCCTGTGATTCCAACAATCTTCAGCTTTTCAGAAGGGTTGCCGTAGAAGTTAGAGGCCAATTGCCCGAACACGAAAGAGGCTTTCGAAGATTGGATCCAGGTGATCGCAGGATCTAAATTTTCTGGCAGGGTTTCACACAGTATGGCCACTGCACCACTTTGAATGGCGGCAGGAATAAACAGATGACCATCGACCGCAGAACCGGTCAGGGCCGCAAAGAGTGTTCCGGGAGTAACTTTTCGCGAATCGAAAGCCAAAGCCTCGATCGCACAGTTTTTATCTCCGACGATTTGAACCTCCAAAACTCCATTTAACAACTCAGCTAAATTCTTCATTGACGCTACTATTTAACTTAATACAAGAACAACACTCTGTCCTCGTTGTGCTTTTGAACCGGCTTTAACCGATTGTGTTTTAACTTTTCCTCTCCCTCGCACCGAGACTCGCAGACCACTTTTTTCCAATAGATAAACCGCGTCAGTAGCACCCATCCCCTTGACATTGGGGACCATTCCAGGCTTAACTTCTCGACTTTCTAACTCAAGACCATCTTCATCTGGTTTCGCCACTACCCATTCCGATTTGGTAAAAGAGAATCCATTGAGGATGTTTAACTCATCTAAAACACCTGCAATATCTTTCTTCCGTCCAGCGGTAAGTCCAGGAATATCATTCTCAATCTTCCGCTCAGGCGCGGCTACCATGTCCTCCTTAAGTCCGAGCTCGTAGGTGTAGACATAATCAGAAATCTGTTTAAACACAGGACCAGCCACGGAAGCACCATAATAATCGGCACCTTTGGGATCATTGATCACGACGATACACGAATATTTTGGATTATCAGCCGGGAAATAGCCAGCAAAGGACGACTGGTAAATTTTTTGTCCCCCTTTGGTGTAACCCTCCTTATTGTTAGCCACCTGCGCCGTCCCACTCTTTCCAGCAATCTTATATAAAGGGGTCTCTAAGGCTTTGGCAGTGCCATTGGAAACCACCCCTTCGAGCATCGACTTCGCCATGCGTATGGTGCGGGAAGAACAAATAGCCCAGTTTAACTTCTCTGTACCTATCTTCTCTTTGTAGGATCCATTTTCAGTAACCCCCTTCACCAAGCGTGGTTTCATCATAACACCCCCATTGGCCACCGCATTGTAAAAGGTCAACGTCTGCATCGGGGTAACTTTAACTTCATACCCATAGGAGATCCAAGCCAATGAAATTCCTGACCAGGTACTGGTTCCAGGCTCATTGATATAGGGCTTTGCTTCACCTTGAATTCCGAGGTTCAGCTCTTCAAACATCCCCATATTACGAACCCTTTTGATAAACCCTTTTTCATTTCCTGCATAAGAGGTCGTAATCAACTTCGCTAATGCAATATTTGATGACAATTCGAAGGCATGTTTCGCGGTTATCGTTCCATGACCCCCTTTTTTATAATCGCTATCGTGAAGCTCCATCCCTTTATATTTCCAAATTCCTTTGCCGGTTTCGACCAGCGTAGCGGTATCAATTTTTCCATCTTCGATTGCAGCCATCAAAGAGGCGAGCTTAAAGGTTGATCCAGGCTCAGAACATCCTGCATTTCCGATGGCATAATTCTGATACCCCCCAATTAACTGACCCTGTTTATTGACTCCGAAATTCGATATCGCCTTGATATCTCCCGTCTTAACCTCCATCAGAATTGCCGTTCCATAAGCCGCCCTACTTTTGATCATTTGCATCTTCAGCGCATAGGTCACCTGATCCTGCATCCGCACATCTAGCGTGGTGATGATATTTTTACCAGCCGCAGGATCATCTTTGCTGATCACAAACCAACGCCCCGACATATTTTGTTTTACCGCAACGCCATCTTCACCTTTCAATTGCTCTTCAAAAGATTGCTCTAGTCCAAAGGCTCCTGCATTACCCGTAGTTCCTTCTGCTACATTTTTGGTTAGCTTACCCAGTGTCCGATTGGCCATATCACCAGCTGGATATACGCGCTCGTCAGACTGCTCTGGCATTAAGCCACCATTATTTCTTCCACGACGTAAGATGGGGAACTTACGTACTTGCTGTAAATCGGCATACGAGATCTTGTTGGGATAGATCAGGTAGTAATGCTTTTGTTGACGATAAGCCCGTCGAAGCTCGGCACGATAACTCCCAGCCGATTTATCTTTAAAAAATCGAGAGAGACATAAGGCCAAGGAGTCTACTTTGCTGGCAAAATCTTTAGCTAGTCCCGGAGCACCCATATCCATCCTTAACTCATAATAGGGGACCGAGGTGGCCATTGGACTCCCATCGGCGGCTAAGATATCTCCCCGTCGTGCGGCCAATGGAAACTCCTTAATCTCTAATTTCTGAGCCTCCCTGTCCCATTTGGAGGTGTGCTGAATGATAAACACACGAATAACAATGTACACACAGAAAAGTGCTACGAAGGCATAAAATATCCCAAATCGTGACAATAACTCTTTCCTAATTTCCATAGTTACTCTTTACCTACATATATTTTACGTGGAGGCTCCTTTGAAGTCTCCAACTCAATGCCGCTCTTTTTTACCCGATCCAGAATTACCGACTGTCGACTTAACTTCATCACATCGGCCGCAGTAGATATGGACCGCGACCTAAGGTCAATAAGGGTATCTTCTAAGGCCGTCATCTCCCGAATAACCTTTTCAGATTTATACTTAACAGAGATATTGACCACTAACAGAGCGAAAATCATAAGCAACAGAATTCTATTTCGAAGAAACCAATCGCTTTCAAAGAACCTGCCATTGAGCACCTCGCGTATTCCTACCTTCTTACGTTGCTTCGTTTCGACCATTATTTTTTCTCCGCTATTCTTAATTTAGCACTCCGCGCCCTTGGATTTTTTGCAATCTCCGCATCGCTAGGAACAATTATCTTTCGATTTATTAGCTCAAAAGGGGAATTCAGATTTCCAAAAAAGTCGGCCTCCTGCTTCCCATCAATTCGTCCCGAACGCATAAAATTTTTCACTAATCGATCTTCTAAGGAGTGATACGACAACACCACTAACCGGCCACCAGGCTTCAAGATGTCGGTGGTGCTTTCCAAGAAATCGCGCAACACCCCAATCTCGTTATTCACCTCAATACGCAACGCTTGAAAGACCATCGCGAGATACTTTTTCTCAATCTTCACCGGAACACAAGGCTCGATAACTTTTAAAAACTGACCGATTGTCGTAATTGGCTCTCGCCCGCGAGCTGCAGTAATTAACGACACCAGATGGCGCCAGTTCTTGATCTCCCCATACTCTTGAAAAATCGTCCACAACTGCTCTTCTCGATATTCGTTGATCACCCTTGCCGCATCTAAAGCCGATGACTGATTCATCCGCATATCTAGATTCCCTTCAAAGCGAAATGAAAATCCGCGGTCAGGGACATCAAAATCATGCGATGAAACACCTAAATCGGCCAATATGCCATCCACCGCATCGATCTGGTGATATTTTAAAAAATGACGGAGATATTTGAAGTTGTGACGGACAAATAGAAGACGATCATCCGCAATCAGATTATCTGTTGCATCAATATCTTGATCAAAGGCCACTAAGGTGCCCCCTTCTAATCGCTGAAGAATCTTTGCCGAATGACCACCGCCCCCGTAAGTTACGTCGACGTAAATACCACCGGATTGAATATTTAACCCTTCAATACTCTCATCGAGCAACACCGGCACGTGATATTCGTCCATCTAGTCTATACCTTACAAATTAAAAACTATCCATTGGTCCACCTAACAACTCTTTATACAATCGGGCATAATCTTCGTCGCTCAGACGAGAATCAGTATGACGACCAGGCTCCCATAACCTCATTCGACTCCCTTGACCCGTGAATACCGCCTCTTTAACAATTCCGGCATACTCGAGCATCTCATCTGGAATGTTCAAACGCCCATTGTCTGCCATGGTCACTTTTACAATCTCTTCGTAATACCGCGAAAGCATCTTGCTCTGAATCGGATCATCCTGATTCAATCGACGACGCAACCGCTCAACCTTCGCCAACCACGTCGAATGGGGATAAATATTTAAACACTTATCATAGACATCCTTCTCTACCACAAACGAAAATTCCAACGCTTCGCCCATCTCCTTTTTAAAGGGAGAAGGTAACACCACGCGGCCTTTACCGTCAAGAGTTACTGGATATATGTTCGAAAATGAAATCATCTGTGTATAGCTTTCCAATAGTATGTAAAAATACGCATTTTACACATCATGACAAAATATGACACTTCATTACACGAGTATTTTCTCAACATATTGTTGATAAACTACCCCTCGAGTGTTCATAACCTGTTAGCTTATGTTCACAAGGTGAATTTCATAGAAAATTTATACGGACAGAAAGTGCAGCAGATAAAGGAATTATCGATGAATAAGTCCCCATTTTAGCTTTCATAACATAACTGTAAATTAAGTTAACCAATTTATTCTCAGTAGAGTGGCTAAAACTTCGATTTAAGGTCGGTCAAGGATTATTTAAGCGCTAGAATTTTTTCTGCGGGAGCTAAAATCTAAGAATTTAGTCAATTAAAACTCCTAAATCACGTGGTGTTTATATGTCAATTTTAATTTACTTTGGGAAAGGAAACATAGACCAAACCGATGAATTCAGAAGAACCTATACAAAGTCTTAAACCAATTGTGATAAAAGAGTTAGTCGCGGCAAAAAATCCGAGCCTAGCAAATAAGATTCCTGGCTTTATCTATTGGATACTCAACAAATTGATCCACATCAAGGAGATCAATACCATCATCGAAAAATTTGGTCACTTGCAAGGGGTTCCCTTTATCGAGGCCGCACTGCTCTATTTTGAGGTTAACGTGAAGTACAAGGGGGAAGAAAATCTCCCCAAATCAGGCAGATTTATTTTTGCTTCAAATCATCCGTTGGGTGGCTTTGATGGAATATTACTTATAAAAGCCGCATCGGACCGGTATGGGCATTCGCTATCCATATCTAGGGATGAGCTAAAGAAGATTCCACCACTGGCGGATCTATTTATTCCCATCAATAAATTTGGTGGTCAACGGCAAGCAATAGATCTCATAAACGACGCCTATAAGTCAGACAGTCAGATTCTTATATTCCCTGCAGGGCTAGCTTCGCGCAAAACAAAAGGTGTCATAGCTGACCTTACCTGGCAGAAGCATTTTGTCCAAAAATCAATCGAGTATCAACGTGATGTGTTACCCATATTTATTAGCGGTCAAAACTCCTGGTTTTTCTATGCGCTAGCCAACTTTCGGAAATGGATAGGGATGAAGACGAACCTAGAGATGTTTTTGCTCCCAGATGAGATGTTTCGCAACAGAGGCAAAACATTTACAATAACTTATGGGAAGCCAATCTCTTGGAAGGATTTTGATCGAACAAAATCACATTTAGAATGGGCAGATCATGTTCGGGAAGAAGTTTATAAACTCAGGTCTAAAGACAACAAATAGTTAATAGCTATACCTTACTTATTATTACTATTTTTGAAAGGTTAATTCAATTGTTTGAAAAATGAAGGAAATACATCCTCCAATTGCACGGGATCTTATTGAAGCGGAGTTGACGCCTGATAAATTTCAGCGTAAAACCAATAAAGCCGAGAATGAGATTTATATCCTCACCCATCATGATTCACCAAATATCATGTTGGAGATTGGTCGTTTGCGCGAGTTAACGTTTCGCGCTGCTGGCGGTGGTGTTGGAGAAGAGGTCGACATTGATCATTACGATACAAGGGACGAATTTCCTTACAAACAGCTGATCGTCTGGGATCCAAGTCGAAAAGAGATCTTAGGGGGCTATCGATTTATCCATTGCGCCGGCATTTCACGTGATAAAACCGGCGAAGTACCTCTGGCAACGGCTCACTTATTCAATTTTTCGGATGAGTTTATTGAAGATTATCTTCCGTATGTGATTGAGTTAGGACGTTCGTTTGTGCAACCCGAATACCAGTCGAGTAAAGCTGGAGCGAAGGCCTTATTTGCCTTAGATAATCTTTGGGACGGACTAGGTGCACTGATGATCGACCATCCCGACATCCGATATTTCTTTGGGAAAGTGACCATGTATACCCATTATAACATCCATGCGCGTAATTTAATCCTTCACTTTTTTGAACTATTCTTCCCCGATCCTCAAGGGTTGGTGATCCCTAAAAAGCGGATGCCGATCAATGCTGACTCGACGCATCTCGACGAGCTATTTGTGGGCAAAGAATATGACGAAGCCTATAAAATACTATCAGCTGAGGTCCGAAGTCATGGCGAGAATATTCCCCCTTTAATCAACGCCTACATGAGTCTTACGCCATCTATGCGGGCCTTTGGGACTGTTATTAGCGATGAGTTTGGCGATGTTGAAGAGACGGGTATTTTATTGGATATTGACGATATGTACGACACGAAGATCGATCGTCATGTATCCACTTATCTCGAAGAACTTGCCGATAAGTTAGAGAACCCCAAGGTTCGCTTTCAATAAACCACATTCAAAAAAGGTTATTTCTCCTCAACCCTAAAACAGGTAAAATTCGCTCAGGGAGCTAAGCGGGCCAAGGTCCAAGTAGATTCTTTGCGCGAAAACAACAATCGATCGTGCAATCGATTTGAGCGACCTTGCCAAAATTCGATTTGAGTTGGATCGATCAGGTAACCACCCCAGAAAGCAGGACGTGTTAAGGGTTGAGTCGCTGTATCATCCTGTTGACTGGTCCACAGTTTTTCGAGATAGGCTCGATCGGGAACCACTTTACTTTGTGCTGAGATCACCGCACTTAAGCGACTCTCAAAGGGACGGCTATTAAAGTATTCATCCGAAACAGCATCCGAGGTGCGCTGAGCGACCCCTTCAATTCGCACCTGACGTTCGAGTTCAGGCCAATGAAACAGCAGAGCGACATGCTGATTTTCGGTGATCTCTTCCCCTTTGCGACTTTCATAATTTGTAAAAAACCCAAAGCCATTTTCCGAGAACGCTTTAAGCAGCACCACTCGAGTAGATGGTATGCCAAGCTTGGTTGCCGTGGCTAAAACCATGGCGGTTGGCTCATTCACTTTGGCTTCGAACGCCTCATTTAACCAGCTTTCAAATTGGCTCATCGGATTTAAATCCACCTGTTGCTCATCTAAAACCTTCAGTCGGTAGTCTTTTCGAATATCTGCTAATTCCATGGGTTTGCTTTTTAACGATAACGTCTTAACCTTAAAAAATGTTGCAATCTGCCAGTTAAACCTGCGCTATAAGCCGCTAAAATAGTGAAAAAAGCTTGACAAACAGGATTATTAGTCATTTGATAAGTAGCAAATTATCTATACCTTTGTGACATAGAAACCTTTTTTGACTCGAAAAAACACCATGGAAGACCACAACATATTCAACTTCAAAGAGAATAAAAACAATCTGATCGTCATTGCTTTGGCCACTTTACTGGGACTGCTAACGATTGTATTTTTCTGGCAACGGAGCACCTACCAAGCCGATGCTGCATTAATTAAAGCCGATAAAGATTCTATCGCGACTGAGTTGACCAAGATGGTCAGCAATTACAATTCGATAAAATCGGAGAACGACTCGTTAAATATGACCATTGGCTATGCGCAGAGCAAAGTAAAGGATCTACTTACGGAG
>CAIVGL010000045.1 GCA_903905505.1 uncultured Bacteroidia bacterium | reverse complement strand
GCCGCAAAGTCATTGTCATACTTTTTACAAGAACTGAAAACAAGGGTGAATGCTAGTACACCCAACATTAGTTTTTTCATGGATTTAATTTTTTAATAAATAATTGTGAATAATTTGAACTTAATTTTTGAATCGTTTATATTGGTTTTACTTAACATTAGCACCAAGGCTTTTCAACCCTTGATATCGTTATATATTGCTTTAAGACAATAAATGATCAATCTGTATCAAACTTCTCAACCCCTATACCCACATCGGACTTGTATTACTGCTTCCTATTTTCTGCAGAAAAAGACCCGACGACCGACTTGAACTGAAAATCTTGGAGCAAATGTCTACCTATTTTAAGACCCCACAATCGTTCTGGCCGTTTGACTTTCTTATCGTAGCGTTTTGGAGGTTTATCGTCGTTTTGGTCGTTTTTTCTGACTTAAGTCATACTATTTTTTAACAATTTTGTGTATAAGATTAGGATCTCTTTACACCATCCCAATGGGTTATCGGCGCGAATCTGGTCACCCGCCCCATGAGCGCACAACCACTAATCTGCGGGAGCCGGATCAAGCGGGAGTTCTTCCAATCCAGATTCCTCCCCGCGATGTTCCTCAAACTGGTCGAGCTTGGCACAGATCAGCTCCCAGGACTCCTCCTTGGAGACCCTATACGCTAACTCAATGGGCGGAAACTCCTCCTCTGCTTTCTTCGACACGTGGCTAACTGTTGTGGTGTGGATTGGAACCCGTTATCCGATTTTAGGGATTACTCTAAGGCCTATTTTTTTACCGAGATTCAAGCGACACCGTTTTGTAGATATTGGCAAACTGTACTGGAACCTTAAAGCTGCTGTCCTTAAACAACTAAGCTCCCTTTGATCATCTCTTTAATATCCTTCGTAATATGAGGACTGATACGAACGGCAACGGGTATCCGCACGCCACTCTTTAAGATCAGATAACTCTCTTTCCCTTTGACAAACCGTCGGATATAAAAGATATTTACTAAATAAGATTTATGCACTCGATAAAAAGTTTGGGCTGGAAACTGATCGGTCAGCTGCTTGAGCGACTTGGCAATTAAAATCTCCTTGCCAGTATGCAGCTTCACTAACGCATAAGATTGGTTAGCACTACAATATTCGATGTTGGCGGTATTTTCAAAGATAAACCCATTCTCCACATCAAAAATGATATTGGTCCCCTCAGAAGGGATCGGAAAATCGGTTAACGAAGTCGATTCTTTCTCTTGCGCTTTTTGTTCAATCAACATCTGCTGGGTAATCCGTTGAAGGATGATCTGTAAGTCATTTAGACTTACAGGCTTCAGCAGGTAGTCGAAGGCCGTATTTTGCGAAGCCTCGATGGCCTGCTGTTGGTATGCGGTTACGAATATGATCTTAAACGTAGGATCTTTAAAATGGGTGTAAAACGATCGGATGTTCTGCTCAGGCTGGTCGATATCTAAGAATACAATATCCGGGTTGTTCTGTTTAATCAGCTTAACCCCTTCGTCGAGGTGATTGGCTGTCCCGGCAACCCGTAGTTTCAGCGAATTGAAATTGCTGAGTAACCCAATTAAGGCATGCAAGGCATTGTCCTGATCGTTAATAATAATAGCTGTTTGCATATTTAATGGTTTTGACAGGTTAGGTCAACTTTAAAATTTGCTAAGGGTATTATAGAATATATTGTTAAGCCGATTTTCGTTTGATAAAGGTTTGCATTTTTATTGCTGCAGCCTAATAATAATAGTAGCATTGCAATGCGTCTATTTACCCCCCCCCCTATAATTACGTCATTTTTCAAGCTTTCATAAGCAATTGAAGGGGTTTAAGACCGATTTGTTTTTCGCAAACAAAGGTCAAATAAAATTTTAGCAGTTTGTTCAATTTTGACTGTTGGGTTTTTTATCGTCGTGTTTTGGATCTTTATCGCAGCGGCATTCTAGCCTCCGAAAGTGTATAAATGTTAAATTGCGCGTGAAATTCGATTTTAGGTTACGTTTGGGAGTAAAAACGATACGTTAAACTATCCGTATTCAAATGGCGGTTTATCGCATTCTTGTGCGGTGCTGTATAATCATGTCGGTGCTCTGCACCTATAAACATGTCAGTGCTCTGCACTTATAAACATGTCGGTGCAGAGCACCGCAATATCATATTCAACAGTCTTTGATTGTATTTGGGGGGGGTAGCGATATGCCGAAATAAAAAATGCCACGAAGGCACGAAGGCACCAAATTCCACCAATCCGTCCCTCCCTTGTTCTTCCGTCGGCTGACGGATAGCGAATCCCTTTGGTGCCTTTTTGGTGTCTTTGTGTCTTGGTGGCGAAAACTCTTTTTAACGCTGTTTTTCTCCTTCTTACCCCCTTGTTCTACCATAAGCCGACGGATGGACCCCAAAAAATTAAGCACAAAAAAAAAGCCCTCCGTCCGCTGACGGAAGGGCTTTTAATGCGTAGAGAAGTATTTGTTTTAAGTAGTTTATTGAATGATCACAAGTTCAGTGGCCACATCGATACCGCTTGCGGCAACAGTTTGATCAATTGCAGCACTAACTACATCATTGGCGGTCATTGCGACTGGTAGATCATACACTGCGTTGGCGGCGTCCCGATCAAAGACTAGGTTGTAGGTCTTGGTGGCATAACCGCCTGCACCTGTTGCTAAGATAAGGTATGGTTTTAACTTAAGCAGTTGAGCCGATGCAATAATCGCTTCAGCATAAGGAGGACCAGCACTAGCGGCGGTAAATACACCACCAATTTTGTTGGCCTTAACCGATACCGTAATCGCTGTGCCTACACCTACGTTGGCTAGATTAACTAAGGCAGGGAAGCTCCAAGCGGTTAAGAGTGCATTGGTTTCAATGGTTAACCCAACGATCTTATCCAGATTGGTGGCGGTTAAAGAAGCTAACACATCACAACCACTGACATTAAGTAAGGCTCCAGGAGTACCGTCGGCAACGCTGGTGAAAGCAGTATGGCCTAAGGTCAGACTGGTTAGCACGTCGGCATCACTTAAGGTAAAGGAGTTAATCACCCCAGCTGTGGTAATAGAGGTAATCACTGCAGCAGCGTTGTCAGTGATAGATGCTGATTTCAACATACCTCCAAGGTTAAGGGTAGTCAAGGCTGCATTGGCAGTAGTGGTAGTTACAGTAGCCAATAAAGTTGCCCAAGTGGTGACTGTTTTACCGGTGATGTTCGCTGTGATTAACGTGGTGTAAGGAGCCAATGCGATTGGAGCATTTGCATTTCCTACAGTCAACGTTTTTAAAGCAGCCCAGTTAGCTCCAGATGGAATTCCACCACCCCAAGTCCAGGTATGGAGCGGTAAGCTAATGGTTTCAGCATTAACGGCAACTAATGTTGAAGCCGCT
>CAIVGL010000044.1 GCA_903905505.1 uncultured Bacteroidia bacterium | reverse complement strand
ATTCTTTGGCTATTAGATTATTTTGGCTCAAAATCTATTGTTTATGCTGTCTGCTGGGTACAAATGGGCACAATAACTCATCTATAGGTCTGCGGCACAATATCCGTTGTAAATTAGATTGTCGATGGGACAGGGGAGTAGCTAATTCGTGTAATTCACTCTTGTAAATTACAAATGTAAATAAGCGATTCCATGAATTTAGCTAAGAATAGGTTTACTAATTGTTACAACAGCACTTGATAAGTAACAATAAGCAATCGCTAGTCAATAGTCTTTAAAAGCCGTAATTCGTACGAATATTAAATATACATAACTTATTTAAAGTAGACATTTATAGGTACTTAAAGAGTTTATATAAAGTATAAATTTAATAATATATAAGCTTACAGGCTCTTAGATCTTTTCCAGGCTACAAATAAGTCTATATTTAGCTATTAAAACATTAAAAACCAGTATTTTATATTCATTTATTAATGTATTGGTTCATGTCGTATTCAAGGCAGATAAATACCCCTATTAATAATTAAGTATTTGATAAACAATATATTAATCATTTAAGTGTACTATACCTGGCATTTCACTGTTGGAATCCACATAATTACCGACAGTTTAAAAATGTAAACACAATTTACATGATTACATTTGTACACAAATCTACATTTGTATTTAGTTACATTTCGCAATTATATATTTTATACATTTGTAACGTAATCAGATAGAGCTAGAAATGGCTAGGGTTTGGTTATTTAAATTTTTTAGATTTTAAACGAGAGTGGTATGCAAGAACGAATTACACAGTTTCTCCGGAGTGAGGGAATCTCACCAGCTGAATTTGCCGACAAGATTGGCGTGCAGCGTTCCAGTGTTTCTCATGTGATCAATGGGAGGAACCATCCGAGTGCTTCATTTATTCAAAAAATGTTGGCTGCATTTCCGAATTTAAATTCGCGTTGGATCTTACTTGGAGATGGTCCAATTTTTGAATCTAGTGTTGAAGTGATAAAAGAGCCTCGATTGTTTGATAATCTTATTGAACCAGAATCGACTAAAATTCCCAATTTAGGGGAGATATTAGCTCGAGAGGCCAACTTAAAGGTTGCCTCACAACCATCTGTTAATCTGAATGATAAGAAAGATTACCCCAATTCTGGCATTCCTAAAAATGAATCAAATACAGGCTCAAAAACGACAGATTCTAGCTTTTATTCAATTGATAATAAAGAGATTGAGCGTATTGTTATCTTTTTTAAGGATAAAACTTTTGAAGTACATACTCCTTCAAAATAGAATTTGACCTATCTTTGCACGAATTAGCGCAGGGAGGGGTATGTTGCCGAATGTAATGCAATTGTACTTTAAGCTGCCATCAATTAAAGCTTAATTTTTTTTGGGATGAGAAAAACCGTTCAGAATCTGAAGGTGATTGCGAACCTTCGACTTAACGATGATCATCATATATTGCGATTACAGTCAGCGGATAAATTAGAACAGATTCACCCAGGTCAATTTGCTAATTTATTGGTTGAAAACTCATCGACTGTATTTTTGCGCAGACCATTCTCGATCTATTCTGTCGATTATACCCTTAACACAATCTCCGTTTACATTAAAATAATTGGTGAAGGCACTCGGGCTTTGTCGAAAGCTGTTGTCGGATCTGAGATTGATACCATGTTTCCTTTAGGGAACAAATTCACCTTGCCTACCGAAAAGGAGAAAATTCTGTTAGTCGGTGGAGGTAGCGGTGTGGCTTCTCTGATGAGCCTGGCTCAATCGTTGCATGAGAAATCGAATGAAGTGGCCATTTTAATCGGAGCTCGATCATCGAAAGATCTTGTGGAGCTTGATGAGTTTTCGAAATATGGAACCGTTTATACCACCACTGAAGATGGGACTCAAGGTGTAAAAGGATATGTGACCAACCATCCGGTTCTAGATCTTGAATTGTCGACGTTTCAACGCGTATACAGCTGCGGTCCGGAACCGATGATGAAAGCAGTGGCAAAAAAAGCAAAAGAAAAATCTATTTTCTGTGAGCTATCGCTTGAAAATACCATGGCTTGTGGTTTTGGTGTCTGCCTATGCTGCATCACTAAGACAATCGATGGTCATAAATGTGTGTGTACTGATGGACCAGTGTTTAATATAAATATATTGCAATGGGAGATCTAACCGTCCATATACACAACTTAAAACTTAAGAACCCAGTCCTAACGGCTTCTGGTACTTTTGGCTACGGTCTGGAGTACGATGATTTCATTGATGTTAGTCGACTAGGTGGTATTGTTGTGAAAGGGACTACGATTCACCCTCGACAAGGAAACGATTATCCGAGAATGGCTGAAACGGCATCTGGAATGCTCAATTCGGTTGGACTTCAAAATAAAGGGGCAAAATATTTCGCCACCGACATCTACCCCAAACTTTTAAAATACGATACCAATATTCTGGTTAATGTTTCTGGTTCAACCATTGAAGAGTACATTGCTTGTGCCGAGATTATTAATGAACTAGATCATATTCCTGGTATCGAATTGAATATCTCCTGTCCGAATGTAAAAGAGGGGGGTATGGCATTTGGTACTTCATGTGCCTCCATTGAGGCTGTGGTAAGTGCCGTTCGAAAGGTATATCACAAAACGATGGTGGTTAAGCTATCACCCAATGTGACCGATATTGGAGAATTAGCCCGTTCTGCGGAAGCCTCTGGTGCGGATAGCTTGTCTTTGATTAATACCTTAATGGGTATGGCTATAGATGCGGAGAGTCGCAGACCTATTTTGGCAACGATTACGGGTGGACTTTCAGGACCGGCTGTGAAGCCCATCGCACTTCGTCAGGTATGGGAAGTCGCAAAATCAGTTAAACTACCAATCATTGGGATGGGTGGCATTATGAATGCAACCGATGCGATTGAATTTTTCTTAGCTGGGGCAAGTGCGATTCAAGTTGGAACAGCCAATTACCTTGATCCAACGATCACTCTAAAAATTATTGATGGGATAGATGATTATCTGAACCGTCATAAATACAGTTCTATAAAAGATATTATAGGCGGATTGCAAGTGTAGTTTATGGATTTTAATAAAAGTTTTAACCTGTATATGTCTAGTTTTTCGAAAAGAATATGTTTTATCTGGCTTCTGATCTTTCTTTTTAGTCCGTTCAGTCAGTCCTCGTATTCTAATCGGAATAATGTTTCGTTACCTAAAAGTGAATCGTTCAATAGTTTAGTGTTTAATAAACTCATTGAAGACAAGAATACGGTAATTATTGATGCAGCTCTTGAGAGGTTTAGGACTCAGAATGGGCTTAAAGGTATTTCTGTCGCTATTGTAAAAGATGAGAAGCTTGTTTTTGCAAAAGGTTATGGTTTCTCAAATGCGAAGGCACATCAGCCGGTATCTCCAATAAACCTATTCCGATTAGCCAGTGTCTCCAAATTAATTACTGCCGTGGCTGTGATGAAACTTGTCGAGAGTGGAAAAATCACCCTGGAATCAAAAGTATTTGGTAAAGATGGGATTCTTAATGACGAAGCATTTTTACACATTAAAGATAAGCGACTCGAAAAGATCACCGTACGTAATCTCTTAAACCACTCAGGCGGCTGGACTCAACATTATGGCGATTTAGCATTCTTGCCTAAAACCGTTTCAAAAGGAGTTGGCGATCCCTTACCAGTTGGCATCGATTCATACATTAAGTTTGTCACAACGCATAAAGTTCATTTCGAACCTGGCTCCAGTAGCGTTTATTCGAATCTGGGCTACCTAATCCTTGGGAAGGTGGTCGCAAAGGCTTCGGGGATGGACTATGAAGCTTATGTGCAAGAGGCGGTCCTAAAGCCTGCAGGGATAAATGATATGCGACTCGGCAAGAGCTTTATCGAAGATGCCTTTCCGAATGAAGTGACCTATTATCAGCCTGAAGATGGCAAGCCAATCCCTGCATTTGATGGTAGCGGACGAATTGTTCCAAAGATTTATGGTGGTAATGACATTTATTTGTTAGGATCAGCTGGCGGATGGCTTGCTTCATCGGTTGATTTAATGAAATTAATTGTGGTGATCGACAATCAGCCAGAGGTTAAGGATATTTTAAGTGTTGAGAGTATTATACAGATGACTCAAGTTGACCCCAAGGGTCTAAATCCACTAGGATGGAGAGGAACTAAAGCTAATGGTGAATGGTGGAGAACTGGTACCTTGTCGGGTGCTTCTGCGCTAGTAAAGCGTTTGCCAAACGGAATTTCATGGGTCATTTTATCGAATACGAGTAATTATAAGGGACCACATTTAGCCAAAGAGATGGACAAAGTGATGTCGCGGATCTTGCTTAAAGTTAATAACTGGCCAGATTACAACCTATTTGCTTTTATTGGCAAATAATAATTTTATATCTATTTTAAACTAAAGATTGATCTTTTTGTTTGTTGTATATCGAGTAAACCAAAAAGATTTCGTTTTTTTATCAGTACTAATTAAAATGTAAATAAGAAACAATGTCTGATTTTCATGTACTAATACCAAAATTGGGGGAGAGTATCCAAGAGGCTACCATTACAAAATTATTTGTAAAGCTAGGAGATACAGTAATTGAAGACCAAATACTTTTCGAAATCGCCACCGACAAAGTTGATTCTGAAATTCCGTCCCCTGTAGCTGGAGTTATCAAAGAGATCATGTGTGCAGATAATGACTTAATACCTGTCGGACAGGCTGTTATGGTTATTGGTATGGATAATGGAGTGAGTTCAACTCCTGCACCAGCCCTGGTGGTTGAAGCGGCACCAGCAGTTTCAGATAAAAAGGAAAAAGCTAAACCTGCAAAGGTTGAAGCTGAGCCTGCACCTGTTGTTCAAGCTGTAACGAAAGAAGATTTAAACAGTGCATCTCGTTTTTATTCTCCATTGGTTAAAAGTATTGCATCAAAAGAGGGTGTTAGTCTAGCTGAATTAGAGGCTCTTACGGGTACCGGACTAGGTGGTAGAGTACAAAAAAATGATATCGTTCAATATTTATCTAAGAAAGGTGGACAAAAGAGTGGAGCTACCAGTTCAATTGGAAGTCAAGTTGAAAGACCTAAAGTTTCGATTTCAATTGGAGCAGAAGATACCATCTTCAAAATGGATCGCATCCGCAAGCTGATTGCAAATCATATGGTGATGTCCAAGCAAGTTTCTCCTCACGTAACTTCAGTCGTTGAAGCTGACGTAACAAATATTGTCCTTTGGAGAAATGCAGTTAAAGACGAATTTGAAAGAATCAATGGTCAAAAGCTAACCTTTATGCCGCTATTCGTAGAGGCTACGGCTAAAGCACTTACCGAATTCCGTCAAGTTAACGCCTCTGTGGATGAAGATAATATCATCCTTCGCAAACATATCAACGTCGCCATAGCCGTCGCAACCAATGATGGGAACCTTGTCGTTCCAGTTATAAAAGATGCCGATACCAAAAATCTTGTTGGATTAGCTCGTGAGATCAATAACTTTGGCAAGGCAGGTCGTGAGAATAAATTGAATCCAGATGATGTGCAAGGTGGGACCTTTACCATTACCAATTTTGGATCATTCGGCGGTCTTATTGGAACCCCAATTATCAATCAACCTCAAGTGGCTATCTTAGCCGTCGGTATGATTGAGAAAAAACCAGCTGTTATGGAAACACCAACTGGTGATGCCATTGTGGTTAGACATAAAATGTTTTTATCGCTGTCGTACGACCATCGCGTCGTTGATGGCATGTTAGGTGGGAGATTTCTTCGCCGCATAGCTGATTTATTAGAACAATTCGAACAACCCAAAACTCTTTGATTAGAATAATATGCATACCATGAAAGATAAACACGATTTGCCTGTACATCGGATCTTTACGATTAAAAATACAGACAAAGAAACGCTTGCAAAATGGCTTCATCTGATGACCATGGGGCGTATCATTGACGAAAAAGCACCGAATTATCTGAAGCAAGCTATTGGATGGTCGTATCATGCACCGTATGCTGGTCATGATGGAATTCAACTAGCTATCGGACAGGTATTCGAGAAGGAACATGATCATTTATTTCCTTATTATAGAGACATGTTAACCAATATCTCTGCTGGACTTACTGCAGAAGAGATTATCTTAAACGGCATCTCGAAAGCGGCCGATGTAACCGGTGGTGGTCGACATATGTCAAACCATTTTGGGAAACCAGAATGGAACATTCACAATGTATCTTCAGCAACTGGTAACCATACACTGCATGCCGTGGGGGTTGCAAGAGCGATGAAATATTATAAAAGCAAGGGTGTTTCCATTAGTTCGCAAGGGGAGTCCTCAGTCTCTGAAGGGTATGTTTACGAAGCGATAAATGGTGCCTCTACCGAAGAACTACCTGTAATATTTGTCTTCCAAGATAATGGATACGGAATTTCAGTTCCCAAAAAAGATCAGACGGCCAACCGAAAAGTTGCCAATAACTTCACTGGATTTAAAAATCTTCGAATCATTCACTGCAATGGAAAAGATGTTTTCGATTCAATGAACGCGATGGTAGAGGCTAAAAAATGGTCTTTAGCCAATCAACAACCCTGTATCGTGCAGGCAAACTGTATCAGAATCCATTCCCATTCAAATTCTGACAGGCACGATCTATACCGAAATGAGGCCGAATTAGGCTATGTAGCGGCTTCTGATCCCTTATTGAAGTTTAAACGGATGTTGCTCCGATATGAGCGTCTAACGCAGGAAGAGATCGATACCATCGAGGGACAAGCAAAAGAGGAGGTTCAAATAGCCCACAGAAGTGCATTGGCTTCTCCAGATCCAGATCCAGCTTCTATTTACGACTTT
>CAIVGL010000043.1 GCA_903905505.1 uncultured Bacteroidia bacterium | reverse complement strand
ATTAGTGATCAGAGAGTTACTGAAATTGAAAACATCTTAAATAACAGACCAAGAAAACGTTTTGGATTTGAATCTCCTATATTTGTAATGGAAAAATTATTGTTTAACCCAAAAGTTGCATTTGTAGCTTGAATTCAGCATAAAATTAAGAATGATTAAAATAAAATGCAAGAAAAATTAGCTGAATTGCATTGCTACTAATTTTAGACCAAAATATCAATCTCAATGAATATTATGTATACATTTGAATATACCTTTAAACCTAAATAAAATGAGAATTGCCACCCATTTATTGTGCAGTTTATTATTGCTTCTAGTGATTTCTAGAGCAAGTCTCCATGCATTAGAAAGCATTCCTATTGGAGATAGCCGGAATATATTTATTACTGCTCTAGATCGCGAAAAGGGACTTGAGGCCATTTTTTATGGTGATTCGTTAAAAGTTATTGATCTAAATCTTTTTAAGATCATCCTAGCCAAGCGCTTAGTCGCTCCCCTAAAAGCTAAATTAAGTAACGTTAATGCCCTCTACATCAATCAAAATCTATACTTATTTACCAATAATGGCGGCGAGGTTTTTCAAGTTATTAACGATTCCGTTAAAAGAATCGACAATTCGAATTCGCATAAAATGCAACAAGGGTCTTACATATTCGAATTTAAGGGTCAGGCCTTTAGGTATGGGGGTTATGGCTTCTGGTCATTTCGCAATTATTTTACCTACTATCATTTCGGCACAAAAGAATGGGAAATTATCTCACCCGAAGGTTCCAAAATATTTCCGCAGGGAAGCGGAAACGGAACGTTAGTGCAAGTTATAGGTGATGATTGTTATGTTTTTGGAGGAGAAGAAGTAAATCTTCAGATCCCAATCGTTTACCAACCCAGCAAGGATTTTTGGGTTTTTCACATTCAGAAAAAAGAATGGGAGCTGCTAGGAGAACTAAATCCAGCACTTATTAATTCAGTCCAGATTCCAATTCTAGGAGATAAAAACCAGATTCTATTTGTTGATCGAAAAAACACAGCCGTATTAGATTTTGAAAAGAATCAAGTGACTACCTTTAGAAACAATGCAATAACGATTAACCTAAGTAAAAAAGATCAAGATCATAAAATACGCAACTACAGCTACAAGGGCAATTATTACCTTCTATTCAATTTAAATTCACAAGACTCAATTCAGTTGCTTTACAAAGCCAGTAAAATATATGCCGAGCAACCTATAGAGAAGGATGTAATATATAAATCACATAACAAAGAGATGAATTTAATCTCCGGATTAATCGCGGTTCTGGTCGGACTTATTTTAATACTAACTTATGCTATAAAATTTAAGAAAAAAAGGGAAAAGAATCAAATTCAAATCTTGGATGGCAAGTTAGTATACAAACGACGCGTTCTGGGCTTAGACCCTCAACAGCTCGAATTGATGGAGTTGTTTATGTTATCGAAGGAACTCTCCTCGAGTGAGATCTTAGCATTGATCGATAATGAATATTTACATCACACTCAGAACATACGCCACATGCATACGCTAATCGATGAGCTTAACATGAAATTACGACTGCTGACCGATGAAACCACCGATTTAATCAGAGAAGAAAAATCAGAAATCGACCGACGGATAAAAATTTACAAGATAAACAGGATATACGTTGGTTGAAAAAGAGGAGCTCGGCTAGAGTAAGAACCTGATAACTGAACAGGAAGACCAAAACTCATCTCTAAATCCATTCAGACTGCACCGTGCGACAGAGGCTACGAATCACATCTAATAGCCTTATTTTAAATTGGATATAACAATTCAATCGATCATCCACAACGGTAGAAATGCAATGCATCTATTACGCAATTCGTCCCAGAATAGCAGAAATGCAATGCTGCCATTTAAAATTCCATTTTTGAAGTTTCTTTAAAACATAGTCTTAGCTTTGGATTAGTTAAATGATATAAACATTATGACTAATTTGAATAAATCGATACTATTTCTTTTTAGTCTACTGCAACTTTGCATTATTTCTGCAAAGGGGCATGAGGGCATCGTACTAGGTAGCTTTACAACAACATTCCAAACGGCTTTCAACGCAGAACAGGGGGTCGAAGCAATTTTCACTCAAGACACGCTGAAAATTATTGACTTAGCATCTTTTCGAGTCATCTCTGCCACACCGATCCAGATACCCAGCGAGATCTACCTCCTAAATTTCGATGCTTACTACTTAAAGAATAAGCTATATATCAGTAGTCGAAAAGGCGGGCAGACTTACCGATGGGAAAATAATAGTTTTCAAAGACTTGATGAATCGTTCACCCATAAAATGCAAATAGGTGCTCCAGGCTTTACTAGTGGGGACTATTATTACCGCTATGGGGGCTATGGCTTCTGGGGGTTTCGCAACTTCTTCACATTTTTTGATGAAGCCTCTAACGGGTGGGACATTCTAGCTGCTGAAGGTTCAACCAAATTTCCCGCAGGCACGGGAGGTGGGACTTATGTCAAGACCATTGGCGATGACTGGTATGTCTTTGGAGGAGAGGTGACAAAACCAACTAACCCAAAAGAATTTGAGCCGAACAAAAATCTATGGGTATTTCATTCCAAGACCAAGAGATGGGAATTGTTGGGATTAACAAATAGCTCGCTGCTTCAAAAAATTGTTGCAAGTATCAGCGTTGAGAATAAGCTACTCCTGTTCTCGCGAAACTATTGCTATGTTGTAGATCTGCAAAAGAATTTAGTGACCACACACAAGCTTAAGTCCTCTCCAAATTTCTACTGTGCAGAAGGCCCCGACTTAAATTTCCACTACTATTACAAGGGATATTACTACCTATCATCCTTAAATAACGCCACTCTTAGGGCACAATTAATTAAGGAAAAAACGTTGTATGACGAACAAGCAATTGAAACGAGCCAAGTCTACTCAACAAGCAATTTGTATTTATATCTGCTAATTCTATTGATGTTTGGTGTTGTTATTCTGGTCATCTTGGGAAATAGAAAAAGTGTTAGAAAAACAAAAAATAAAATACACCTTGAGGGGAACCTATTGTCATACAATAGTCACAGTGTAGATTTGGATGACGACTATGTTGGCCTGCTTAAGTTGTTCTTATCAAACGGCGAACTCTCGACCCATGATATAATTGACTATTTTAAAAATGAGCATTTACATTACACCCAAAATCTTCGGATTATGCATCAGATGGTAGATGAGCTAAACTTGAGATTAAAATTATTGACAGCTCGTAAAATTGATCTGATCACAGGGGAAAAATCGACTTTCGACAAGCGATTGAAAAGCTACCAGATCGACAAAAACTATTTTAGTCTCAAAGACATCGACCTAAACTAGATAATCCGATAGATCTCCATGATCTCATTTAGGATCTTATCAAAATCGATTTTCAAATCGATGAGCGCACCCGTATGAATATCAAAAACCCAACCATGCACCGTAAATTGACGATCTTTATAGGCCTTCTGAACATCGGAGGTTTTAATGAGGTTCACGCATTGCTCTTGCACATTTAATTCAACCAATCGCTTATATTTGGCCTCTTCGTCCACTATAGCATCAAGTTCAGCTTTATGCAGACGAAAAACATCTCGAATATTTCGTAGCCAAGGATTAAGAACTCCCATATCAGCCGATGCCATCGCCAATTTAACCCCATTGCAATAGTAGTGGCCACAAACAACCACATGATTGACTTTAAGATGGGTCACGGCATAGGTGATCACAGACATGACGCTAAGATCGGTATTGGGAACCATGTTAGCGATGTTGCGATGAACAAAAACTTCTCCTGGCTTCGTCCCCATCAACTCCTCAGCAGTTACGCGACTATCGGAGCAACCAATATAGAGAACATTGGGATTCTGACCTTGAGATAGATTTTTGAAAAAATCAGCATCTTTCTTAAGTCTCTCTGCAATCCATTCCTGGTTGTTTCTAAAAATCTGGGATAAATCCATATTTCGATATCTTAAATACACGAATTAATACTTAACCTGTAAACCCTATAGCTCCAGCAATTGCATTTATACAACGCAAAAGTTCAAATAGTAGCAAGTCGTTTTTTTCGGTCTTGCCCGTCAACAAATTCTCTCGCCATTGTCGCAGCAAATTGACTTGATGTTTATGAAGTGGGTCCATAGCCTCTGCTCGTAACATCGTTGAATAATAATGGTTTACGCGACGTTCAGCCAACGGATAATTCAATACAATTTCAATCATTTTTCTCGTGCGCGCCAACTCCTCTAGCATCAAAGAGAGAAATTTCTCATTCCCAGGCACATCGGCAGCTAGTTCCGCATATTTACGGAAGATCGCCTCATCAGAAGAGGCCAGACTAGAGTCGATGTTGGTCATAATATAACGCACGAACGGATCAGTCTTAACCGAGTTATGAAAGCGTTCGAACTGTACCGGATTTTGATTCTGCATATCCTCGAGTGTCGTACCAATACCATACCAGCTGGTAATATTAAATCGGCACTGACTCCAACTAAATACCCAAGGAATAGCACGGAGATCGGCTAAGGAGCGGGTGCCTGTGCGGCGCGATGGACGACTGCCTATCTTGCTTTGCTCGATCGCATCGATTGGGGTAGCTTTTTCGTAAAACGGAATAAAGCCTGGCTTCTCGATTAAATCTTTATAAACAGACATACTTTTAGAGACTAAGAATCCAAATTCAGCAGACAGTTCATGTTCCCAAACTGCATTATTTTTTTGCAATAAGGTTGCAGATAAAGTTCCAGCCGTCAGCAATTCTAAGTTATAGACCGCATTATTTTTATTCGCATATTTCCGCTCAATGGTCTCGCCCTGCTCTGTCAATCGGATATCTCCATTGATCGTTCCTGGCGGTAAAGCACGCAAAAACCAATGCGTTGGTCCGGCACCGCGACTTATTGATCCACCTTTACCGTGAAAGAATCTAATCTTAACACCATGCTTTAGTCCAACTTGCGTTAACTTGGATTGGGCTTGATACAAGTACCACTGGCTCGCCAAAATACCTCCATCTTTATTGCTGTCGCTATAGCCAATCATCACTTGCTGAACAAGGGAATTTGAGCCACTTTGCTGTTGCTGTATTTTGAGACTATTTTTCGTGATCGGGTGCGACAAGTATTGATCTAAAATCTCAGGGCTATGGATTAAATCATCGATGGTCTCAAACAGAGGGACCACATGCAATCTCGAAGCTAGACCATCCGATGTGTTTATCATTAGTCCGGCTTCCCGCTGAAGCAAATAAACAATCAGCAGATCCGAAACGGTGCGCGTCATGCTCACAATCAAAGCACCTAAAGCCTCTTCCCCATATTTATTCACATGGGTGCTCACAACCCGATAGGTATCCACCATTAATCGGGCTTCTTTACCCATGGCAATATCCGGATGGGCAAAAGGACGTGAGGAGCTGAGTTCATTTGTAATAAAAGAGACTCTTTCACTTTCATTCGAGTTTACAAATGCCTCTCCATCAAGCTGTACCGCCTGCATTAGCTGCATTATAGCCTCTTCGTGGTAACGGCTATTTTGTCGAATATCAAGCTTAGCCAAGTGAAAACCAAATGTTTTAACTATTCTGATCAGTTCATTGACATCTGTAAAGGCAATCTCAGAAGCCCCAAAGGCAATAAGTCCACGTTGAAGAATTTCAAGATCTTTAATGATCTCAGCGGGATAATTATAACTAATCTTCTCTTCGCGAATTTCCAACACGTCTAAAATAGTCCTAGATTTTGGAAGTTTTGCAATCACGAAAGCTAAATATTGCTTAAAAGCTTCATTCGGATGCTTAATCTTAAGATGCCCTGTATGCGCATTAATTTCATCATGAAGGCGAGAGTAATTATCCTGAAAAGGTTCGCTTACTTGTGTTTCGCTCGAGTAGAAGCTGAGATTTTTTTGAAGATCAACTAGCTTATTATGAATAACCTGGAAGGCTTTTGATCGAAGTTTAACAAGGGTCCTCTGAGTAACTTCCGCCGTCACCAAGGGATGGCCATCTCGATCACCACCAACCCAATTGCCGAAGGTGATTTTGGGATAATGAGTCGTTCCACGAATCAATGCAGGATCGAATCCAGCATCTTCCCAGGCTTGCAATAATCGACGATCATGGAGGGTAATAACCTCAGGGAAAACTTGTGTTAGGTAATGGATAATATTATCTAGTTCCGAATCAATATCTGGCTTCTCGGTGTAAACATCAGAGATACGCCAAATTCGATGAATTGCAATCTTAATGTTCTTGCGATTTTCATTTTGCTCAAAATGACTATACATCTGATTCTCGCGTCGCAGAACCAGAAGATATAAATTACGCAGATGCTCAAGGAGAATGGTCGGTTTTGCCTCCGTAGGATGAGCCGTTAAAACTGGCTCTACGGTGATCTCAGAGAGTTTTTCGGCTATCTCTTGAGCACTAAACCCCTTGTCCTTTAGAAGCTTTAAATTAAAGGCCCAGAGCCCATCGATATCTGACAATGCGAGCTTATCTTCCTTCTTCCGTCGAGTCTGAACAGCACCATTCACCTCCACAATATTCAAAAGTTGAAAGCAACTGGAATAGAGCTGCAAATGTTTGCCCGTAAAGGGCTTATTTTTAAAATCAGGTGCCTCCGAAATCCAAGGAATATCGAGCGCTAACTCACCTTCTCCAGATTCGATTAACACCTCCTTTAAACAGTTAAGAAGAAAAACTAAATCTTCATATGACTTACCCAATTTATCTTTAACCTGATCAAGCGTATTCATGCGCTAAAATTATTATGGACAATTTATTATCAATGTTCATCACGCTTGTCTTTTCATCTGCATAAGACCTTGATTTAGCAATTGTTCTCAATCTTGCTATATCAGACCAGCTATGATGGCCTAAAAATAGGCATTCTTATGCTAAGGAGAAATAAAATAGTGCACTTCGACACATATTTTAGAGAATAATTAACTTTGTTGGAACTAACGACACTAGGTTGCTGATAAAAACCAGTATTAGCAGCTAAAAAAATAAACCGATGAATAGAATACTTATACTGCTTCTTCTTTGCGGAAATCTCCTGTATGGCCAAAAAAATCAGCCCATATCTCTTAATGGGAAATGGGCCCTCTCCTATGGCCTTGCCGATGCAAATGCGCCAAAAAACCCCTTGGAATTAAAAACTAAAAACTGGCCGTCAATCTCGGCAGCTGTCCCAGGAAATGTAGAGCTAGATCTGCTCTCCGCTGGGGTGATTCAAAATCCGGAGTTAGGGAATCATGTTTACGATCTACGCAAATATGAGGCGTACCAATGGTGGTACACTAAATCTTTTGAGACTCCAGTCACCGCATCTGGTGAACAGGTGGAGTTAGATTTCGAAGGTCTCGATTGCTTTGGAACGATCTGGATTAATAATCAATGGATTGGGAAAACAGATAATATGCTCATAAATCATCGCTTTGATGTGACGACTTTATTAAAACCAGGAAAAATAAATACCCTCACCATCCGTATCGATCCAGCAGTAGCAGAAGGGGCAAAATTTACCAATGGGGTGATTGGCACACGCATGGATCTAGGTGCAGAAGCCGTCAATGTTCGAAAAGCACCACACATGTACGGCTGGGATATCATGCCCCGTCTTATTAGTGCAGGTCTATGGCGCGATGTGCAACTTGAGCTCATCAAGCCTACTCGCCTGAAGCAAGTCTATTGGATGACGAACTCTGTTGATGTTGCGAATCGCAAAGCTCAACTCATACTCGATTATGACATCAGTACGGACTATCCAACGGTTGATGGACTAACGCTTGAAATAGCATTAAGCAAGGATGGAAAGTTGTGTTATGAAAAATCGGTTCCAGTTTATACGGCGAGCTCTCGACAACGGATATCGCTTGAAAATGTAGAGTTCTGGTGGCCTCGTGGGTATGGCGATCCAGCCTTGTATCAAGCGTCCCTAAAGTTAATTGATCGACACAAGAAAGTTCTGGATGAGGCTGTCAAACAAATTGGTATTCGAACGGCCGAACTGGTCCATTCCGAAGTTACAACCAAAGAGAAGCCAGGAGAGTTTGTTTTTAAAGTCAATGGGGAATCGATCTTTATCAAAGGGACCAATTGGGTCCCTCTTGATGCACTGCACAGTCGCGACAAGCAACATTTAAATGATGTTTTTGCGATGATCACCGACCTCAACTGCAATATGATTCGGTGCTGGGGTGGAAATGTATACGAGGATCATGACTTCTTCGATTTATGCGATCAGAATGGGATCTTAGTCTGGCAAGATTTTGCCATGGGATGCACCACCTATCCCCAAAATAACGATTTCGCCGAGCGGATAACCGAAGAGGCAATCAATGTGGTCCTTAAATTGCGGCAACATCCCTCCTTGATCTTATGGTCTGGAAACAATGAAAATGATCAGTCGCTAGAGTGGACGCTTCAAAAGCATCCAGACCCAGCAATTGATCGCATTAGTCGGGAGATCTTACCTCGGGTTATCTGGGAGTTTGATCCAATCAGAAGCTATCTGCCAAGCTCGCCTTATTCGAGCGATGAATATATTAAAAACTCCGCTGCTGGAGCACGAATTCCAGAGGTTCATCTCTGGGGACCAAGAGGATATTATAAAGACCGATTTTACACCTCCTCGATCGCTCATTTTGTGAGCGAGATCGGGTATCATGGATGTCCAAATAGAAGCAGTTTGGAGAAAATGTTCGATTCTGCATTTGTCTATCCCTGGAATAAAGAGGGGGACTGGAACGATCAGTGGCAGACGAAAGCGGTCCGGGCACATCCAGAGTCAACCTTTACCAGCACCCGCAATGAACTGATGCGCAAACAGGTAAAAGCGGTATTCGGAGAGTCCACTGCAGATCTTGATCAGTTTATTTTTGCCTCACAAGTGGTGCAGGCCGAAGCGATGAAATATTTTATTGAACTCTGGCGGATGGAGAAGTTTCGTAAGACTGGAATTATCTGGTGGAACTTACGCGATGGCTGGCCCATCATCTCCGATGCCGTTGTCGATTTCTACAACAGTAAAAAACTAGCTTATTTCTACATCAAAAAAGTACAGCCCGATGCTTGTGTGATGATTGGAGATGCGCAAGAGGGCAAACATCCTATTGTGGCTGTGAACGATACACGAACTGAAAAACATGGATCGGCAATTGTTAAAGATGCCGACTCTGGAGCTATACTACTAACCACTGACTTTACAATCCCCATCAATGGGAAAGTGACGATCGGCGGACTTCCAGCAACGGAGAAGCAGGCGATGTGGCTGATTGATTATACCATTGAGGGGAAGAAGTTCACCAACCACTATTTATGCGGCAAAGCACCCTTTAAACTCAGTGATTATCAAAACTGGAGTAAAAAGCTTAACCTTGCAGACACAAAGAATCTCAATTAAATCTAAAAATGGATAACGCCACTGAAACCTATCAGTACGAGCTTGAATTTACGGTGCGCGACTACGAGTGCGACTTGCAAGGCATTGTGAACAACTCGGTTTACTTAAATTATTTCGAGCATACCCGTCATACCTTTCTAATTGGCGCGAACATCGATTTTGCCCAGTTACATCTGGAAGGGATCGATTTAGTCGTTTCAAGGATTGAGGTCGACTATCGTCTTTCGCTGAAAAGCGGTGATCGATTTGTCGTCCGGTTGAACATTCTAAAGGAGGGGTTATTGCGCTTAATCTTTGAAGAGGATATTTTCATCCTTCCGGCGAATAAGCTTGTGGCCCATGGCAAAATCACAGGTGTTGGCTTAAAAGGAGGTCGGCCAGTTAAGCTATATGACATTCCTGGCTTTAAAGAGCTCATCTAACTGTTATTGACCAATAGGTTTTAAGATATGGACTCCATAACCCCCAATTGGGAATCGGAGAGATCCATTTTCAACGGTCACCTTCTTGCCCGTAAGTTGCTCTTGATAAACCAATCCATTCAACCGATTTAGCTTGTTTAGGTTATAAACGACGGTGTTTTTATTCCGATTTTCATTCACAACAATAAACCAGATCTCTTTACCCATTTGTTTTGGCAGGACCTTAATCGACTGATCAAACGAATTAAAGGACTCCTCCAGCGTAATTTCGGGCTTAATTTTTGCATCCAGAGCACTTAAAACAGGCTGTAACTCTTTTAGCTCATGGGCGATTGCAAGTATATCTTTCCATATCTTAGTCTCCTTATCTGCAATGTAGGTTCCCCAATAGTTTACTCCACGAGCACCATTCACGATGGCATCGAAAGCCATAAACCGAGTTTGAGACAATGCAGGTGGCGGCAACTCTTCCCGCTTGTCTATGTTTGCAACAGACATGAAATAGTCACCCCAACCAAACCCTTGCAACACCATCCAGACCGGTTTTCCAGGTGCAGATTGTCGCATCCGTTGCGTGTAACCTCCAACGCTAGCCAGCGAATGATCAACAAGGTCGGAGTGTTCGGTTTTATATTCAGGGAATGGGTAGATATCGCAGCCCACAATGTCGGCTGCTCTGTTGTATAAGGCAAGTTTAGCAATCTGATTGCGGGGAGCATGGTTCATAAATACGGGATGATGGAAGGGGTCGATCGATTTGACATAGTCGTAACCGCTCTTGATCCCATTGGCTACCTCGATGCTTCTCTGTGGGGCTGCAATGAGACTAAAATCCTCAGCTTGGATCTTCTTTCCTAGTTCAAGCCAAAGGGCATCAGCAGCCTCTTGACCTCTGGCTATATCGGCTTCAGTATAGGCAGCACTTATCTCTTTTACTTTCGCTTCAAAAGCCTTTCGCTTATCGGAGTCTTTCACTGTCTTTATGGCCTCCTCAAAAAGCTTAATCTCTTTTCCAGTTCGGTAATCGTAGGCTTTGGTATAGACATTCCAGAGTGCTTCATCGGGCACTTCCCAGGCAAGCAAGGCCGAATGAGATCCAAAATTTCGGACCATCGTCATCAGCTTATTTTTCCCCTTCTCTGCATTCAGGCTCAGGTCAAAAGGACCACTAATCCAAGCGCCTAAGCCAGCCGATGACAACTTATCAAGCTCCATTTTCGTGGCTACAGAATCCTTAAAAGGTACGGCCACAATGGTAAAGCCGGCTTCGGAAACCTGCTTTAATATGCGATCATTCTCAGGAGTCTCGTAGAGCCCGATCATAAACGTTCGCTTGCCCTTTAGGATGGCCATACCATCTTTAGCGAATTTTAATTGCTGTCCAAAAGTAACCGCAGAAAATAGTACAAAACTCAATAAGAGAGAAAATAATAATTTGTTTTTCATTGAATTAACACAAAAAGATTCGACTTATTTTTTAGTTGATTTAGCAAGGTTCTTATCCTCCAAAGCCCAGATAGCATCACGCACATAACCCCGGCATTCCATAAGTCCGGGCATCTGAACGAGGGTCACCGAGATCAGATTAGATCGAGTAAAAATGGACATATCGGTATTAAATGCGCCACTATGACCATAGGTGCCATTCTTATAAATTAAAAATCCCACCCCAAACGGAGAGACTGCAGATCGTTTGACTAGCATGCTATCGAGTGTACTTTGTAAGATATATCGGTGTCCATCCAATTCACCTCCATTGAGGCACATCTGGCAAAACCGAGCGATATCAGACGCTGTTGAGAAAAGACCACCATACGGTTGGGCCACTCGATGCTTGTCGGATAAAGGTTTTGTAAATCCCAAAGGGGCTGGCTTAAGGACCGACTTGTCCATAATATAACTCGTGGCAATTCGCGCCTCTTGTTCTTCTGAAGGATAGAAGGTGGTGTTTTTCATCCCGAGTGGATCAAAGAGTCGCTTTTGCATAAACTCATCAAATCGTGAGCCACTTAAGACCTCTATCATTCTGCCGATAGTATTTATTCCCATCGTGCTATAGATTTGCTTTACCCCTGGATCATTGACTAAATGAGTATAGGCATATCCTGGCATTATATCCTCTAGAATAATTCGATCATAAGGTCCTTTTTGCACAGGTGGCTCAGAGGGGAGACCGCTGGTATGGTTTAGAAGATCACGAAAAGTAATTGGCCGTTTTGGATTCCGAAGCACTGAAGTGTGTTCATCAATCACCACTTCGACCTTCTGGTTTTTAAAGTTTTTAATATACTTGTAAAGGGTGTCGTCGAGCGAGATCTTCTGCTCCTCCAAAAGCATCATAAAAGCTAATGCAGCCATCGGTTTTGTCTGCGAGGCAATCCAAAATAGATCATCGGTTTTCATCGGAACTTTTTGTTCTAGGTTGGAATAGCCCGAAGCTTCAAGACTTAAGATACGATCTTTGGTCGCCAACAAAGTCACTACGCCTGCTATTTCGCCCTTGTCAATTCGAGGCTGGAAATACGAAAGAGGCTTGATTTGTTTCGCCAGATTCTGACCTTGAGACAACACAGAGAGGCACAGTAAGGCACTAAAAATAATTGGTCGAAGCATAGTAAGGTAAATGCTAGTTAGTGAGAACTAATCGTAGGTAGGATAATTCAAAAATAATAAAATTATTGACCAATTCAATTTCACTTGAGATTGTAAGATGGACATTTTAATCTGACAAAAAATTGTTAAGTCCAACTAACAATTTAACTTATATGATTACTTTTACCTAACTAACGATCAAGCCCTCATCCCTGCATGAAAATTAAATTGAGTATACTAGCCGTCCTGTTTTTCGCGCACACTGCTGCGCAAACGGCAATTCCGTGGAAGGTTATTGAGCTTATGTCCAAAAGCCGAATTGATGCAATGGCAGATTTAGGTCATGGGGTGGTTTTAGTCGGAACGCGGAATACAACACCAGCTCGAATATTTAAAAGTGAGGACTATGGTCTTAATTGGAAGCAAGTCTCTATGCTTGAATCTGCAGAAAAGCGATCTGGGATTACATGCCTTCAGTCGACAGGAGATGGAATATGTTACGCCTTAAACGAAAGTTCTGAATTTTTCAGATCGACAGATAACGGAGGAACTTGGCAACGAATCACGAAATTATCCTCCGGGATAAACACCGAAGGTCATGCCTTGGCATATGGCATCTGTATTACAAAACGAGGTACTATTTTAGTCAGTGATGCGAATTCTTCGGGAGGCTCCATTTATCGAAGCACCGACCGGGGACTTTCCTTTTTAAAACTTAAGTCCTTTACCTCAAAAGGGCTCTATCGCTTTACCCTCCTCAAGAGACAGATCATTGTTAATGGATGGGAAGGGAGTGTATTTCGCAGTAAAGACGATGGGCTAAACTGGGAGAGATTAGCAGAGGCTGACAAGTCACCATTATATGCAACCGAATCGCTGGGAGGAAACAACTATCTGCAAGGAACTGCGGCCGGAAATATTTATGTGGGCAACGCCCGCTCTAAGACATTCGACTTTTTAGCTAAGCCTGGGGGAGCTGCCGACGATTTTGTTTATGTCGGTAATGGAACCATCCTCTATTCGACCTACACCGATAGTCAGCATGTTTATAGTTCACACAACAATGGGAATAGCTGGATTGATGAAGGGATCGTTCCCACAGGTCAGTCTAAAGATTGGCTCGACCATGTGATTCGGATAGAGAAAAAAGACTCAGTCGTGATTTTAGGAGGGACCAACAAAGGGTTTATCTTGAGAACTATGTATGCGTTAAAAGATCTTTAGCACAAGTAGTCAAAGTTATTTAAAACTTAATTGCCGGAGATCGCCGGATGTTGGATATGCTCCAGCAGATTCTTATAAAATTCGCGGGCATTGGCTAACCGTGTTAAGATCCCTTTGTCCGGATTTGGCTTAACCTTCTCTTCTTGTTCCGTTTTATTTATTGCAGCTTCTTGTTTTAAAATAATCGATGGAGCCCTTTTGTAGTTCCAGGTAGGTTGATTATCGACAATAAAATAGATTGGCGTAGTATGAGCGACAGCACTATTTTCGCAAAACACAGCTGCAGCAAGCCATTGACTATGCGAAACAACATGGTTAATATTCAAAACTATTGAGTCTTGTTTTCCTGTGTTTACCTGTTCTGCAACCACTCCATCACTGTTGTAAATCGCAATCTTGCTGATCACACCAATGGATGGGTTAGACACGGCCTTAACAGAAAGGGCCGTTGATGAACCGTTAAGTTTTAGCACTTCAGATCCCGGAAGCTGACCATCAGCATCTAATAAAAGTGCTGGACCATTCGATACAAATGAGTGACCAGCTTTTAGTCCTTCGAACCACTTATTTGCGGAAAATTCGTTTCCGGTATAGACAAATGTGCGGACCTCTCCCATCGTTGAGCCCCAAGGGATATCACTTCCTGCGGCAGCAGTTAATCTAAAGCCAAGATCGAGATAGTCGTAATAATCGAGTGTATTTATTTTTGAAAACTGGAGTAACTCCACAAAATCAATCTCTCCAGTTGTGACATACCAAGGAAAACCGCGTGGAAGGCTACAACCATTCCAAGAAAAATGGGCAAAACCTACCAGGGCACCAGGTTCTTGATGAAGCTTCTTAAACACAAGATCGTAATAGTTATACCCAGGATCAGGCTCTCTTACAAATTGATTGATATTGAGTCCGATGATATGTCCAAATTCACTCCGAGGCCCTTCCTGACCAGAGGCTAAGCAAATATTTCCTCGGCAGATTCTAAATTGCTCATCAAATCCCTCCTGCTTGAAATCGTTATTGGCATCAGAATGGTGACCCATCTCAAGAATATTAGCCATATGAACATCTTCAGCAGTGGCATATTCAAGTAAAAAATCTTTAAACTCAGGCTTGGTTGTCGGGTGATGGACATGAACATCGCCAGAATACCAACCCAGCTGAGGAAGATTAATCCAACGTTTTAGAACATACGATTTTACCACCTTCGGATCTTTGCCCGTGACGACAAAATCTTCGCTTATTGGGATATATTCATTCCCATGTTCGATACTGATATGATAGTTCCCTGGCTCCAAATCAACATCAAAATCACCTGACACCTGATACATGACCGGATCGCTCCAATAGGGGAGCGAAGCCAATGTGCCATAAACCGTGCTTCGATCACTATTTGTCCCTGAGCCATTCATTTTACGTATCGGACCCGTCCAATTTCGATCCTTATTAAATTCTATTCCGGCATAAAAATCCAAGATTTTAGAGGTTGATCCAACAACAGTTTTGAGTTGTGCCGTATGTATGGAACTGTCTTTTAAATTCATTAAACAGATCATTGCCGGCGTAATACGATTTGTATTCGCGTCAATGATTCGAATATTGACAAGGCTATGAACATCCGCATGTTGAGCCATACCTATAAATCCATAAAGGAATAGCGATACAATTCCAAGCCACTTTTTCGGATTCATACTATTTTCTGTTAGTTAGAGCTCTTTCGTTAGTTCTGTCAAATATAAGGAATATTACTTCTGATTAAAAGGGGCTTAGCCTATATCCTGTATCGGAAGAAGATTATCCTAAAAGCTTAACAGACTTCTATTTTTTTAGAACGTTAAGACCTTGCATGTACCGACTAGAAAATTCGCAAGTAAGCGCTTAGATATTTTGAACCCTGCTTAGCTAAAAAAGACAAAACAATATTTAAAAGCAATTCATAATCCGCATATCAATTAAGCATTGGCCTAGTTAATTTATTCCACCACCCAAAACTTTATAGAGTTTAACGCTTTGCAGCTACAAGAAGTTGGCAATTTCGAAGCACAAAACTGTCGGCCAGCACTGAACTTGATACGAAGCACAAAGCTTCACTTAACCACTGACCCGCCAATTTCTTGTAGCTGCTGTTACCTGCTAGCGTTTTACTCATAGAAGTTAACTTTTCCTGTTTCAACGTCATAAAGTCCACCTACTATTTTTATTTTTCCTACTTGTTCAAGTTCTGCTATTATTGCACTTTCATTTCTAATTCTGCCAATGGTATGAAATACATTTTGCTCCGTTACTTTGTCTACAAATACAGTATTTGAACCATCTCTGTTTTCTAAAATTGTTTTTTCATTTTCAATCGCAGGTTTTATTTTGTCTAAAAGGGTAGTTAAATTTCCCAGCTTTACGTGATTACAAGCACCAATTACAGCTCCACAGTTTGTATGTCCTAATACAAGCAGTAATTTTACACCTATTTCGTGCATGCCAAATTCCATACTTCCTAATATATCATCATTCAATATATTTCCTGCTATTCTAATGCTAAACACATCGCCTAATCCTAAATCAAATATTTGCTCGGTTGATGTTCGGCTGTCAATACAACTTAAAACAATGGCATAAGGATTTTGAGCTGATGAGGTTGCACTTACCTGGTGCTTAATATATTTTTCAGTCCAATTTCCTGTTACAAATCTTTCATTTCCTTTTTTTAGAATTTCCAGAATTTCATTTGGTGTCATTATTTGTTGTGTGGCTTTGTCCAACACATTCACGAACTGAATATGGTCTTCTAATTGGTAATGTTCCTTTAATCCAATAACGTTTAATTTAATTTCCTTCTCTATTGAAATCGTGCTTCTGAAATCTTCAATCACCTCTAATACATCGTTATCTATATAATTAGAATACGTGGCATCAATTATCACTTTTGAATTGTTTGGAACATTCCATAAAGTTTCCTTTATTGATGCTTTGTTTAAAAACGAAACCTGATTTGGCAATTCCAAACGCACTGTTTCGTCAATATGTAAAGTTTCTTTTGCTAACACAAATGGATTTTTGTAGTTGCTTTTTAAAATGTAAAAAATACTTATCGCTAACCCTATTAAAACTCCAATGAGTAAATCTGTAAATACAATTGCCAAAACTGTTGCAATAAAAGGGATGAATTGATTTAGTCCTTTGCTATACATATCCTTGAACAAAGAAAGTTTTGCCAATTTATAACCTGTTAGTAATAAAATACAAGCTAATGATGCTAGTGGTATGAGGTTTAAAATGGGACTTAACAGTAAAACACTTATTAATAAAAATACACCATGTAAAATTGCAGACAACTTAGTTTCACCACCTGCATTTATATTAACCGAACTTCTAACGATTACCGATGTAATAGGAATACCCCCAACTAATCCTGAAAAAATATTGCCTATGCCTTGTGCAACCAATTCTTTGTTTGGCGATGCTTCCCTTTTATGTGGGTCAAGTTTCTCAACTGCTTCAAGGTTTAATAATGTTTCTAGTGAGGCAATAACAGCTATGGTAAAGGCTATTATCCAAACATGATAATTACCAATACTTCCAAAGTTGGGCAAAGTAATCATTGAGTTTATTCCTTCAAATTTTGGAATTTGCACTAAATGAGTTGCTGATATTGCAAGCATTGGAAATAAATTTTGAAATAATTCATTTAATGAAACACCAAGAACAACTACAAATAAAGATGCAGGAAAAAATTTTATTTTTTTCATTGGCGTTTTGTCCCAATAAATCATCACCAAAATAGAAATGATAGAAATAATTATAGCACCCCAAGAAAAGTCATTGAAAATTTGAATTAGTTCCGAAAAGGTATTTTCTCCATTTTTCTGTAAAAATGCAAAATCATCTTCGGTATGTCTGTCAAACCCAACAGCGTGAGGAATTTGT
The DNA here is from genome assembly GCA_903905505.1 of uncultured Bacteroidia bacterium. Taxonomy (GTDB): domain Bacteria; phylum Bacteroidota; class Bacteroidia; order Bacteroidales; family Prolixibacteraceae; genus JAAFHB01. Next base: position 23,242 of record CAIVGL010000043.1, on the reverse strand, counting down.
TTTAAAATTAAAATGATACCGATTGCAGCTAATAAACCTTTTATAACATTTGAAGGAATATAGTTGGCAATAAATCCACCTTTAGCAATTCCTACGACGAGTTGGAGAATTCCAGCTAAAACCACCGCCAATAAAAAGATTTCAAAACTACCTAATTGCGTTATGGCTGAAAGCACCACGGCAGCTAAACCTGCAGCTGGTCCACTTACAGATGTGTGAGATTGGCTTAAAAATCCAACCACTATACCGCCTATTATTCCTGCAATTACACCTGATAATAGGGGTGCTCCACTTGCTAATGCGACTCCTAAACATAAGGGAAGTGCTACTATAAATACGACCAAACTCGCTGGTAAGTCTTGTTTTATTTTTGAAATCATTGTTTCTCTATTATGTGTTATTGTTTATTTTATCTGTGTAGTGTCAGTCGCTATGCTTGCAGCAAACTAGAGGTTATTCCGATCAATAGTACATGCTAGGTGAAATCACAGCATGAAATTGACAAGCCATAGGAATGACTAATCAAAAAATAACCTTGACAAAAAGGAATTAGAATTTTAACCTATTATAGGTTCATAAACCGCAATAAATACAAACTGAAATTACCACCTTTAACTAAGGAAGAAATCTCATGTATTTATACGTGACATTTAGGGGGTGGGGAAACCTTTTCAAGAGGCTCACTTCGATGCGAAGACACAGCTTCTAAAAACACAAATTCACAATATAGTTGAACTACATTTACACTGAAAGATTCAACTATTGAATCATCAAGATCATCAACCAAATCACTGTCATCTAACGAAAATGGCAACTTAGAGTGAGATGATAAGTCATTTGATTCATCTGATAATTCCTCGGTAAATTGAAATTCTTGAGAACATAGTGGTTTTAGGTCGACACTTTTATACGTATCGACAAACCCAAAACACTGATCAATTGAAATAAAGACCAGAAAAAGTATTTGAAAAACTAGATTTAACCTACCTCTGTTGCTCATAATTGTGCAAATCTAACATTTATTCATTGTTGAAAGAGTTATTGAATGTTAAAAAATAACTAAATATTTTACTGAGCGAATCCAACTTAAAACCAACGGAAACTGCTTAAAATTGATACAATCTAATATTCTGGGGATTAACTTATATCTTTTATCCAAAAAAGATTGTCCTCAAAGCTTAAAGCAAATTAATCTGTCCATAATCAATTTGAGCAATTCCATCCTGGACTTGAGCTAGTTCGATTATTAAACGACAAAAAAATTGATTCACTCTTCTCCGTCAGCTGACGAATTGGAGCCTTTGTGCCTTGGTGGCTAAATCTTGTTTTTCCCTTAAATCCTGTGAGACATTACAACCATCTAATTAAACTCAACCATTTTCATTCTTACGACTCACCTCACTCGTCCAGAACCACGCTTTTTTCGTAGTTTTACCTTGAAATAAAAACCAATCAAATGAAAATATTTTTAACTGCAGGAGCCATAACTGGAGCATTAGCCGTGATCCTTGGGGCTTTTGGAGCCCATCTCTTAAAACAACTGATCACCCCCGAGATGCTTGCGGTATACAAAACAGGCGTGGAGTATCAGTTTTATCATACGTTTGCCCTTTTAATCGTCGGCATTTTGATGCACCTCAACCCTTCGAAAGTTCTAAAATGGTCGGGGTACCTTTTCCTCGCTGGAACGATTATTTTCTCAGGCTTTCTCTATCTCTTGGCGATAACCGGAATCAAGATCCTTGGAGCAATTGTCCCCATTGGCGGAGTGCTGTTTGTCGCAGGCTGGGTATGCCTATTGGTGCATATTCTAAATGCCAATAAGAATCTAAACCGACCTTTAGCTTGATTTTTTTGCGAATAAACTGGCCAATAGAAATCCAACAAGGGTAATAGCCATGGTACCAAAGACAGTGGTCAAATCTTCATGAAAAGGACTGCGGAAAGCCAATAGTTTGCCTTCGGTGAAATATAGTGGAGATAGGCTCATCCAGATGATAATTAGAATCCCTAAGATGGTACCAATAACAGCATCGATGTTGCGGGCATGTTTGGAGAGGTATCCGAGGAGGAATAAACCAAGCATTCCACCACTAAAGATGGAAGCCAGCATCCACCAGGCATCGAGCACACTTTTAACGCCAACCAACGATAAAGCAATCGTCACACCAAGAGCTCCCACAATCAACGAAGAGCCATAAAGAACCTTCATAGATGATTTTTCATTCGCCTGCTGATTGAAGAATCTTTTGTAATAATCGGTTAAGATGATGGTTGCCGTACCGTTTATATTAGCAGAAATATTGCTCATTCCAGCGGCAAAGATGGAGGCAATTAAGAGCCCTCGAATACCCGTTGGAAGTGCAGTGGCAATAAAATAAGGGAATATCTTATCCCCCGAACCAGCAACTTTAAGTTCAGCAGGTAATAAATCGGGCTGAGCGGTGTAATAGGCAAAAAGTGCGGTGCCAATATAAAAGAGGATCAACGACAACGGGATATATAATAAGTATCCAAATAAGGCTGAAGATTTTGCTTCTTTCTCCGTACCAGTTGTCATATACCGCTGGACGTTGTTCTGGTCGATGCCGAAATTCTGAAGATTCATAAAAAATCCATAGATAAGGACGACCCAAAAAGTGGAATCCGTTAGACTAGAGCCAAAGCTTCCCAGACTAAATTTATGGTTTGCAGCGGCGATGTCGAAGATTTGCTTCGGCCCTTCAGGCATCGAAAACGTCAGAATTAATGCTCCTACAACAGCACCTACCATAAGGATCAATCCCTGTATCGCATCGGTCCAAATGACTGCTTGAATACCTCCGAGCATCGAATAAATCGTTACGGTAATTCCGGTAACAATGATGATGGTTTGGATGTTCCAACCAAACAGCGCATTTAAGGGCAAGGAGAGCAATAATAGAATAGCTCCCATATGCATAATCTTGGTTAAGATATAACATATTGATGCATAAACACTTGCCCAGACACCAAATCGAACTTCCAAATAATGATAGGCTGAAATGCTCCCAAGTCCTCGATAAAGAGGGACAAAAAACCGAACCGAAAAAATAGCGGCTAGTGGTATGGAGAGGCTAAACGCAAAGGCGTTCCAGTTCGACATATAGGCTTTGCCCGGAAGACCCAAGAAGCTTATGCTGCTTAGAAAAGCGGCAAAAAGTGAAAGTCCGACGACCCATCCTGGGATCTTACCGCCACCCGAAGTAAACTGTGAAGAGGTCTTATTTTTAAAGAAAAAGCTAGCGCCAAAAATTACACTGCCAAAGGTCAGTATAATAAAAACGAGTAAGTCTAGAGCGGATAATTTCATAGTTGTAGTTTAGTTCACCTTTTAACTCAGTTCGATCAAGGTTATCTCTGGCAATATGCCCAATCGACCTTGGTATCCAATAAAACCATAACCCCGATTGACATAAAGGGATTGGTTTTCCTCCTGATATAAGCCCGCCCACTGTTTGTAGACATACTGCACGGGGCTCCATTTAAATCCGGGAATGTCAATTCCAAATTGCATTCCATGGGTGTGACCACTGAGCATCAAAGAAATATCGCGATACTCTTTGCGCACTTCGGCTTCCCAATGTGATGGATCGTGGCTAAGCAATATTTTGATTGGCGCATTTACATGCTCGAGTCCAGCGACAGCTTTTTTCATATCGCCATATTTAGTAAACCCTCTAGCTCCCCAATTTTCAATCCCTATCAAAGCAATCTGCTGGTTGTTCCGCTCCAATAAAACATGCTCATTTAACAGCAGTCGCCACCCTAAATCGGCATGATGCTGCTTCAGCGCATCCAGGTTTTCCTTTTTAGCTTCTTCGGAAGGCCACGAAACATAATCGCCATAATCGTGATTTCCCAGGACAGAAAAGACCCCCATGGGCGCTTTCAATTGGCTGAATATCTTTAAGTAAGGAATAACCTCTTCGGCCTGATTGTTTACAAGATCCCCAGTAAAAAAAATTAGGTCAGGTTTTTCGCGCATGATCAAATCGACACCCTTAGCCACTGCCTCAGGATCATCTAAGCTGCCAGAGTGAATGTCGGAAATTTGAATAATCCGAAGTCCCTTAAACTCACTCGGTAGATCTTTCAAGGATAACTTTAATCGCTTAAGCTGATAACGATATCTATTGCGGATTCCATAACCCAGACCTAACGTTAACAGAGCTCCTACTCCCAAAGCCAATTGAGAGATAAAAGTAAATCGACTCATAAACCGTGACCCTTCAGGTGGAGATCCGATCGGATGACTTTTAAATGAACTAGCAAACGAAATCAGATTGGGAATCAAAAGCGCAACATCGGTGAAAAGGAGAATCGTGGCCACAAGGAATTTGCCGATAAAGACGCCCACCAACATATTAACAGCATATTTAAGTGTCACCGAAGGCCAGGCTCCTCTTCCATAATGTGATAAAGCAAAAAAGCCGCATAAAGTTACAAGCGATAGAATAATATAAAGCAAGAATAAATAGCCATGTATACTATCGGGTGTTTGCTTGATAGCGCTGCGCACAGCGACAAAGGAGTAGTATTCTATAAGCAGGACTACAAGTCCAAAAATTATAAGTTTGTTAATCATGATTCAGTTTAAATTCCGAGTTCCGTTTCCGATCGGTTTTTGCAATGCTAAAGATAAAAACAACTGGTATTCTATTTTCCATAACTAACAAGTTGCCCTTTAAAATAGTTGCGAAAGTCGCAGATTCTGGGTGGGATAAAATAATTTCAAATCAAGTTCATAAGATATCGCTACTCGGGACCAAAGTTTTTGCCTATTAAATCTTCCCTGAAAGTGCAGGAGCCATTGACTCATCGTTGTACCAGAACCAGTCATGACCGAATAATTCAACTGGTCTCTGAGGAGCTCCATCTCTTTCAATCCAAACCTCAGATGATGTTCTTTCTGTTGTATAAGTATAATGTACATGGTGAATTAACGGAGTTTTTCCATCGGTATACCAAGTTTCCCAAGGCCATTGAGACATTTTATCCAAAGGAGGGAGACATTGTATGACTGGAAGATCGGCGGCAAGTCGATGAGGAGCAATGGACCAGCGCATTTGCATATACAGAGCTCTTTCACTCTCCGAAAGGGGATCGACAAGCAATTTCTGGGCATCAAACCCAACAGCATTTGCCGCTTCAAAAACTCGGTCACGATGGAATAGTTCCTCCAAGCTCTTTACTTTTGTTGCACAGCGAGGAGCTAGATCTGTTTCGCTTTGCTCGAGAACCCTCCAACGAGGAACATGACGGACCATCTCCTTAACCGGATAAAGAACCATGGCTCGGCGCATAGGCTTGCCATTCAGCATAAGCCACTCCTCCCAAGGTGTCCAGCCCATCTCTTCTTCGGGAGGCAACGCTTGAATAATCGGACCACCCGTTTCCGCATAAGATACCGACCACCGATATCGACTATATGGATGAACTGTGCTCTGGGTTAAGGGACCGAAGATCTGCTCGAAATTAATCCCAATCAACGAGGAAGCCTCTTGGACTCCTCCCTTCGTTAATAATGTTTTTAGTTCCATTGTAATTCTATTTTTTCTTCAACCGAGCTCCTGGCTCTGGTCCATCATTATCGCCAGGTTCACCTCCCCAAAGTGGTTTTACCAGGGTAGCATTCCAAGCGTTCCATTGCCTTTGCATTTCCTTAAGCTTGCCAGGCATAGTTATGGCTAAATCATTAGTTTCACCTATATCTTCCTTTAGGTTATATAGCTTTACAGCTGTTACGGGTTGAGATTTGCCAGTATTCGTATCCGCATTGCTATCGTACCGGACGAGTTTAAAATCTCCTTTTCGGATAGCCATCTGCCCGCCAAAACGCCAATACAAAGCCTCATGAGGAGCCGTTGATTCTTTACCAGAAATAAATGGGATTAGGTTAACTCCATCCAGCTTCATCTTTGATTTTATTTTCACCCCACCAGCCACGAGAGCTGTGGCAGTAAGATCCATCTGAATGACTGGAAGATGATATTTCCCTGGGCTAACATGTCCCGGCCATGATAAGACAAATGGCACTCGAATACCCCCTTCAAGCGTTGTGCGCTTTCCCCCTCGAAGTGGAAAATTCGAGGATCCATTCATCGTGGTTGCCTTCATCGTAGGACCACCATTGTCACTGATGAAAATAATTAGCGTATTTTTCTCCTGTCCAACGTCTGCAACCTTCTGAAGGACCTTGCCGATTGCTTCGTCCATGGCAAGCATCATGGCATCATAAGTCTGTCGTCGCTTATCCTGAATATGGGTAAATTTTGCCAAACGATCATCCGTAGCATCCATGGGAGTATGTACGGCATTAAAAGCCAAATACAAAAACCACGGGTTTTTCTGATGTCGTTCAATGAAACTCACGGCCTCTCTCCCAAATGCGTCTGTGGTATAGTCAAGTTCATCCACTTGTTCAGTTCCTCTTAGGATACCTGAACTTTTAAAATAACTATGACCTCCACCCAGGAAGCCGTAAAACTCATTAAATCCACGTTTCTGTGGCTGCATATCTGGTTGTGCCCCAAGATGCCATTTACCTACCGCTCCGGTCTCATAACCCAATTCTTTAAGGCGATTGGCGATGGTGGTTTCGGTAAGTGGCAAACCTTGAATATTTCCTCCAGGGTTAAACTCATGTCCGAAACGCTGCTGATAACGACCGGTTAACAAGCCAGCTCGTGTTGGAGAACAATAGGGACCGGTCACATAACCATTCGTGAACACTACCCCAGAGGCAGCTAATGCATCTAGATTTGGGGTGGGAATATCTTTGCAATTTTGAAAACCGGTGTCATTATACCCCACATCATCTCCAACAATAAAAAGAATATTTGGCTTTTGTGCCCTTGATTCTTTGGCGAAAAAAAGGCTAAAAAGAATTGCATAAATGATTGGAAGAAAACGATGTGCCATCTGTATTTTTTTAGGTATAAGGGGTGAAATTAAGTAACTAATTCTGGTATTTTTAGCCTAAGAATTTGAAATTAAAATATTTACAAACACTAGAACTTCTAGTCCGATATTTTGAATATTAAAGATCATTATGATTTTATAATGATCGATTTTATTAGATTTGACAATATATTAATTTATAATTACTTAATGAGCCCTTGTCATGTGTAAAAAAAGATTGAGTGTATTGTTGCTAGTCTGTTTCTTCTTCGTCATACTTCCTATTTTGTCGAGTGGGGAAACCCAAAACCCAACTAATAGCGAGGCTCAAAATGGGCCAGTTGACCTTTCTGCTGCAGTGCTAGTTCTCGCCCCAGGCATGAGTGGTCCGGAACTGAAAGCATCTGAGATGTTGCTTGATGAAGTGGAGAAACGGAGCTGGATTCGCTGGGTAATTTCCACTAAGCTCCCAAGTAATGGGGATAAAGGGGTGGTGCTTGGTCAAACGAAAGAGATCATTCGCTCTTTTCCTGCCTTGACAAATCGGCTAAAAGCTGGAGATAATCATAAGCCCGAAGGATATCAAATTCTAACCCTTGAAACAGGATTGGTAATTGTTGCTGGTAACGATGCTCGAGGGGTCCTTTTCGGTGCTGGACGACTCCTGCGACTGATGGATTATTCAAGAGAGAAAGTCTCACTACCGAATTCGGTGAATCTATCCACCTCTCCAAAATATCCCCTTAGAGGTCATCAGTTAGGATATCGTGCAAAAACAAATTCGTATGATGGATGGTCGGTGCCCATGTGGGAGCAATACTTCCGTGACTTAATCATTTTTGGCACGAATGCCATCGAATTACTCCCTCCTGTTTCAGATGATGATCTCGATAGTCCTCACTTTCCAATGGATCCGATGAAAATGATGATCAAAATGTCGGGGCTAGCAAAGGCTTATGGGATAGAGTGTTGGATCTGGTATCCTGCAATGGAAAAAGACTATGGCGACAAAGCCACGGTAGATAAAGCGTTAAAAGAGTGGGGCAATGTCCTTCGACAATTGCCAAAGGTTGATGCCGTATTTGTCCCTGGAGGTGATCCTGGTCATACCTCTCCGAAGAACTTGTTTCCTATGCTAGAGAAGCAGACCGCACAGCTTAAAAAACTCCATCCAGGGGCTAAAATGTGGATGTCGCCACAGGGATTTAATGCTGCCTGGATGAACGACTTCTACACCATTATGCGAACGGAACCCACCTGGCTAGAAGGCATCGTGTTTGGTCCTCAGCAATTTGAGAGCCTTGATGATTTACGGGCAAAAGTTCCAAAACGGTTTAAGATGCGTTTCTATCCCGATATTACCCACTCAGCTTGGGCACAATACCCTGTTCCGGATTGGGATTTTGCCTATGTCGCAACCCTCAACCGCGAGCCTATTAACCCACGTCCAGTCGATGAGTCGGCAATCTTTAAACGGATACAACCAAAGGCCGAACAAGGCTTTATTACCTATTCAGAAGGGTGCAACGACGATGTGAATAAGATTCTTTGGAGTAGTTTAGGATGGAATCCCGATGCTACAATAGAGTCGATTCTTCTCGATTATAGTCGGTATTTTATTGGCTCAGAAATGGGAGATTCGTTTTCGAAGGGACTACTTAAATTAGAACAGAATTGGAGAGGAGCATTGATTGAGAACGAAGGTGTTCAGACTACTTTGGTCCAATTTCAGGAACTCGAAAAGAATGCCTCCCCACAGATTCTGCAAAACTGGCGCTTCCAACAAGCTTTATATCGTGCTTGTTATGATGCAACAGACCAGACTCGACTATACTGGGAAACAGCGCAAGAGCAAAAAGCGATAGAATTCCTTCGAAAAGCATCCTCTTCTGGCAGTTTAACCGCCATAACAAATGCAGAAGCGGCGCTAGCAACCCCAGATATTAAGCAATGGGCTCAAACCCGTGCCCGTGTTTTTGAACTGGCAGAGGCACTGTTCCAAAGTATTCATATGCAGCTAAGCGTGACGCGATATAAAGCGATCGGAGTGCGGCGGGGAGCAAACCTCGATCTTATCGACTTTCCATTGAACAATGCACCCTGGCTGAACAAACAATTTTCTGAGATTAAGACTCTTGCCAATGAGTCCGAGCGCTTGGCTCGACTTGACAAGATCGTCAATTGGGGTAACCCCGGCAAAGGTGGGTTCTACGATGATCTTGGAAAGATAGGATCGCAGCCGCATCTTGTTAGAGGGACTGCGTATGCCGATGATCCTGCATTTCAATATGGTCCTGCCTCTGGGATGGTGGTCCGCTTATTGAATCATGAAGCCCGAATCTCATCCTGCACCTATGCCGAAACAATCCACGATCATCCGTTGGAGATGTACTATCCAGATCTAGATAAATCGAGCCGCTATCGCCTTCGGATTGTTTATGGACCAGAGGGAAGAGGTCTTATAAGACTTGTTGCGAATGATAAAATTGAAGTTCATCCCATGCGACCGAAAGAGATGGATTACCAACCGGTGGAGTTTGAACTTCCTGCTGAAGCAACACAGTCAGGCAAGCTTCGACTCAAATGGAGCAGGCCTCCTGGAATCGGCGGAAGTGGCAGAGGTGTTCAGGTGGCAGAGGTCTGGCTGATACCTATACCGAGCGGTTCAGGACATTAAAAACTGAAAAAGTGCATAAGAAGGGTTAACTTTAGGGATCTAATTTATTCAGCAACCAACCTGTTAAAAGATGAAATATTTACTCATCCTAACTCTTCTTTTAAACCTGGCATGCAAGAAGTCGAGTAGCACTTCGGTTGACTGTTTTAAAGGCAAATTGGTGTTGCAAGGTATTTGCATGAATTATGTCATTGAAATAATAGAGGGTAATGTGGACAAATCGCTCTATGAGAGTAGTTGGCAAAATCCAATCACGAGTAAGACTTATCAAAATGTATTTGGATTGGCAAGCATCTGTACCTTCCCATCCACGATCAAAGAAGGGGATGAATTCTATTTTTCCATCCCGAAGAACCCAGTCGTTCAGACTTGTGCACAATGTCTGGCTTATAGTCCGATTCCAAACAAACGAATCAGTATAGAGATCTGCGCGAAGTAGCCGATTAAGTTATCGTCTATTTATTTGGCAAACCTCCTCCAATCTCATAAACCCTAATAGGGGAAAGCAAGAAATTTATTTCCCTTGCCAGCCATCCATGATTCCTTTCTTAAAATCACCTGATGCAGTTCCAATCATATAACCAAACAGACCAAGAACAATCGCTAGGTGAATTACTAAAACTGCCTTTTGCCAAGTTGGCCTTTTTTCCCATGACTGTGTTTGATCAAAAGGATCAAATGCTAAAGCGATTCCCAAATATGTTGCTGCATCACCTGGAGAGTGCCGTGCGACCAATTCATAAATTCCAAAAATGACAAACCCAATATAAATAAACTTATTGAATGATGTTTTCATAGTGCAAGTTTTAATAATTTTTTCCTTTTGATTCTAGTAGTGAATAGGCCTCTTCCCAAGTTGGAATTATATCAGATTCATACCCATATGTTCGACCGGTTGCTATGGATGTAAATGCTTTCATGGCCTTAAGATGAACACCATTTCTCATAAAAGCCAGCATGAGTTCACGACTTTCCCAAGCCGACAAAGTACAATTATAGCCGTTGATTTTTTTGACTGCACTATAAAGATTCCCTTTGGCCGATTTTGCCTCACCAAATGAGGGGATGGCTAAAGTCCAAAATCGAATAAATCCCCACAAACCTTTTGGTTTTAATCCTTTAATTGATATGTGCATAAAATAAAAATATACGATGCATTGGACTGGGGCCTATTTCTTATTCATTAGGTCCTGAATCGTTGCTTTTAAATTTTCAAATGAATACCGATCTGAATTATTTTTGCCAATATATCTAAATACTTCTTCCCCTTTTTCATTGAGCAAGATCAATGCAGGATAGTGCACTATTTGACCATGAAAGGCATAGCCAGAGGGGATATTAAATTGATCCGCAAGCTTAGCCTTAACATCCTGGTAAATAGGATATTTATTAGCCTTATTGCCACCCAACTTTTCAGCCCATCCTTTAATATCTTTCTCTTCGTCTGGCTTAATAAATATTTGAAGCACATTAGGTAATGAGCTCGCTTTTTCAAAGTAGTCATTGGTATGTTTTATACAATAAGGACACTCTGTTTTCAATAAAAAATGGAGAGCGATAAATTTACCTTTCGACTTACTTAAGGTAAAACTGCGATTGTCGGTTACCGATGAAATGGTAAAATCCGCAACCGACTGACCTTGAAGTTTTAATGAGAAGAAAATAAGAAGAATTAGAATTTTAAAATATTTCATATTATTGAATTTAGATTTCAAAGATAGAATATTGGCTGAATTCGATAAAATTTTTTCAATAATTCTTCCTGCTGTATCATTCAAAATATTCGATCCTTTAAATTCTATTTAGCCTATTTTACTCCGGAAAAATCAAACCCAAACAAGAATTTTTCAAAGAATTAGACATAAAAAAAAAGGGTTTAAGAAGTTTCACCTTCCTAAACCCTTTTTTATTATAAGACCAGCAGAGTAGGCCTCTTCTTAAAACTCATCGAAGGCAATCTGTTCTTCGGCTACACCTAGGCCGGCGAGCATTTTAAGACAGGCTTTGATCATCATTGGGGGACCGCAGAGATAGAACTCTATGGATTTAGGGGTGGGATGATTCTTTAGGTAGTTTTCAAATACAACCTCATGAATAAACCCTTTATCTCCAGTCCAAGGTTCATCAGTCAACGGATCTGAGAGGGCAATCTGAAAACTAAAATTAGGATGCTGATCTGCTAGGTTCTCAAAATAATCGTCGTAGAAAATCTCTTGTTTCGAGCGTGAGCCATACCAATAGCTAACTTTACGGTTCGTTGACTCATTTTCAAAAAGGTGTGCAAGGTGCGCACGTATAGGAGCCATCCCTGCACCACCGCCAATGTAGACCATCTCTTTCTGAGTTGGTTTGATATGGAAATCGCCAAACGACCCAATGGCAGAAACCCGATCACCTGGCCTTAAATTAAAAATATAGCTAGACCCAATGCCTGGAGGGCAATCTTGACCAGGAGGCGGAGTGGCAAGACGGACATTAAATTTAAGTGTTCGCTCGGTTACACAATTGCTCGCAAGAGAATAGTTATTTCTGCGTCCCGATTCGATGTTTTTGCTTGTAAGATTAAAAATGCCTTGACGATTCCAGACTGAAGCATAGGGCTCCGGAATCTCAAAATCGTGAAAACTGATCTCCTCATAACTTGGAATGTCAATCTGAATATAGTCCCCAGGAGTAAACACCATTTTTTCTTTGACATCAATTGGCTCCAAAACAAGCTCTTTAATAAACGTGGAGACACTTAAATTGCTAACAACAACGAGCTCGTATTTTTTCTCAGAACGCGCACCATCGCCCCCTGCTCTTTTCAGATTAATCCAGATAGAGCCGTTTCGCTCTTCCACCGGATAAGTGGCCAATCCAACACATATTGGTGCTCGAGCTGGGGAACCATCAGCCAGATTAAATCGGCCGTTGTGTTTCGGGCATTCGATGATCTTGCCTTTCACTAGACCTTCGCTGAGATGGGTATTTCCATGGGTGCAAATACCATCGGTGGCATAAAGTTTCCCCTCTTTATCGCGGTGTATCGCAAAGGTCTTCTTCCCGGAATCAAAGCGAATCACATCTTCATTAATCAGTCGAGTAGAAGCAGTAACCTCTATCCATCCGTCGGCATCCGGGAGGCGATCGGTGCGTAATATGCGCTCGTCAATTCGACCTTTAGATTCAGGCAGTTTTCGTTTCACGCAGTACGAAGGGTCTTTAACTTGCTTAATTATCGTTGGCAGGATCTCCTTCCAAGCGGAGTAAATAGATGGATACACAGGCGGACAATCATCTTTTACCAATTTATGAAGTTTAGGAAGCGCATGGTAGGGAACGAGCGGAAACATGTGATGCTCGACATGATAGTTCATGTTCCAATAAATAAACCGACTTATGGGGTTCATATAGACGGTGCGACAATTCAGACGATGATCTAATACATTTTCAGCAAGACCAGCATGTTGCGGAGTATTGTGCAAAATCATCAACCAGGTGCCAAAAAATTGTGGCAAGATAAATAGGAAAACAGGAATCCAAGTCTTTAACACGATGGCGGATATAATGACCAAGGTGTAAATGAGAACTATTATACGTGCATTTCTGAATATCTTCCCAAATTCAGTCTCCGGGACAAAAGTCCTCTCTGCCCCAGTAACCTTGCCCAGTGCATGACGAATCAGACCTGGATAGTAGGCTTTGTAGCCGGGCAAATTAATAAGGGAGAGCGCGAGCATCATCAGGTTTGGTGGACGTGGAATTTGAATCTCCGGATCGCGTCCAACAATTATCGTATCGCTATGGTGGCGGTTATGACTCCAGCGCCAAACCACCGATTCGCGCATAACCATAAAAGATGCCACTTCGTATAAAGCATCATTCATCCAGTTTGTTTTGAAAGCGGTCCCATGACCACACTCATGCCATCTTGAATCGGAGCTGGTGCCGTAAAATACAGCATAAATAAGGTATGAAATCACAGCCCACCAGGTACCCCAGAAAACGACCGTGGTAACCGCGGTACTGACTAAGACAACGATAAGTAAGAGTGTATCCCGAATTGCAGGCCCATTTTTACGTGTTAATAATTCACGCATGGTTGCTCGCGGCACGGGAGTTTGATACCAATCGGCTTCAGCAAGTCCTAACTCGACAGCTCTTTTTGTATTCTCACCAGTTAGCGAGTAATCAAGCTTTTTTGAAGAAAGCGAAACATTAGCCGTTCCATCAATGCGATCAGTTTTCAAAAGGCTCATCTACGATTTAAATACTAGTTTTAGACTGGTTTTATTTTTACCCAATATTAATAAATTTAGATGAACGGAGTACAAGTCAAAAAACAGTTGTGTTAAACACCCGCTAAAGTATAGGAATGGATCAATCTACTTGAATTTTTCAATCTTTTGATTCACCCGAGAAGAAAACATCCGTTACTCCGAGAAGGGCAACCATGAATGGTATTGATTCCCTGTTTGACCGGCACTCGAGAAGTCACATACGTTAATTTTAGTCCCATTTTTATCTTTCAACACCAAAAAAACCAAGGCTCCAGCTTGTCATTAAATCTTTGATTTTCAAATTTTAATGATGAGATATCTAGTTTTGGCAGTACTCCATTTCCATTAAATCGGGTATCATAAGTTAACAATATTGGAGAATCACACGAACCTACCAAACAATTGTACGATAAGCAACAGAAAATCAGGAATTGTAGCTCTTTCCGAAAAAAAAACAATTAAAGATCTGGCACAGCACAAAGCTTTTCCCGACAAGGCGCTACCCAATTAGTACCTTGATTAGCTTGTTGTCACACGTATGAAAATCTCATACCCAGATTGCAGATTACTGCTCAGATTATTTACTTTGTACAAAATACATTAAGTTATGACAACAGTAATTATCAACGATCGCACAGCCAAAGGGAAAAGCCTTCTTCAGTTTCTGAAGAAATTTGAAGGTGAGAACTTTATTTATATTGGGGAAGAGCCAAATGATGAGACCAAAAAGGCAATTGAGGATGCAGGTCAGGGAAGAGTTACGTCACATAAAAATTCAAAAGAGCTATTTGCTTCCTTAAAAAGAAGGGCTGATGTATGAAATAAAAACCACCGAACCGCTTCGAAAAAGATGCGGTAAGGTGTATTGACTGAGAGTACGATTTTTCGCTACTCGAAAATGTCATCAGCTTGCTTGAATCGAATGGTAAGTTACCTGCGAAATACAAATCACATCTCCTTAAAGGAAATTATGTCGATTGCTTGGAATGTCATATCAAGTCCGACTGGTTGTTAATCTGGAGACAAGATGATAAAGAAAAAACAATTTCCCTTATTTCTACTGGCACCCACGCTGATTTATTCAAATAATCCATACTGATAGGGATCAAAAATAGGTTGCATCCCCTCATATCCTCCCTCTAAATTGATGAATGATTAACATTCAGATTTGAATGCAGAATGTTTGTAATAAAACTAAAAAGCAGATCCGGCACTTTTCAATTGCTTGATTTATAGAGTTATATCAATAGAAAATGAGGCGGAGATCTTCTGATTACGAAGAGCCAAATCCAATTACCTCCACTTGATCGACTCATACGAAACGCTCCAATACCATTTAAATTATTCCTGGCTCAAAAGAGTAATCCGAAGCGGCTGAGCGGTCACTTTAATCCCTGGGATGGTGATCAGCCCATCCTTATCTGCTTTCACTCGGCCTCCAGCTCTCCGAATACCAGCCACGGAGAGAGTCCAACGATAGACTTTCTCCCGTTCAATTTTAAATTGCTGGACTCTGCGAAGTGTAACATCTGTTACAATCTCTGTTGGCAATTCAACCTTATTTTTCAGCTCCTCTTGTGAGACTAATTTAATCTGCATCGCGAAAGCGTTTGACTGGTCTTTGATATTCGTCCAACGAAAATAACCGTTTATCTGTCCGTCCTGATCGGGCTCTTTCGATTTACACCCAGGGAATTTCTGTTCGCTGGAGGTGTTCGTAAAAACCGGATAAGCTTCATTTCGACGAATCGAAAGCCAGGGAAATTCAAACGCTGCGGGATTAGTCATCTCATAGTGACTCTGATGTCCCCACGGACCCCATGCGCACACTAAAGCGTAACGGTTTTCTTTTGCAGCCTTAAGCAGCAAAGGCATCTCAGCCGACCAATCATCTGTCTGCGAGAAAAAGACCAGAGCCGGAGGAGGATTTTTATCTGTTGCGATTTTTTGTCGAAATAACATATGATCAGCACCTGCCGGGACCCCTGCAAAGAGTGCCGCAAAAATATCACCATGCGACATTCCGATTCCGAGGGTGCCACTACCGCCCATTGAAATGCCATGCATATAAATCCTGTTCCGATCAACATTATATTTTTGGACGACCCATTCGATCTCAGCCAGTATTCGTGCCTCAGTTGAGGTTAATAAATCTTCGTATTTTTTCTTATCCTTCATGATCTCTTCATGACCCCACCACCATTCGGCATCGAAATTACAGTTCGGAATCAGTCCAACGAAGTCATCACCTGCAGCTGCAATTCGAGGAACATTCGTCCGCCATTCGGTATTATTTTTCTCACCTGCGCTGTGCAAGCAAATCAACAAGGGATGTTTTGAACTACTATCTTTTGGTGTGACAACATCAAAAAACCGTTTCTGGGGGACCTTATAGCCTAATTTAACAGAACACTCGTGTTCAAAACGGAGAACAGTTCGGCCGGCAATCTCCTGAGTGCTTAGTTTGATTGGGGTTAAATCGGAGCCTGCCACTTTCCGGATTGTTTTCTGAGCCAATCCGACCTGACAAACAAAGAATAATGAGAGCAGAATTAGAGACGCAACTTTTTTCATAAAGAGTTTGATTTTAAGCCATAAAAATAGCATACAGTCAAAAATACTTAATTTCTGCTGGTCAAATTTATCATTTCAACTAAAAGTGAACTGGTCCTAGCACAAATAACACATCCAATGAAATATTATCAGGCTATAAGAATTTTAAAAGCTCAATACTGTTTGCTATTTATACCAATATTTGGTAACTTTGTCTAAAACTTAATTTACCATGAGTAGAAACACCTCAATATCAATAGGAGACCATTTTGATAATTTTATTCAAAATAGAATATCAACGGGAAGATTTAAAAATGCAAGTGAGGTTGTCCGTGCAGGACTAAGACTTTTAGAAGAAGAAGAGAATAGAATAATAGCGTTAAGAGTAGCCATTAAAGAAGGGATTGAGAGCGGAATAGCGAACAATTTTACTTCTGAATCACACCTTCAAGAATTGAAAGCTAAAAAAAGGGTGAATGGCAAAGTATAAATTAACAAATAAAGCAGTTGAGGATTTAACTGAAATTTGGAATTATACTTATGATAGATGGTCAGAGAATCAAGCAGACAAATATTATCTAATGCTCTTGACAAACTGCTACGAAATTTCCTGTAATCCTGAATCAGGCAAGAATTATGCTGTGGTAACTGAAGGTATATTAGGGTTTAAAGCAGGTAGGCACATCATTTTTTACAAAAAGATAGGAGCAAACGAAGTGTTAATCACTAGAATCCTACATGAGCAGATGGATTTAAAAAGTAAAATACCAGAATAATTCTAATCAATCTAATAGTCAATTTAACCCCAAGGCCTAACAAATTCCTAGTTTAACCTTTAGTCAAAATAAGATTCTCAGAAAATTGAAGTTGCAAACAGGCACAAGATCAGATTTAAGCCTTGTTAACAAAACTGAAGTATCAATTATCCATTTTTTTTTTAAGTTTGTAGGGACCTGCGAAGAGGGAATAAAGATGATTGATTTGATCGCTTTCCATCCATTCGAAGGATCTGTTTAACCAATTAACTAACTTCAACATGCAAAATTCACGCAGAAAATTCCTTAGAAATCTTTCGGCGACTGCCGTGGTCGGTCCACTTATCCTGCACTCCTGCGGATGGCCTAGTACCAAAAAAAGTAATGTCGTTACCTTGGGTCTCATTGGGATGGGAACGCAAATGCGCGGACTAATGCGCAATTTCATGGCACGTCCTGATAACCGCGTAGTTGCCGTTTGCGATGTGGATAAAACACGCAGGGAACATTATCAAAAAATAGCAAACGATTTTTACAAAAATGATGAGTGTAAGGCTTACGAAGATTTCCGTGAGATCATCAACCGCAAAGATATTGATGCCGTGGTTATTGCCACGCCTGACCACTGGCACGCCATTCCGATGCTTGCCGCACTTCGGGCAGGAAAAGATGTCTATTGTGAAAAACCTCTGACTCATAATATCCACGAAGCTGTCGAAGTGATGAAGGCTGTGGAAGCAAATAATAGGATTCTACAAACGGGTTCGATGCAGCGTTCGATGAACGAGTTTCGCGTCGCCTGCGAACTAGTACAAAATGGCGTGATTGGACAGATTAGTCATGTCGAATGCAGCTTTGGAGGACCAGGAATTCCATGTGAACTTCCAGAAGAACAAGCAGAGCCAGGATTAAATTGGGAGATGTGGTGTGGTCCCGCACCGCTTCGTCCGTACAATTCTGTTTTGAGTCCGCGCGGCGTTCATCAAACGTTCCCAAATTGGAGGCTTTACAAGGAATATGGCTCTGGTATGGTCGGCGACTGGGGAGCACACCATCTAGACATCGCCCAGTGGGGACTTGGAATGGATAACAGCGGTCCAGTAGAAGTCATCCCTCCTGCGGATGAAAAGGCTACTTCAGGATGCAAATTTGTCTACGCAAACGGCATCACACTGGAGCACAAAAATGATGGCTTTGGCGTTCATTTCTTTGGCTCAAAAGGGGAAGTAATGGTTAATAGAGGGAGATTTGAACTAATCGTCGAAGGTAAAAACATTACCGAATTTACAGAAGCCGAACACAAAGAGGGTAAAGCCAAATGTGCCGACAAAGTAGCGAGAGCGGAACAAGCCTACCTGCAAAATTCAAAAACTCAACTTTACAGAAGCAAAAATCACATCAACGATTTCATGGAGTGTCTGAAGAGTCGCAAGAAGCCAATTACCAGTGAGCTAGTGGGTGCACATAGTGCCATCTGCTGTCACTTGATGAATCAGAGCTATTACAATCACGCGCGTTTCACTTGGGATCCTGCCAAATACGAATTCACCGGAGGTACCGGAGATCCGAAATGGCTCACTCGTGAATACAGCAGTCCTTGGATGGTGTAACTCTGTGGCTCAACACAACTAGTTTCATTTCGTTTTTATGAATACCAAGGTTTTAAGAAGTTTATCTTCTTAAAACCTTGGTATTCATCCTTTCTCTTCTGTTTATTTCAAATTCTTTTTATGTTTTACTACAAATAAATGATCTTACCCCTCAGACAATTTGATCCTAGGTTTAAAGGTTATGAATTAACCTATTTTACCCTTTCACATCTAAAATAAATGCGGGGTGCATCACAGTAGTTTTTTCCAACATGATTATTTACACCTAAAAAGTATGCAAACAGTATTATCCATTTTAAAAACTGCACTTGTTGCGAGTTGTATTTTATTTGCTCTCACTGCCAATGGTGTTGAGCGGAAATCGTACGAATTTTTTATTTCCACAACAGGAAACAACACTAATCCGGGCACAATTAATGAACCTTTCCTGACTCCTGAAAGGGCCAGAGATGCCATCCGGGAATTGAAAAAGAACGGCAACCTAAAAGACACCATAAAGGTCTATTTTAGAAAAGGAGATTATGTTCGTTCAACTACGCTAGAACTTAACGCTGATGACTCAGGCGAATCTAAATATCCCATTATTTGGACCGCTTACCGGGGAGAGAGGGTAAGACTCCTTGGAGGAAAGGTAATCTCCGGATTCAAACCTGTAACTGAAGAAAAAATACTGAACAGGCTTGACGCGAAGGCCAAAAAAAATGTACTGGTGACCAATTTAAGGTCTCAGGGAATTAGTGATTTTGGGAAGTTTAGTTCGCGCGGATTTGGCAGGCCAACCATTCCGGCGCATGGAGAGCTGATCTATAATAATCGCCCGATGACGGTGGCACGCTGGCCCAATACTGGAGAATGGGAGCGGATCAAGGACTTTCCCCGCGATAGCATAAAAGCGGATGGATTAGGCGCAAAAATGGGGGCACTGTCCAACGGGTTCTTTTACAACAGCGACCGGCCATCGAAATGGAAGAATACAGGAAATATCTGGGTCTATGGCTACTGGGCTTACGATTGGGCAAATAGTTACGAACGGGTTACAGAGTTAAACCCCAAACGACATTTTTTAAAGACTGCTGAACCATACGGCAATTATGGATTTATTAAAAATCAACGATTTTGTTTCTTTAATATTCTGGAGGAACTGGACCAGCCTGGGGAGTGGTTTCTTGACAAAGAAACTGATTTGCTCTATTTTTGGCCACCTACGTCAAATCAATCAGGGGAAGCGATTTTCTCCGAATTGGAGAAACCTTTCTTACAGTTAAACGGGGCAAGCCACGTTATTTTCTCAGAAATTGAATTTGAGGCATCACGCGGAAACGCTATCCAACTAGAAGGTGGAGATGGAAACCGCATTACCGGTTGTATTCTGCGTAATATTGGAAACAATGCTGTCGTTGTCAAAGGAGGTACAAACCATGGAATAATTAGCTGTGATATTTCTGACTCAGGCGATTGTGGCGTTGACCTGACCGGCGGAGACCGCCAAACCCTGACTGCATGCAACCATTTTGTTGAGAATTGCCATTTCCAGCGCCAGGGCCGTTGGACAAAATGTTACGTACCTGCAGTATCCATGACAGGCGTCGGAATGCGGGTATCACACTGCCATATTCACGATCATCCACATGCTGCCATCGTTTACGTCGGAAATGAAATAAAGATTGAGTATAACGATATTCACCATACTGCCCTAGAAACCGGTGATGTTGGCGCTATTTATACGGGACGTGATTATACCTACCGCGGTAACAGTATCAAGTACAACTATATTCATGAAACCGGAGGAGTGAGGGGCTCAAAAGGGATTTACATGGATGATTGTACAAGTGGCACTGAAGTGTTTGGAAATGTTTTTTACAAAGTTCATTGGGGAATGTTCATCGGTGGCGGCCGTGATCACAAGGTTGAGAACAACCTTTTTGTTGATTGTCATTTAGGTGTCCGTGCCGACGGGCGTGGAGTTGATCCGAAGCCCATGTGGCAAAATTTGGTGAACAATATGATGCGGGAAAGTCTGCAAGAGGTTCCTGCCAACTTGTACCGCGAACGCTATCCAGCCATTAAGACCCTCGACAAGTATTATGGGAAGCCGGGAGAAGCGCCCATTACAGGGAAAGATTTCAGGGGTGTTCCTCCAGAAGGGAATGTCATTGCCAACAATGTGTGTTTCGGCCCGTGGAAAAGCATTACCGAGTATGCGGATGAGAAGATCTTTGACATTAGAAACAATTATGTTAACGATGACATATCCAAAATTGGCACTCCTGAAACTG
The DNA here is from genome assembly GCA_903905505.1 of uncultured Bacteroidia bacterium. GTDB lineage: Bacteria > Bacteroidota > Bacteroidia > Bacteroidales > Prolixibacteraceae > JAAFHB01. The sequence goes on along the minus strand of CAIVGL010000043.1, from coordinate 2,188 downwards.
GGTTTTTGATCCCCGCTGATTCTCCCGCCTGGACTACAGGTTTCAAACCTATCCCATTTAAAGAAATCGGATTGTACCGCGACCGTTACAGAAAGTCGAATAGCAAATAATGACGGAACAGCTGCAACGATATTTCGTGAAAAAATGCCACAGATTGGGCCAATTCACTTGTTAGGCTTTCATATCATGGCATTTAATTTTTGCAAATTTCTTGCAAAAGAAAAGGGTTTAAGAAGATAAAACTTCTTAAACCCTTTGTTATTCGTTTTATGTCGCAATACCCTGTATATAAATAAATTGAACGGTTTATAGTATCATCCAATTAGGCCTAATTTTTCCAAGCGTTTTGCAAAAGATAGGAACAACAAATTACAACTTAGTTGTTTTGTATATTTTAATTGTTCCGTCATTTTCGTTGCTAGTAACAATTAAACTTTGATTAATTGGACTTTTGGAAGCAGGTATAAAAATAATTCCTTCTGGCGCATCACCTGTTTTATACATTTTAACAAATACTGGAGCAGTTGGATTGGTTATATCATAGATTGCAAAGGCGTCAGCTCTTTCCATTCCAATAATTGCAATATTTTTGCTACCCATTCTGCCAAGACATACTGATTCAGGCTCAACCGATTTATCATCACTTCTTGCATCATCATAAATAGCCAAATCCTTAGCTTTTATGTCAAGTTCGTTTTTACTATCAAATACTTGGCTACCTGTTGTTGCATTCCAAACACTAAATGATCTAGATCCCAAGGAGTATAAGGCATCAAAATCGCCATCTGCATCAGGATCACCTAAGGTTGTTGTTATATTTAATCTACCTAAAATTGCATCCGCTTTAAGTATTGCAGCTGTTGGAAAATTTGTAGCATCCAAAGTGACTGCATTTACTCTTTTCATTTCTGTAAAGGCAGTATATTCTCTAGAATCACCTTCATTTGCTGTAAACAAATAAGGTGTTCCATTATAATTAAAAAATGCAAGAGCGTCTGGCATATATATTCCATACACTTTAGCATAATTTGCAAATTCAATTTTGCTATCCTTATCACTTGGATCAATCCCGTTGCCCGGCAAAGAATAATCTTTAAATCCAAGTGGGGTAATTTTAGTAATCGTTGCAGATGCAAGATCTATTTCAGCTATCGCATTATTTTCTTGAAGTGTAACATAAGCGGTTTTTGAATCATCAGACACGGTTACATATTCTGGTTCAATATCCTTTGTGAAATTTTTGCCAGGTCCAAATATTCTAAATCCTTTAGACGCTAAATTAGCGAGTTGGCTTTCAAAAGATGCAAAATTTAGGGTAACAACAGAATAATCGGATATTTTAATAATAGAAACAGTTCCGTCAGGATCATTTAGATAATCAGCGCTAGGCTCCCCTTCATTTGCAGAGATAATATAATTACCATCTAGACTAAATGTAACCATGTCAGGCAGTGCACCTACGGTTATTGATCTAATTTCATCATATGTTGAAGTATTAAATACAACGACCTTCCCAAGTGATTGTTTATTAGCGGATTCAACAGCGGCAGCTAATTTCCCATTACTTACTGCTACGCTATTTACATAGCCACCAAAAGGTAACATACTAATAGATTTTATCACCGTTAAATTTGCAGGATTTCTCATGTCTATGACATCGATTTTATTTTCTGCACTATTATTTACTGCAAATAATCGGTCAGTGGATGGGTCAAAAGCGGTGATTTCTGCAGCGCCTAATCCTCCTAAATTAATGGATGCAATTTCTTGATAACCAGTCAAATCTTCATTTTGAGTATTCTCTAATGGAGGAATAACATCTTGTTTTTGACAAGAGAATAAAATAACGGAAAATAGTACTGCATTAATTAAATTGATTTTTTTCATAGTTTTCATAATTATTAAAATTTAGAATTATTCTAAACACGAAAATATTTTAAAAGCGTTCCCATCATGCTAACTAAATATTAAGTCTGCATTATTTTTATGCGTTATTGTTTCAATAAAAATTTACATGATGTGTGGCTTATTCAAGCCAAGAATTCACACGAATAATCTTGTCTGTTACGTGTTTTAATCCTAAAGGAATTATCCCTTTCCAATAATTATTATCATCAAATTACTTATACTAGAACTAGCTAATTTATCAGGCTCCAATAATTCCACTCCTTTGGTTCCATTTACTCCT
>CAIVGL010000042.1 GCA_903905505.1 uncultured Bacteroidia bacterium | reverse complement strand
ATAACCAGTAGTATCTGGAATATTTATCACGGTAGCTCCAGCTTTAATAACGGCTTCAACAACACGTGCTAAATACACATTATCAGAACGACCAGCATCTTCAGCGTAAAACTCTACATCCTCGACATATTTCTTCGCATACTTTACGGCTGCTACGGCACGCTCAATAATTGCATCGGGATTCGAATTAAATTTCGATTGGATATGATACGGCGATGTACCAATACCGGTATGGATACGACCGCGTTTAGCATATTTCAGCGATTCAGCAGCGATATCAATATCTTTCTCTACAGCACGTGTAAGTGCGCAGATCACCGGCCAAGTTACGGCCTTCGATATTTCGACAACTGATTTAAAGTCACCTGGACTTGAGATTGGGAATCCTGCTTCAATCACATCAACACCCAATTGTTCCAATACCTTTGCCACTTCAACCTTCTCGATAGTATTCAACTGACAACCCGGAACCTGCTCGCCGTCCCGTAAGGTGGTATCGAAAATAAATACACGATTATTATCCATAACTAACTATTTTAATCTGTTTGTAAGCCCTTTATCAAGGTCAATTAACTATTTTTCTTCGCTTCGATAGAATCGAAAAGCGAGTCACGTTCCTTTAAGAATTCCGATAACCGTTCGATTGGAGAGCGAGTGATTGCGACTCTTCCAGAACGGATAAATTGTAAAACACCAAATGAGTTAAGCCCTTCGAAAAGCTCCTGAGTCTCCTCCTTATGCCCTGTCTTTTCAATGACGGTATATTCTTTAGTGATCTCTAGAATACGAGCATTGTGTGAGCGGATAAGTTTCTCAATCTGATCACTCTCCATCAAAGCACTAGTCGAAACCTTATACAATGCGATCTCCTGAAAGATCATCTCATCACTGGTGTTGTAAAATGCTTTAAGCACTTCGATCTGCTTGTCGATTTGCTTCACAATGTTAATGACCTTATCGGTTGTTTCATTGACAACGATCGTAAATTTACTGATCCCTTTAAGTGCCGATTCTGACACCGTAAGACTCTCAATATTCACTTTACGACGTGTAAAGATAATGGTAATCCGATTAAGCAAACCAATATGGTTTTCGCTGTAGGCTGTGATAATATATTCTTGTTTCATCGTACTATTTTTTAGTTATTCCTGATTCGAAAACACTTATTTCAACTCATCAGAGCTTAAAATAATCTCTGCAACTGATTTTCCTGCCGGTACCATCGGGAAGATATTATCCTCTTTCTCGATCATTACCTCAAGTAAGTATGGTCCTTTATGAGCGATCATCTTCCTCATGGCAGGTTCAAGTTCCTCGCGGGTATGAACCACCGCTCCAGGGATACCATAAGCATCTGCAACCTTAACAAAATCAGGACTTAAGATCTCTGTAAACGAATATCTTTTTTCGAAAAACAGCTCTTGCCATTGACGAACCATTCCCAAGAAATGGTTGTTCAAAACAACTGTTTTAACAGCTAAATTTTCTTGAGCAATTGTACCCAATTCTTGAATGGTCATTTGCATTCCACCATCGCCGGTAAAGATAACAATATCGCGGTCAGGTGCACCCATCGCCGCACCCATCGCTGCAGGAAGACCAAAACCCATCGTTCCTAGACCTCCAGAGGTCACCCAAGAGCGAGAACCCACAAACTTAGAATAACGAGCAGCAGCCATTTGATTTTGACCTACATCGGTAATGACAATTGCATTATCCTTGGTAATATCAGCAGTCATGCGAACAACTTCAGCCATAGTTAAACCAGGCTTTGTTGGCATTAATTCGGCATTCACAACTTTTCTGTTTTCTATCTCATCAGCTGCCTTGAATTCAGCAAGCCACTCTGGATATTGCTTCTTCTCGACTAGATCATAAAGGAGAGCTAACGTATGCTTAGCATCACCAATGACAGCCACATCGGTTTTAATATTTTTATCTATTTCGGCTGGATCGATCTCAATATGAATGATCTTAGCCTGTTTAGCATAAGTCTGAGTATTACCCGTTACACGGTCATCGAAACGCATACCGACAGCAATCAATACATCGCAAGCATTGGTCTTAATATTCGGACCATAGTTTCCATGCATTCCCAACATACCCATATTGTTGGGATGATCGGTTGGAATAGCTGACAAACCTAATAATGTTCCAGCGGCTGGAATACCAGATTTCTCCAAGAACTTTATCAATTCTTGCTCGCCGCTTGAAAGCATTACACCTTGACCATAAAGCAAGAAAGGTTTCTTCGCTTGGTTGATCAACTGAGCAGCCTTTGCAATGGCAATCTTGTCGGCTGGATATTCAGGAACATACGAACGAATCTTGGTACATTTCTGGTAAGAATAGTTCAGTTTTGAAAACTGAGCATCTTTAGTGATATCTAAAAGCACTGGGCCTGGTCGTCCAGTTGATGCAATATGAAATGCCTTAGCAATGGCTTCAGGAATCTCTTCGGCACAGGTAACTTGATAATTCCACTTCGTAATTGGCATAGTAATACCGATCACATCAGACTCTTGAAACGCATCGGTTCCCAATAAGCTTGAGATTACCTGTCCTGTGATACAAACCAATGGTGTTGAATCAATCAAGGCATCAGCAATACCGGTTACTAGGTTTGTTGCACCTGGACCAGAAGTCGCCATACATACACCCACTTTGCCAGTTACACGAGCATACCCTTGTGCGGCATGAATAGCACCTTGCTCATGACGCGTAAGCACGTGTCGAAGCTGATCTTGATAATCAAATAAAGCATCATATATTGGCATGATCGCACCTCCAGGATAGCCCCAAACTAGGTCTACACCTTCAGCGATCAGCGAACGAATTACCGCTTCTGAACCAGTTATCTCTGTTGTTTTGTCGTTTGCACTTGTTGTCATATCTTCTGAAATTATTTAGTCTATAATACGTACTGCACCCATATCTGCCGAAGCAACAAGGCTAGCATAAGCTTTTAAGGCTTTGCTGATTATTCTATTTCTATTTGCAGGCTGATAAGCCATCTTACCTCTCGCCTCTTCTGCTTTCTTACGTGCTTCCAGCTCTTGATCTGAGATAATTAATTCTATTTTACGTTGTGAAATATCAATATCAATACGATCGCCATCTTGAACTAGTGCAATCTCTCCTCCAGCTGCTGCTTCAGGAGACACGTGACCAATTGACAACCCTGAAGTACCTCCAGAGAATCGTCCGTCGGTCAGTAACGCGCACACCTTATCAAGCTTAGAAGCTTTAAGATAAGAAGTTGGATAAAGCATCTCCTGCATTCCTGGCCCACCTTTCGGACCTTCGTAACGGATGATCACTACCTCTCCAGCTTTAACTTGGCGTTTAAGGATCCCTTCACAGGCATCATCTTGCGACTCGTAAACTCGTGCTACGCCACTAAACTGAAATACCGAAGGATCGACACCTGCCGTTTTAACAATGCACCCTTTACGGGCAATATTGCCATAAAGAATAGCAAGACCACCCTCTTTGGTATAGGCATTCTCCACACTACGGATACACCCTTTCTCACGATCAAGGTCAAACTCAGCAAAAATTGCATTTTGAGAACCCATCACTAAATTCCGACCAATATTTCCAGGGGCTGAACCATATACATTTTTAGCATCATCCACTGCGGTAGAGCGAAGAAGATCCCAAGCTTTAATAGCCTCACCAAGAGTCCCTTCAGTCACACGCGACACCGAAGTATCAAGTAGCCCACCTCTTTCGAGTTCACCTAAGATACCCATGATACCGCCAGCGCGATTGACATCTTGAATATGGTAGTGAGAGTTAGGAGATACCTTGCAGATACAAGGAACTTTTCTCGATAAGTTATCAATATCTTTCATGGTAAAGTCGACACCCGCTTCATGAGCAACAGCCAACATATGCAACACCGTATTGGTTGAACCACCCATGGCAATATCAAGTGTCATGGAGTTCATAAATGCAGCGCGAGAAGCGATTGCACGAGGCAACACACTTTCGTTCCCATTTTTATAATAGTCAACCGTGATCTCGATTAAGCGTTTAGCCGCTTTTTCGAAAAGTTTCATTCTGTTAGCATGAGTAGCCACAACAGTTCCGTTACCGGGAAGTGAAAGGCCTAACGCTTCAGTAAGGCAGTTCATCGAGTTAGCGGTGAACATTCCAGAGCATGAGCCACAGGTTGGACAAGCATCTTGTTCGACTTGAAGAAGCAATTTTTCGTCTACCGAAGGATCGGCAGCCATCACCATTGCATCGACAAGGTCGTATTTTTTACCATCGACTACGCCAGCTTCCATTGGACCACCCGAGACGAAGATACAAGGGATATTGAGTCGCATGGCAGCCATCAGCATGCCCGGAGTTATCTTGTCGCAGTTCGAGATGCAGATCATCGCATCGGCTTTATGACCATTGATCATATATTCGACGCTATCGGCGATCAGGTCGCGTGATGGCAGCGAGTATAACATCCCATCGTGACCCATGGCGATACCGTCGTCGATGGCGATGGTATTAAATTCTGCTGCAAAGCAACCCTCTTTCTCGATTAGACCCTTCACCATTTGTCCGATCTCATGCAAATGGGCATGACCGGGTACAAATTGCGTAAAGGAGTTAACGATGGCGATCAGAGGTTTCCCGAAATGTTCTTCTTTCATTCCGTTAGCTCTCCAGAGACTACGAGCCCCAGCCATTCGACGGCCCATTGTTGTTGTTTCGCTTCTAAGATTAAACTTCATAGTCTTAAAATTTCAATTTAAAAAAAAGCCTTTCTCGGTTTTGAGAAAGGCTTTTATATGTTTCATCATACAAATAGTAAACCTTCCTCAGCCGAGATAGACGAGAATTAGGATGACCACGAGTAGAAGGTTATGTGAAAGTATGTTTTTCATTCTTTTTTAACAGATAACGATAATCAAGTTTATTTTGTTCAATCACAACGCTTTTTGTGTGTGTTAATTCTAAACTTGACGACAAAATTAAGAATAATATTCTGAACACAAAATAAATTCGTAAGCAATTTTGATTTTTTTCAGTCAATTCGACATCTATTTAATCATTTTGCTATTATTTGAGAATTTCGAGTTTTTAAAGTGGTATATTTAATTGGTTTAAGTAATCAGCTAATCAAGGGACTAAAACCTCAACAATAAAAGTCGAAGCACAACGGAATCAATTGCCCAACAAGATTTAAGCAACTAGCTATTGTACAGATTTTTAACTGAGATCAGGTTCGCCGCTCAGTGAGTAGGTCACAAGAATTCAACTTTCAATAGATGGCAACTCTGAGAATCAAGTCAAAAGAATTGGTTAATACGATGCTTGATTCTTCATCAAATGAAGAACCCAAAAACCAAGCAGTTAGACATTCCTTGCCCTCATTAGATTTTGACACTATTGAGGAAATCGCAACATTTAAGCAATGGATGGAGCAAAAGCGATATAGTGACTCTACGGTGAAGACGTATATCATGGCGATCACAATATTTCTTAGGTTTATCAAGCCAAAGACTAGTTCAGAAGCGACGAATAATGACATGCGGCAATTTGTTAATTCATACATGATTCCTCGGAATCTAAGTTTTTCGTACCAGAACCAGGCAATAAATGCAGCAAAGTTATTTTTCAAAACTATCCGAGGGTCCTTATTGATAACCGAGCATTTAGATCGTCCACGTCATGAGCACAAGCTACCGAACGTGCTGAGCAAGGAGGAAGTTGGACTAATTTTAAAGGTCTCAACAAACATGAAGCATCGGATGATGTTAACAGTAATCTATGCTTGTGGGTTGAGACGAGGTGAGCTATTAAATTTAAGGCCAGTCCACATCGATTCTAAGCGACATTTATTATTAATAATTAATGGGAAGGGGAGAAAAGACCGGGTGGTGCCTATTTCCGACAATCTAATTGAGCTTTTGAGGGAATACTATCGGTATTACCGGCCTAGGGTTTGGTTATTTGAGGGGCAGTATCCGGGTGAGCAGTATAGTGAAAAAAGCATCCAGAGTGTTTTAAAGATAGCGCTTCGGAAGGCGAGGATATCTAAGCCGGTAACGTTACATTGGCTTCGGCATTCGTATGCCACCCATTTATTAGAGTCGGGTACGGATTTAAGGTATATTCAGGAATTATTAGGTCACAGAAGCAGCAAGACGACCGAAATATACACGCATGTAACGGAGAAGAGTATACAGAAGATCAGGTCTCCGTTTGATGATTTGTACAAATAAATCACTACTTTCACCCTTAAAATAAGAATGACACCTTTACAGGCCTATTCACCCTAAATATGGTGCATACAACTGACTTCAACAGACCTATAAACGAGTT
>CAIVGL010000041.1 GCA_903905505.1 uncultured Bacteroidia bacterium | reverse complement strand
TCTCAATTTTTCGAACTTTTTTTAATAGTTCCGATGCTTCCACTTTTCTTTTTTAATGAATCGTTAATCAATAAGAATACTTGTCAGTAAATCAAGATAATATTCTAGGTGATTCTTCCACTAAGGGACTTCAATGGTGTTGAGTATTTCGCTGATAATATCTTCAGAGGTGAGGTTGTTCGCTTCCGCTTCATAACTTAACCCAATACGGTGTCTTAAAACATCGTGGCACACTGCTCTGATATCTTCTGGAATAACATACCCACGTCTTTTAATAAAGGCGTACGCTTTGGCTGCTTGAGCTAGACTTATTGAAGCACGCGGTGAGGCACCATAAGTGATCATCTCCGCAAATTGAGCTAGTCCGGCAGCTGCAGGTTCACGCGTTGCAAATACGATATCTACAATATATTTCTGAATCTTCTCGTCCATGTAGACCTCTTTGACGATTTCTCTTGCCCGAATAATATCTTTAGGCTTTAAGACTTTTTGTGCCTTAGGGAACTCTTTTAAAAGATTCATCTTAATAATCAATTGCTCTTCGTCCTTTTTCGGATAGTTCAAGACGACTTTAAGCATAAAACGGTCAACTTGGGCTTCAGGTAGACGATAGGTTCCCTCTTGTTCAATAGGGTTCTGAGTCGCCATAACTAAGAACGGGTTTTCTAATGGATAAGTTTGTGATCCAATAGTAACCTGACGTTCTTGCATCGCCTCAAGCAAAGCCGATTGAACCTTTGCTGGTGCACGGTTTATCTCATCCGCTAATACAAAATTGGTAAAGATTGGCCCTTTACGAACGACAAATTCCTCGTTTTTCTGACTGTAAATCAAGGTTCCGAGTAAATCGGCAGGTAAAAGGTCAGGGGTGAATTGTATTCGGGCAAATTTTGCATCGATGGTATTGGCAAGCGTATTGATTGCAAGTGTTTTAGCTAGTCCTGGTACACCTTCAAGGAGGATGTGGCCATCGGAAAGCAAGCCGATTAATAGACTTTCAACCAGGTGCTTCTGCCCGATAATTACCTTATTCATCTCCATGGAGATAAGGTCTACAAATGAACTTTCTTGTTGAATACGTTCGTTAAGTTCTCTAATGTCCATTGTTTGGTTCATAATCCAAAAGATAATTAATTTTTATTCATTAAAACGGATACGAAAATAACATTTTGTATTGTTCAAATAGTCATAATTTGATTAAAAAATGTTAAGTGAGGTGTAAAATTAGTGGTCTAGGAAGATAAATATACTTTTAATTCGCAGCTGTCCCTATTTTTAATGTTTGGTAATCAGTTGAATAGTGAAATTGATGTTTGATAACTTCGCTTTGATTCGGATCATTTTATTCGATGAACCGATGTGAATAGATTTTACATCGAACAATAAATTTAAATCCTACTTTTGTTCGGTTAAGGTTGATTTTGAGCATAACATCTTTTAGGGCGTTATGGTTCAACCTAGTTTAGGTTTGAAGAATAATTTTTTATGCAACGCTATTTTATTCAGCTTTCTTACGATGGGACGAACTACCACGGTTGGCAATTTCAACCCAATGGTCTCTCTGTGCAGCAAGTGCTAGAGCAGGCGTTGACCATTGTGGCACGTGAAGATATCGCGGTTACTGGTGCGGGCCGCACAGATGCTGGCGTTCATGCGAGCTTTTTTGTGGCTCATTTTGATGCCCAAAACATCGGTCTCGATGTAGAAAAGATCACTTACAATCTGAATAGTCTTTTGCCTGCTGATGTGGCGGTGCAAAAAATAGTTAAAGTTTCGGAACAGGCTCATGCTCGCTTCAACGCCCTAAGTCGGAAATATAATTATTACATCGTCAAACATAAGAATCCATTTAAGCGTCAATTTGCAACCAAAGAGTCTCGCATTCCTGATTTAACGTTGATGAACCAAGCTGCTCAAAAACTATTTGACTACATCGACTTTACAAGTTTTAGTCGAGTTGGCACAGATGTGAAGACAAATAATTGCAAAATTATTCACGCCGAATGGACCGAACAGGCCGATGGTTATGTTTTTACAATTACCGCAGATCGCTTTTTGCGCAATATGGTTCGAGCGATCGTTGGAACTTTGCTTGAGGTTGGATTTAAGAAACTTACTATCGATGAGTTTTGCTCTATTATTGAAGCAAAAGATCGCTCTTTGGCAGGGGCTAGCGTTCCTGCTAATGGTTTGTTTTTAGTCGATATTGTTTACCCCGAAGAGATGTCTCAGGGTCTTGTGCGGCTCTAAAATTCTACTTATTCCAGATATCCCAAGCTGCTAAAGCTTGAAGGTGCAACATTTCCAATCCGTTTTTTGTAGTCGAACCTCTGTCAATACCCTGCATTAGAAAAGCTGTAACTTCCGGGTTATACACCAAGTCAAACAATAAATGATCCGAGGTAATATAGGAGTAGGGGATCTCTGGTTTCTCTTCGACTTTTGGATAAGTGCCTATGGGTGAGGTGTTCACGATGATATCATAGCGACTCAGTATTTCTTTGTCTAAACTGGTATAGCTAATCTCACTGGTTGATTTTGGACTGCGTGACACCAATTGAGTCTCAATTCCTAAGTTTTTAAGTGCTTTTACGATTGCTTTTGAAGCTCCTCCAGTGCCTAAGACAAGGGCTTTTTTATGTTGCTTTTGTAGGATTGGTCGGATCGATTCTTGGAACCCATGGATATCCGTGTTGAATCCATGTAAGGAATATGAAGTGCCATTTCGCACGATTTTTACCGTATTGACGGCTTTAATCTCTTTTGCGGCATCCGAGATCTCATCTAAATAGGGGATGATCTGCTCTTTATATGGGATGGTAATGTTAAAACCTTCTAAATCGGGATTTGCAACTATTAATCCTGGTAAGTCAGTAATAGAAGGGATTTCGAAATTCAAATATTCGGCATCAAGATGTTCGTTCGCGAATTTCTCGGTGAAAAATTTTCTCGAAAAGGAGTGTGTAAGCGGATAGCCAATAAGTCCGAATGTGCGCTTCATAGGTGTTAAAGTTATTGGCCAGACTAAGCTTTTTGCTTAGATATGATCATTGATCAGCTTGATAATCCAACGTTTTGATTGGAGATGAGGAAAATCAAGAAGCATATCTTTATGCAGTAGGAAATTTAGTGATAAGGCAGTTTTAAAATAATTCTTGGCAAGTTGCAGATTCTTGTTTTCTGCAAGATAACCTGATAGTTTATAGAGCAGTTGAGCATTGCCACTGATAGTCTTTTCAGCTTCAAACAAGGTCTGAATAGCAAGATCTGTCTGATCGTAATGGTAAAAGAAATCAGCCAATGCCATCCAGAAATCACCATTGGATTCTTCTATTTCTACCGATTTACGAAAGGCAATCAGCGCATCTTCATAATGATCAAGGGCTGCATTAACTTTTCCAAATGCATTCCAGAAATCGGCACAGCTATTGTCAAGCTTGATGGCTTTTTTGAGGAAAACAAGGCTTTCAGCCAGGTTCTCTTCGACCATTAAGACGACACCCGCACCATACCAGGCATCCGCATTTTTGGAATCTAGCTGTATGGCTTGTTTGTAAAACTGATAGGATTTTGAATATTCCCCAAGTTGGAAATAACATTCCGCAACATAAACCTTCGCGTCAGAAGAGTTCTTGTCGAAGCGTAAATAGTCAAAATAATAGGTTAAGGCTTCCGTATAGCGCTCTAATGTCGATAACGTATTGGCTTTATTAAAGAGTGCCGATGCGTAATTTTCATCAATGGCTAAGGCAAAGTCATACGCCTCAATGGCTTTGTTGTATTCTTCGCGCCTTGTATAGATAATGCCGAGGTTGTACCATGCCGATTCAGCAAAGGGATCAACATCGAGGTATTCATTGTATAGTCGGATACTTTTCTCGTCATCGCCGAGTTTGTCGTAACAGAAAGCTAAATCGTATAAGACGCTGTCGTTTTTTGGATTCTCAGCGTATGCTTTTTCTAAGAAATAGGTGGCTTTGGTATAGTCGGTATGTTGAACATAGCCAGCGCCAATATTATATAATAAGTCATCGCGTTCTTCAAATGAAAATTTTTCCGCCTTTTGGTAGCACGCATAGGCTTTATTCGAATCTCCTTGAATGCTATAGCAATTGCCAAGCATTAGCAGAAGTTCTGGATTTGAGTTTTCAATCTTAACAAGCATCTGAAGTAACTCGAGGGCCTTTTCCGTCTTTAATTGACCAATGAGTACTTGCGCCTTTTTAACTTTCACCATCAGCGAGTGTGGGTGCTGTGAGATGGCTATTTCACAGGCTTGAAGCGCATTGGTGAGTTGATTTTTTTCGATGTAGTAATCTGCAATGTGCTCAAAGTCAGCCACGTCAAAGAACCCCATCTGTTCATCAGATAGCATCTCCTTGTAACGTTTAACGACTCCGGCAAACTCCTTACTTTCGGAATTCTCTCTTGCCCCTTCCCACATCGACATATTCAATCAATTTAATGGTACAAAGATAATAATTCGAGCTATACTGGTTGATGCTCTTGACGTAAAAGATCATTTATCGTTTTAACCGGGTTGAAGGTGATGATGGGAACCTCCACGAAAAAGGTGATCCAGTTGGCCATTGCACCATTCCACAACCCTGGAAGTTCCTGAGCCTTAAGCGTTTTTCCGTCTTTCGATTTGATCGAAACAAACCCAGTCTCTGGATCTCGATAGGTCATTAAATCGAATTTATTCCCCCTGTAATCCCGTACTCCACAGATAAGATCAACCGGATTGAAATGGGTCGATTGGCTTAAGATCAGTTGCTGTAATGGGTTGTTTGGATCAATCTGACTGCTTTCTACCACTTGAAGCGAGATCGATCCATCGCTATTCTCAGCCCAAAATGGACCTCCTCCAGGTTCGCCTTCATTTTTTACCATGCCACAGACTCTGATAGGGCGGTTAAGTTTTTGAACCAGAAATTTTGCTAATTCAGATGGGTTATTCTCTGCTTGGATTGGATAAGTGATGTTTAATTCATCAGCTGCAAAGGTTTTGATCTCTTGAAGTTGTTCTAAAGAATAGGTGTTTGAATCCAATACTCTTAAGTAGTTGAAGATCCGTTTTTGGTATTCGATCAATAGCGAGGATAAGGCCATTTTCGAAAGGGTAGTTTCTTCTTTAAGTCGATCAGGAACGACATTGTCTATGTTTTTAATAAATAGGATGTCGCCATCTACATCGTTCAGATTATCTAACAACGCCCCATGTCCTGCTGGTCGAAATAATAGCTTGTTGTCATTCAAGCGAAACGGTTGATTATCTTGATCAACGGCAATGGTGTCGGTATATGGTTTTTGGTCTGAAAAAGTTATGTCGTAATTCACACCATATCTGGTCTCGAGTTCAAATTTTTTCTCTTTGATCTTATGTTGGAACAGGCTAAGATGTTCTGGCGAGACGGTAAAGTGAAGTTTGACTAGGCCATTTTTATCGGCGCAATACAAGGCACCTTCAACCATATGCTCCTCCACTGGTGTGCGTGCTCCTTCTAGATAAAGGTGAAAATCGAGTAGTCCTTTAGGTAAGAAGCCATAGTTAAGGCCGCGCTCGGAAAGCAACATATCGAGGATTTCAACGTATTTGAGTCTTCCATTTTGCATGAGCTCCCCATCTAAGGCTGCAATCAGTTTTTTGTAAAAGGCAAACCGAGAAAGTTGATCGAAAAATAGATTTACATTCTTGAAGCGTTCTTCCTGTAGTAAGTCGTAGGCTTTTTCATTCGTATCGGCCAATTCAGCGAAAGAAAATAAGAGTTGAAACATTCGGCTGGCAGCTCCAGAGGCTGGCACAAATTTAGCTGGTTTAAGTCCAACATCAATTAATTGCATATACTGAGCGATTGTTTCGCTACTATTCTTGGCTTCAAGCTTTATGATTCCATCTCCTAATGTTGCAGGTCTCAACACGTTCAGAAAAGGGAAACCTTTTTTGAAATAGGTCAGTTGTTGTTCTACATCAGCAACATGGCTTCCTCTAGAGGCAATTTGTTTTTTATCTTCGGATGTAAGCATGGTGTGGTGGTTCATATAAGGCTAAAATTAACTAAAAAACCAGATAGTTAGGGGATGATTTTCAATTATGAGGCGGCAATTATCAACAAAAAGTTAACAGATTACCAATAAATGAAAGTGGTTCTTACTTAAAGTACAAGTTCGAGTCGCCAAAGCTCAGAAAACGATACTCCTTTGAGAGAGCATGGTGATAGATTTTTTTCCAGTCGTCGCCTAGAAATGCTGCAATAAGCAATAAAAGTGTGCTTTGTGGTTGATGAAAATTGGTGATCATCCCAGTTATAACGTTGAACGTATATCCAGGGGCAATAATAATTTGCGTGGAGCAGTTTAGGTTGTCTAGGTGGTTTATTTGAAGATAATTAAGCAAAGCCTGGAATGCCTCCTTTGCTGTTGGACGGTGTGCCCCTTTCTGATAGGGATCCCATTGTTGAACATTCAACTCTTCTTTTTTGATTTGTGGATTGTTCAGGATCATGCACCCCAGAAAATAAAGACTCTCAAGTGTTCTCACGGCAGTGGTACCAACAGCAATAATTGGTCCTTGGTAGGTGGTGAGTTCAGCAACAAACTCTTTGGAGATGGTAAATTGTTCGGCATGCATGGTATGCCCTCCAATTGTTTCCGTTTTGACTGGTTGAAATGTGCCTGCTCCAACGTGAAGGGTGATCTCGCGACAGTTTATTCCACCCTTTTTTAAGGCTTCAAAAATCGAAGGTGTGAAATGAAGTCCGGCAGTTGGCGCCGCTACGGACCCTTTTACTTTGGCATAGACTGTTTGATATCGAGTGAGATCGGCCTCTTCTGATTCTCGATTGAGATAGGGTGGAATCGGCAGGTTGCCAGTATATTCTAAGATTTGACCAAAGGTAACTCCGGGATTATCCCATTGAAACTCTATTTCGAAGGCGTTATTGGGTAGTGTTTGTATTTTTTTTGCGCTAAAAGAGAAGGTCGATCCAGCGTGTTGAACGGTCTGAACTAAGATCTCATCTCTCCATCTTTTCAAGTTTCCAACTAAGCATTTCCATCGACACGATTGATTTTGCGAAAACGATAGCGCATAGTCGTTTGGGGCTATTGGCTCAAGACAAAATAGTTCGATTTTGGCTCCCGTAGATTTATTGAAAAATAGGCGTGCATTAATCACCTGCGTGTTGTTAAATACTAACATCGCATTTTTAGGTAACAGATCAGGGAGGTGCTGGAAATTGTGATCCTCAATAGTTCCATTTTTCCAGGTTAATAGTCTTGAGTCATCTCTGTTTTTAAGTCCATAGATGGCTATGTTTTCTTCTGGAAGGGTGTAATTGTAATCTTGAGTGGAGATGTTGTGAACTTGATCCATGGAATGCTTCATCATAAAATTGGCCAAAAAACAGGGGTAACAAGTCTAAATCTTAGGTGCTCTAACAGGTAAAAAAAATCGCAGGCCTGTAAGCCGGGTTCTGTTTTTCATTCTATCATTTATCTAGTACTATTGTCACCAATAGTCTCGTGCAGCCTACCCCTTATGACTCTTGATCAACTTGCGTCGATCAAAACCAGGGCGGGCAGCCCTGTGTTCCGAGGAACTCATAATATATTTGGCCTTACAATCCATGAGGCGTACGGCTAATTATGTTGCCATAACTACCGGTAGGCTCTTACCCTGCCTTTTCACCCTTATCCGTCAGATGACGGACGGTTATTTTCTGTTACACTACTGCGAGCTTACACCCGCCTTCTCGTTAAGAAGCATGGCGCCCTGTATTGCCCGGACTTTCCTCCCCGATAAATCGAGGCGATAGAACAGCCTGCGAAGCTGCAAATTTACAAAATGAAATCTGATTTATTTTGACTATCTTATAGTATATTTTGGTTTTAGAGGATGAGGCTCCTAAATAATTTGTATAATTTAGCCGATTGATAATAATACCTATTGCCAAGCCTCGCTTCATTTGGGGTTTAAAACAGAATTCAATCCTCGTGGGACAAAAATTTATCATTGCAGTTTCGGAACATCGGCTATTTGGCTACCTAATTCTACCATACCTAGCTGATGAGGGTGCTGGAAGTAAATACCTCTCCATCTCTAAGCGTCTGCGTGCTCATGACTTGTTAGATCTTGGAAGTTCATTTACCGCCACCCAGATCGAGCTTATTCGCATTACTGAAAAGTATGCCGATGAAAACCTTGCCAAAAAGTACAATCCGAAAGGGACATTAAATGATTTTTATAAAAATATCAAATCTGAAATTTTTACGAAAAAGCTTCTCCCCTTTATTGATGAGGTTATGGTTCGATGCTTAGAGCTTTTAAAGAATGAACATATTCCTGTCTACTTTAAACGGGCCAAATACAATAATATCTATGAAGATGATCTGATAGAGTTGTGCTATGAAGATACAAAGGCGGTTTATAATTTTCATAAACTGGAGCAAGAGACCCGATATTTCTTAACCATTCGTCATGGACAAAAGCAGATCTCACTGCTTCACCAATCAATGGTAATCCTAGTCAACGATCCATGTCGAGTACTGTACAACAATAAACTATATTTTTTTGACGACATCTCAGGAACCAAAATGTCCCCTTTTTTCGAAAAGGAATATATTAGTATTCCTCAGTCTGTGGAGGAGAAATATTACAACTCATTTATTTTAAATGCAATTAAAAATCATGAAATTAACTATACCGGATTTGAGATTGTAGATGGTTCTGCTCGTAAAGAGGTTATTCTTTCGGTCGAAATTGACCTGCATGGATTTCCTGTTTTTATTCCTCTATTTAAATATAACGATCAACTTATCCCTGCAGGTGATGAAGGGACTAAGATTGCTACTTTTTCGGTGGATCAAGATTCCTATATCTTTCATCGGTATGAAAAAGATGCGGCTTGGGAAGCTCAGGTAATTAGCGATCTGCAAAATATTGGTTTGTCTGGGTCATTACCAGCTCTTTATCTTGCCAATTCTAAAGATTCGAAATCGCAGACTATTTATAATGCAGTTAACTGGATTTCAAAAAACTCAAAAGCGCTGAATTATCTGGGCATTGAAGTGGTTCAGAATAAATTAGATCATGCCTATTTTATAGGCGATCAGTCAGTTGAGTTGGTCATTGATCATCAAAATGATTGGTTTGATGTTAATGCGGTGGTTGTATTTGGTGATTTTAAGATCCCTTTTGTTCGGCTTCGTAGAAATATCTTAGGCCATATTCGGGAGTTTAAGCTCCCCGATGGAAGTGTCGCTATTCTCCCCGTGGAGTGGTTTACTAAATATCAATCCATATTTAGTTATGGGAAGGTGGGTGATCATGCGATTCGATTGCAGAATTATCATTATATGCTCGTCGATGAGGTTGTTGAGGGTGCAAGTGCGAAGCATAATGATGAACTCTTACTCTCCGCTCGGTTACCTATCGTTCGCCAAGAAAAACCTAGTGGATTATTAGCTTCGCTTAGGAGCTATCAGCACGATGGCTTCGACTGGCTTTCTCATTTGCACAAAAATAATTTAGGAGGTTGCCTGGCAGACGATATGGGGTTAGGTAAAACAATTCAAGCGCTCGCTTTATTGCTAAAATTCAAAAATGAGTCGACTGAGTTTGTTAGTCCAGTTGAACCTGAGATAGGTCAGCTTTCGTTATTTTCCAGTGAAGAGGCAGCGCAAGAAAAGCCTCAGCCTGCTTCGTTGATCGTCTTACCCGTTTCGTTGGTGCATAATTGGGAGCGTGAGATTCAAAAATTTGCTCCGTCACTAAGGACTTATGTTTATAGTGGGGCAAGGCGCCGAGAGAAGAATGTCTTAAATCAATTGCTATTAAATTTCGATTTGGTCTTAACCACCTATGGTACAGTTCGAAACGATGCTGATAGACTGTCTCAATACGAATTCTTTTATCTGGTTCTTGACGAAAGTCAGACCATTAAAAATAGCGAGTCAAAGACTTATAAATCCATTATGAGTATTCGTTCGCAGCACCGAATTGTCTTAACAGGAACGCCAATTGAAAATTCCTTATCAGACCTTTGGGCGCAGATGAATTTTTTAAATAGAGGTCTGCTTGGGAGCAAAAATCATTTCAAGGAAGCTTTTATTTTGCCCATAGAACGGGATAATTTAACTGAGCCTCGAGAGCAGTTGCATAAGTTGATTGCCCCATTTATGCTGCGTCGGACCAAAGAGCAGGTAGCAAAAGACTTGCCTTCGCTCACTGAAGAGACCATCTTTGTTGAGATGG
>CAIVGL010000040.1 GCA_903905505.1 uncultured Bacteroidia bacterium | reverse complement strand
TCTCAATTTTTCGAACTTTTTTTAATAGTTCCGATGCTTCCACTTTTCTTTTTTAATGAATCGTTAATCAATAAGAATACTTGTCAGTAAATCAAGATAATATTCTAGGTGATTCTTCCACTAAGGGACTTCAATGGTGTTTAGTATTTCGCTGATGATGTCTTCGGAAGTGAGATTGTTCGCTTCAGCTTCATAGCTTAGCCCAATACGATGTCTTAAAACATCATGACACACTGCTCTGATATCCTCAGGAATAACGTACCCACGCCTTTTAATAAAGGCATACGCTTTCGCGGCTTGAGCTAGACTTATTGAAGCACGCGGTGAAGCACCATACGTGATCATCTCCGCAAATTGAGTTAGTCCGGCAGCTGCAGGTTCACGCGTCGCAAATACGATATCTACAATATATTTCTGAATCTTCTCGTCCATATAGACCTCTTTGACGATTTCTCGTGCCCGAATGATGTCTTTAGGCTTTAAGACCTTTGCCGCTTTCGGAAAGTCTTTTAAAAGATTCATCTTAATAATCAATTGCTCTTCGTCCTTTTTTGGGTAATTCAAGACCACCTTAAGCATAAAACGGTCAACTTGAGCTTCTGGTAAGCGATAGGTTCCCTCTTGTTCAATCGGGTTCTGTGTCGCCATAACTAAGAACGGGTTTTCTAATGGGTAGGTTTGTGATCCAATAGTCACTTGTCGTTCTTGCATCGCCTCAAGCAGAGCCGATTGAACCTTTGCTGGTGCGCGGTTTATCTCATCCGCTAATACAAAATTGGTAAAAATAGGCCCTTTACGAACTACGAATTCCTCGTTTTTCTGACTGTAAATCAAAGTTCCAAGTAAATCGGCAGGTAAAAGGTCGGGGGTGAATTGTATTCGAGCAAATTTTGCATCAATGGTATTTGCAAGTGTGTTGATGGCGAGCGTTTTAGCTAGTCCTGGCACACCTTCTAAAAGGATGTGGCCATCGGAAAGCAAGCCGATCAATAAACTTTCAACCAGGTGCTTCTGCCCGATAATTACCTTATTCATCTCCATGGAGATAAGGTCTACAAATGAACTTTCTTGTTGAATACGTTCGTTAAGTTCTCTAATGTCCATTGTTTGATTCATAATCCAAAAGATAATTAATTTTTATTCGTTAAAACGGATACGAAAATAACATTTTGTATTGTTCAAAAAATCATTTTTTGATTAAAAAATGTTAAGTCAAGTGTAAGATTAGTGGTCTGGGAAGATAAATATAGCTTTAAATCCCATATATCCCTGTTTTTGATGTCTGGTAATTATTAAAATAGTAAAATTATTCTTTGATATCTTCGCAATAATGAGGATCATTTTACAGTTTTAAACGATGCGAATAGTTTTTACATCGTTCAATTAATTTAAATCCTACTTTTGTTTGGTTAAGGTTGGTCTGAGTATAACATCTATTAGGGCGTTATGGTTCAACCTATATTAGTTTGAAGAATTATTTTTTATGCAACGCTATTTTATTCAGCTTTCTTACGATGGGACTAATTACCACG
Organism: uncultured Bacteroidia bacterium; assembly: GCA_903905505.1. GTDB lineage: Bacteria > Bacteroidota > Bacteroidia > Bacteroidales > Prolixibacteraceae > JAAFHB01. Next base: position 8,719 of record CAIVGL010000040.1, on the reverse strand, counting down.
GTTGGCAATTTCAGCCAAACGGACTCTCTGTGCAGCAAGTGCTAGAGCAAGCTTTGACCATTGTGGCACGCGAAGATATTGCTGTTACCGGTGCCGGTCGTACAGATGCAGGCGTTCATGCAAGTTTTTTTGTGGCTCATTTTGATGCCGAAAATTCAACTCTTGATGCCGAAAAAATTACCTATAATCTAAATAGCCTTTTGCCGGCTGATGTGGCTGTGCAAAAAATATACAAGGTTTCAGAGCAGGCTCATGCTCGCTTTGATGCATTAAGTAGGAAGTATAATTATTATATTGTTACACATAAGAATCCATTTAAGCGTCAGTTTGCAACTAAAGAATCTCGTATTCCTGATTTAGAGTTGATGAATCAAGCAGCACAAAAATTATTCAACTATATCGATTTTACAAGCTTTAGTCGTGTGGGTACGGATGTGAAGACAAATAATTGCAAAATCATTCACGCCCAGTGGACGGAACAGCCCGATGGTTATGTTTTTACAATTACCGCTGATCGCTTTTTGCGAAACATGGTTCGCGCGATCGTTGGAACGTTGCTTGAGGTTGGATTTAGAAAACTTACCATCGATGAGTTTTGTTCAATTATAGAAGCAAAAGATCGATCTTCGGCCGGTGCCAGCGTCCCTGCAAACGGATTATTTTTAGTAGATATTGTTTATCCTCCTGAAATGTCTCAGGGTCTAGTGCGACTCTAAAATTCTACTTATTCCAGATATCCCAAGCTGCAAGAGCTTGAAGGTGCAGCATTTCCAATCCGTTTTTTGTAGTCGAACCACGTTCGATACCCTGCTTAAGAAAAGCTGTAACTTCTGGATTGTACACCAAATCAAACAATAGATGATTCGAGTTGATATAGGCATAGGGGATCTCTGGGCTCTCTTCGACTTTTGGATAAGTGCCTATCGGTGAAGTGTTCACAATGATGCTAAAGTGACTTAGTGTTTGTTCGTCTAAGCTGGAATAGCTAATCTCATTGTTCGATTTCGGACTGCGCGACACCAATTGGGTTTCGATGCCTAAATTGTTAAGCGCTTTTACGATTGCTTTTGAAGCTCCTCCAGTACCTAAAACCAGTCCGTTTTTTTGGTGCTCTAGTAAGATTGGCCGTATCGATTCCTGAAATCCATGGATGTCGGTGTTGTACCCATGTAATGAATAGGAAGAGCCGTTTCGAACTATTTTAACTGTATTCACAGCTTTAATCTCTTTTGCTGCATCTGAGATCTCATCCAAATAGGGGATGATCTGCTCTTTATAGGGGATTGTAATATTGAAACCCTCTAAGTTTGGATTTGCAACTATCAATCCGGGTAAGTCAGCAATTGAAGGAATCTCGAAATTTAGATATTCGGCATCAAGATTTTCGTTTGCGAATTTTTCAGTGAAAAATCTTCTCGAAAAGGAGTGTGTAAGCGGATAGCCAATAAGTCCGAATGTACGTTTCATAGGTTTTAAGTTATTGGCCAGAGTAAGCTTAAGCTTAGATTTGATCATTGATCAGCTTTATAATCCAACGTTTGGATTGAAGCTGAGGGAAATCAAGAAGCATATCTTTATGCAGGAGGTAATTTAGGGACAAGGCAGCTTTAAAGTAGCTCTTCGCCAGTTGCAGATTCTTATTTTCGGCAAGATAACCTGATAGCTTATAAAGAAGTTGAGCATTGCCACTAATAGTTTTCTCAGCTTCAAACAAGGTTTGAATTGCAAGATCTGTTTGGTCGTAATGGTAGAAGAAATCAGCTAATGCAAGCCAGAAATCACCATTGGATTCTTCTATTTCTACCGATTTGCGAAAGGCAATAAGAGCGTCTTCATAATGATCAAGGGCAGCATTTACTTTTCCAAATGCATTCCAGAAATCGGCACAGCTATTGTCAAGTTTAATAGCTTTTTTGAGGAAAACTAGACTTTCGGCTAGGTTCTCTTCAACCATTAACACCACACCTGCTCCATACCAGGCATCGGCATTCTTGGAATCTAGCTGTATGGCTTGTTTGTAAAATTGATATGATTTTGAATACTCTGCAAGTTGGAAATAACATTCCGCCACATAAACCTTCGCGTCCGAAGAGTTTTTGTCGAATCGTAAATATTCAAAATAGTAGGTTAAGGCTTCTGAATAGCGCTCTAATGTCGAAAGCGTATTGGCTTTGTTAAAGAGTGCTGAAGCATAGTTTTCATCAATGGCTAAAGCAAAGTCATAAGCCTCAATGGCTTTATGGTATTCTTCGCGCCTTGTATAGATAATGCCAAGATTGTACCAGGCCGATTCAGCAAAAGGATCAACATCGAGATATTCATTGTAAAGACGGATGCTTTTCTCGTCGTCGCCCAGTTTGTCGTAGCAGAAAGCTAAATCATACAACACGCTATCGTTTTTCGAATTCTCAGCGTATGCTTTTTCTAAGAAATAGGTCGCTTTGGTATAGTCCGTTTGTTGAACATACCCTGCACCAATGTTATATAATAAGTCATCGCGATCTTCAAACGAAAATTTTTCCGCTTTTTGATAGCACGCGTATGCTTTATTCGAATCACCTTGAATGCTATAGCAATTGCCAAGCATCAGAAGAAGTTCTGGATTTGAGTTCTCAATCTTTACAAGCATCAGAAGTAACTCGAGAGCCTTTTCGGTCTTTAATTGACCAATAAGTACTTGAGCTTTTTTAACTTTCACCATCAATGAGTGAGGGTGCTGCGAGATGGCTATTTCGCAGGCTTGCAGCGCATTGGTGAGTTGGTTTTTTTCAATATAGTGGTCTGCGATATGCTCAAAATCAGCCACGTCAAAGAATCCCATCTGTTCTTCAGATAGCATCTCCTTGTAACGTTTAACGACTCCGGCAAATTCCTTACTTTCGGAATTCTCTCTTGCCCCTTCCCACATCGACATATTCAATCTATTTAATGATACAAAGATAATAATTCGAGTTACACTGGTTGATGCTCTTGACGTAAAAGATCATTTATCGTTTTAACTGGATTAAAGGTGATAATTGGAACCTCCACAAACAGGGTGATCCAGTCGGCCATGGCCCCGTTCCATAGTCCAGGAAGTTCTTGTGCCTTAAGCGTTTTGCCATCTTTCGACTTGATTGAAATAAACCCAGTTTCAGGATCTCTATAGGTCATTAAATCGAATTTATCTCCTCTGTAATCCCGTACGCCACAGATAAGATCAACTGGATTAAAATGGGTTGCTTGACTTAGAATCAGCTTTTGTGAGGAGTTGTTTGGATCGATCTGACTGCTTTCTACCACCTGTAGGGAGGTTGATCCATCGCTATTCTCAGCCCAGAATGGACCTCCTCCAGGTTCGCCTTCATTTTTTACCATGCCACAGACCCTGATGGGTCGGTTTAGTTTTTGAACTAAAAATGTGGCTAGGCTAGAGGGGCTGTTTTCTGTCTGAATTGGACAGCTGATATTTAATTCCTCCGTTGCAAATATTTTAATCTCTTGAAGTTCTTCTTGAGAATAGTTTTTTGAATCCAAGACTTTTAAGTAGTTAAAGATCCGTCTTTGATATTCAACCAATCGTATTGTTAAGCCCATTTTTGAAAGCGTAGTCTCTTCTTTAAGTCGGTCAGGGACTACGTTGTCGATATTTTTAATAAATAGAATGTCTCCATCTACGTCGTTCAGATTATCTAATAAGGCCCCATGGCCTGCTGGTCTGAATAATAGCTTGTTGTCATTCAACCGAAATGGTTGGTTGTCTTGATCTACCGCAATGGTATCGGTATATGGTTTCTGTTCTGAAAAAGTTATATCGTAATTTACACCGTATCTGGTCTCGAGTGCTAGTTTTTTCTCTTCGATTTTTTGCTTGAAGAGCTTAAGATGCTCCGGCGAGACGGTAAAGTGAAGTTTTACTTGACTGTTTTTATCAGCACTATACAAGGCTCCTTCAACCATGTGTTCCTCTACTGGCGTGCGTGCTCCTTCTAGATAATTATGAAAATCTAGCAGTCCTTTAGGTAAGAACCCATAGTTAAGGCCACGCTCGGAAAGCAACATATCGAGAATCTCCACATATTTTAATCTCCCATTTTGCATAAGCTCTCCATTTAAGGCTGCAATCAGTTTTTTGTAAAAAGCAAACTTAGAAAGTTGATCAAAAAATAGATTAACATTCTTGAACTGCTCTTCCTGCAATAGATCGTAGGCTTTGTTATTTGTGTCAGCTAGCTCTGAGAAAGCGAATAAAATTTGAAACATTCGACTGGCGGCTCCAGAGGCTGGTACGAATTTAACTGGCTTAAGACCTGCTTCGATTAAGTGCATATATTGAGCAATTGTTTCGCTGCTTTTCTTTGTCTCAAGCTTAATGATTCCATCTCCTATTGTCGCTGCTCTTAGCACTTTCAGATAAGGAAAACCTTTCTTGAAATAGGTCAGTTGCTGCTCTACATCAGCAAGATGACTTCCTCTTGAGGCAATTTGTATTTGATCTTCGGATGTAAGCATGGTGTGGTGGTTCATATAAGGATAAAATTATATAAAATACCAGATAGTTGTAGGGTTGATTTTCAATTAAGAGGTCTCAATTATCAACAAAAAGTTAACAGAACTCCAATAGATAAGCATGTATCTTACTTGAGGTACAAATTAGAGTCGCCAAAGCTCAGAAAGCGATAGTTATAGGCTAGGGCATGCTGATAGATTTTTTTCCAGTCGTCACCTAAAAATGCAGCAATTAATAATAAAAGAGTGCTTTGTGGTTGGTGAAAATTGGTGATCATCCCACTTATGATGTTGAAGGTGTAACCTGGTGCTATTATAATTTGTGTGGAGCAGTTTAGATTTTTTAGGCGGTTCGTTTGCAAGTAATTCAGTAGAGCCTGAAGTGCGTCTCTCGAAGTCGGACGTTGAACGTCGTTTTGATACGCATCCCATTGCTGAACATTCAGCTCTTCTATTTTGATTTGTGGGTTGCTTAGGATCATGCATCCCAGGAAATAAAGACTCTCAAGAGTTCTCACGGCAGTGGTGCCAACAGCAATAATTGGACCTGAGTAAGTTATAAGCTCAACAATAAACTCTTTTGAGATCGTGAATTGTTCAGCATGCATCGTATGGCCGCCTATTGTATCGGCTTTTACTGGTTGAAAAGTGCCAGCTCCAACATGAAGCGTGATCTCTCTGCAGTTTATTCCTGTATTTTTTAAGGCTATAAAAATTGAAGGTGTGAAATGAAGTCCAGCTGTTGGTGCGGCTACAGAGCCTTTTACTTTGGCGTACACAGTTTGATATCTTGTGATATCTGCCTCTTCTGTTTCTCTATTTAAATAGGGAGGGATCGGTAGGTTGCCTGTATATTCTAAGATTTGTCCAAAGGTAACTTCTGGATTATTCCATTGAAACTCTATTTCGAAGGCATTGTTGGGTAGTGATTGTATTTTTCTTGCGCTAAAAGAGAAGTCTGATCCATCATGATGAACACGCTGAACTAAGATCTCATCTTTCCATCTTTTTAAGTTTCCAACTAAGCATTTCCATCGACACGATTGATTTTGTGAAAACGATAGTGCATAGTCATTGGGGGTTATTGGCTCCAGACAAAATAGCTCAATCTTTGCTCCTGTCGATTTATTAAAAAATAGGCGTGCATTAATAACCTGTGTGTTATTAAAGACCAACATCGCATTTTTAGGCAGCAGTTCAGGAAGATTTTGGAAATTGTGATCCTCAATAGTTCCATTTTTCCAGGATAATAGTTTTGAGTCATCTCTGTTTTTAAGTCCATAGATAGCTATGTTTTCTTCCGGAAGGGTGTAATTGTAATCTTGAGTGGAGATATTATAAACTTGATCCATGGAATGCTTTATCATAAAATTTAGCCAAAAACAGAGGTGACAAGTCTAAATCATTTGTGCTCTAACAGGTAAAAAAATCGCAGGCCTGTAAGCCGGGTTCTGTTTTTCATTCTATCATTTATCTAGTACTATTGTCACCAATAGTCTCATGCAGCCTACCCCTTATGACTCTTAATCAACTTGCGTTGAATAAAACCAGGGCGGGCAGCCCTGTGTTCCGAGGAACTCATAATATATTTGGCCTTACAATCCATGAGGCGTACGGCTAATTATGTTGCCATAACTACCGGTAGGCTCTTACCCTGCCTTTTCACCCTTATCCGTCAGCTGACGGACGGTTATTTTCTGTTACACTACTGCGAACTTACACCCGCCTTCTCGTTAAGAAGCATGGCGCCCTGTATTGCCCGGACTTTCCTCCCCGATAAATCGAGGCGATAGAACAGCCTGCGAAGCTGCAAATTTACGAAATGAAATCAGATTTATTTTGACTATCGTCTAGTTTATTTTGGTTTTACAGGATGAGCCTCCTAAATAATTTGCTTAACTTAGCCGATTGGTAATTATACCGAATACCAAACCTCGCTTCGTTTGGTGTTTAAAACAGAACTTAATCCTCGTGGGACAAAAATTTATCGTTGCAGTTTCGGAACATCGGCTATTTGGCTACCTAATTTTGCCATATCTAGCAGATGAAGATGCTGGAAGTAAATATCTCTCCATCACTAAGCGTCTGCGTGCTCATGATTTATTAGATCTTGGCAATGCATTTACCGTACCACAGATCGAGCTTGTTCGCTTGACTGAAAAGTATGCCGATGAAAACCTTGCCAAGAAATACAATCCGAAAGGGACCTTAAATGATTTCTATAAAAATATCAAGTCTGAAATTTTTACGAAAAAGCTCCTTCCCTTTATTGATGAGGTTATGGCTCAGTGCTTGGAGCTGTTAAAGAATGATCATATTCCTGTCTACTTTAAACGGGCCAAATACAACAATATCTATGAAGATGATCTGATAGAGTTGTGTTATGAAGACACAAAAGCAGTTTATAACTTTCATAAGCTAGATCAGGAAACTCGATATTTTTTAACAATTCGCAATGGGCAAAAGCAGATATCACTGCTTCATCAGTCAATGGTAATTCTTGTGAATGAGCCATGTCGAGTCCTATACAATAATAAGCTTTATTTCTTTGACGATATCTCGGGAACTAAAATGTCTCCATTTTTCGAGAAGGAATATATCAGTATTCCACGTTCAGTGGAGGTGAAGTATTATAATTCATTTATTCTAAACGCAATTAAAAATCACGAGATTAGTTATTCGGGATTTGAAATTGTAGATGGTTCTGCTCGTAAAGAGGTTATTCTTTCTGTCGAAATTGACTCGCAAGGGTTTCCTGTTTTTATTCCACTTTTTAAATATAACGATCAGCTTATCCCTGCTGGTGATGAAGGGACTAAGATTGCTACATTTTCGGTTTATCAAGATTCTTATCTCTTTAATCGATCCGAAAAGGATACGGTATGGGAAGCTCAGGTGATTAGCGATCTGCAAAACATTGGTTTGTCGGGATCTTTACCGGCTCTTTATTTAGCTAATTTGGAAGAGTCGAAAATGCAGACTATTTACAATGCCGTTAACTGGATTTCAAAAAACTCAAAAGCGCTGAATCGTCTTGGCATTGAGGTGATTCAGGATAAATTAGATCATGTTTATTTTATAGGTAATCAGTCAATTGAGCTGGCAATTGATCATCAAAATGATTGGTTTGATGTGAATGCGATGGTTGTCTTTGGTAGTTTTAAGATTCCATTTGTTCGGCTTCGTAAAAATATCTTAGGTCATATTCGAGAGTTTAAGCTGCCCGATGGAAGTGTCGCTATTCTCCCTGTGGAGTGGTTTACTAAATATCAAGCCATATTTAGTTATGGGAAGGTGGGAGATAATACGATTCGATTGCAGAATTATCATTATATGCTCGTTGATGAGGTTGTTGAGGGTTCAGTTACGAAGCGTAATGATGAACTTCTGCGCTCAGCAAAATCACCTATTGTGCGGCAAGATAAACCTATTGGATTAATAGCTTCGCTTAGGAGTTATCAGCAAGATGGCTTCGATTGGCTCTCTCATTTGCATAAAAATAATCTTGGTGGTTGCTTAGCAGACGACATGGGACTAGGTAAAACTATTCAAGCATTGGCATTGTTGCTAAAATTCAAAAAGGAGTCGACTGACTTTGATATTCCATTTCAACCTGAAACAGGTCAGCTCTCTTTATTCGGAGCAGAAGGGACAGGTCAAGAAAAGCCACAGCCCGCTTCTTTGATCGTCTTACCCGTTTCGTTGGTGCATAATTGGGAACGTGAGATTCAAAAATTTGCTCCATCACTACGGACGTATGTTTATAGCGGAGCCAGGCGTCGAGAGAAGAATGTTCTAAATCAATTATTGCTGAATTTCGATTTGGTTTTAACTACTTATGGTACAGTTAGAAACGATGCGGACAAGTTAGCCCAGTATGAATTCTTTTATTTGATTCTAGACGAAAGTCAGACAATTAAAAATAGCGAGTCGAAGACTTATAAATCGATTATGAGCATCCGTTCGCAGCATCGAATAGTCTTAACTGGTACCCCAATCGAAAATTCATTATCTGATCTTTGGGCACAGATGAATTTTTTAAACAGAGGACTGTTAGGGAGTAAAAATCATTTCAAGGAAACTTTTATTCTGCCCATAGAACGGGATAATTTAACTGAGCCTCGAGAGCAGTTGCATAAGTTGATTGCCCCATTTATGCTGCGTCGGACCAAAGAGCAGGTAGCAAAAGACTTGCCTTCGCTCACTGAAGAGACCATCTTTGTTGAGATGG
>CAIVGL010000039.1 GCA_903905505.1 uncultured Bacteroidia bacterium | reverse complement strand
AATCCTTTTAAGAGAAGATCAGGCTGCTCCGACAGTGCCGCCATGGCATACCAATACGAGGCTCCAGACCAGTCTGCTTCAACAGAAAATTGGACAGGTGTATAGGGTTGCTCTTCAATCCGAATCTCATTCCCAGTCCAACTGTGATGAACTCCAAACTCTTTCATCAGTTCAAGGGTAAGGAGAATATACGGTTTTGAGGTTGTATTATTTAATAGTCGTAAGGTCATTCCACCTTCGACTGTTGGTGCAATCATTAGTAAGGCCGAGATATATTGACTGCTGATGCTGCCATCAAGCTCAATTACAGCCCCTTTTAGCGCACTTCCCATTATTCGAAGCGGTGGATAACCTTCCTGATTTATGTATTCTATGGAGGCTCCTAACTTGCGTAGCGCATCAACAAGAATGCCGATTGGCCGTTGTTGCATCCGCTCGGAACCGGTGAGGGTCCATTCCCCAGCTATCTTGGATAGGAAAGCGGTCAAAAAGCGCATCGCTGTGCCGGCATGACCAATATTAAATGTATTTGAATTCGTGTTTAATACCTCATCTAGGACTTTCGTGTCGTCACTATCTGATAGATTGCTTATGGTATAAGGGGAATAGCTCAGCGAGTTAATGATCAAAACTCGGTTGCTAATACTTTTTGACGAAGGGAGTAAGATTTCACCTTTAAGGGTCTTGTCGGCTTTTGAGATCAAATAACGCATAGCTGAACGACCTTAACGATTAAGATTTCTAAAATAGTCTAAGGCTTCAAAGACCAGTTTCTTATCGCAATCTTGATTAATGGCCATCGCTCCAGCAGCTGAGATAAGGGTGAAATTAATCCGCGATCCTTCGTTCTTCTTATCGTGAGTCATCAGCTGAAATAGCGGCTCATAGTGACTCTGTTCGATGGTGTATTTCCCATAAATAGCTAAGAGCCAATTTGAGAGCTCAGAGACGACAGGAAGAGGAAGATTGCAAACTTTATGGGAGAGGTATAACTCGGCAAGCATCCCATAAGCCACCGCATATCCGTGTAAAATTGGATGGTCGCTCTCCATGGCGTGGCTTTCAAACGCATGTCCAATAGTATGACCAAAGTTTAGTGCTTTGCGAACGTTGCGTTCGTTCGGATCTTGAAAGACAAATTCATCTTTAATGGCGACCGAACGAGCGATAATGCCAATAAGAGATTCAAAATCAGGATTTTTAGGATCGAAATTCTGGACCTCTCGAAGGTGGTCAACCGAGTTTATCAAACCATGCTTGATCATCTCGGCATAACCGGAGATGAAATTAGGCTGGTCGATGGAGTGTAAAAAGCGCGTGTCGATGATTACGCTGATTGGCTGATTGATTACGCCGATCTCATTTTTTAATCCGTTAAAATTAAAGCCAGTCTTGCCACCGACTGAAGCATCAACCTGTGCAAGTAAGGTCGTTGGGATATTCACAAAATCCATCCCTCTTTTAATCGTTGAGGCGGCAAAGCTCCCAAGATCAGTCAGCATTCCACCCCCTAGATTTACAACAAGCGATTTCCGGTCGGCACCATTTTGACTTAAGAACAACCAGATTTTCTCAACTGACGAGAGTTTTTTATTGGACTCGCCAGAAGGGATAACGATTTTTTTAAACTTGTCGAATCCTGGTGTTGAGGTGATTAATGGGACACAAAGACGATCGCAAGTTTCTTCGGTAACCAAAAAAAGTTTATCTTCAGGGTAACGCGATAGAATCTTGCCCAGCTCGACCTCCAGATTCGTGGTGACGATAATGGAGGCGTTATAGGTTGGAAAATTATTCATACAAGCAATATTATTGTCACAAAGTTAAAATATTTTGCTATCTTGGATTCTAATTCGTGCAGCGTGTACGCAATAAAAACTTATCTGATGGATTTCAATAGCATTAAATGGACCAAAAGACTTCGGATTATTTTTCTAATCTGCGGTTTTTCTTGGATTTTAACGATCACCGCCTTGATCTTTTTTGACTTTTTTACCCCAGCAGTGATTTTGATCGGATTGTTTATTGTCGCCTTGGCAATTGTAGGAATTCTGGGCTTCCAATATCTTCGAATCAACATTGAACAGGAGACTTTGATCGTTCGGTATTACTCCATATTCGCTTTCGACCGATCGTTTAGCATGTTAGAAATACCTGTTCAAAATTTATATAGCGTTGAGGTTCGACATACCTTAATGGGGTTAAAGCCTGAGTTTCGCGTATCTGTAAAAGTGGAAGAAGGGATTGCCGATTATCCATGGATCAGCCTCTCTGCTATTCCGCGTAAAGTTAATACTCGCTTAATTGCGGCATTGAAAAATCTGGCTATATCGGGGCAATAATCGGCATTGTCTGAGTTCCCCTAATCTAATTATAGCGACACAAAAAATGCCGAGTTCAGATTTGAAACTCGGCATTTTTTGGTTTAAGTAGTCGATTATCCTTTGAAACCGCTTGCCTTATGTGCCCCATCGCAATAGGGTTTATTTTTTGATTCCCCACAGCGACATAAATAGATTGGTGCTTCTGAATCCTTTTCGCCATATTGACCTGAAATTTGAAGGGATCCAGAGACTTGAATAGGTCCATTTTCAAGAAATAGAACACTTGTTTTTTCGTTGTTTTTCTTCATGATTTGAGTTGATTAAAGGGCGTTTTTATTAGACCAGCAAGATACTGCAATTTTTCTGTCTTCTCCTAAATGTAAGGGACAAAATCTTCGGGGATATAGTTCCCCATCGAACCGCAGACGGCCGAAGCAAAGTGAGTGCCATGATTCAAAATAATTTCCCACTCCTGTTTTCCCAGCTCGGTTATTTTTTGATTTAATCCTAATCGCTCCCTTAACCCATAAATGATTCCAGCGGAGAAATTATCTCCTGCTCCGATGGTACTTAAAACGGCTGTTTCAACTGCTGGGACTGAAAACACATTTGAGGGGGTGAAAAGTTGTGCCCCTTTGGCCCCTTCGGTATAAACAACATACGAAGTTCCTAGTTCCTCTATTTTTTGATAAACCTCTTCGCCATTTGAACTGTCGAAAATATGTTTAAAATCTTCATCCGACCCTTTCACAATGGTCGCTAAACTAATATTTTCATAAATCTTGCGAAGATTCTCCGGTTGATCCAACATCGACTGCCGCGCATTGGGATCGTAGATGATGAGCGCCCCTTTTTCTCTAGCAGAAGTTAAAAACCCGAGAAGCTCCTCCCGGCCATGATCACGAAGGGCAAATGACGAGCCCAGCAAGATGATGTCGTCTCCCATTGGAGTGGGATAATCGGGAAATATCTCTTCAGAGGCTGGGTAGAAAGTGTACTGCGTCTGATTCGCCTCATCGAAGAAGGCCAGTGCGAGCCGTGATCGACCATCAAAACGGGTAACATAGCTGCAGTCGACACGATTCTGCTTCAGAAATTCCAACGAAAGATCACCAATATGATCCGTCCCAAAGGTGGTGATAAGACTTACTGGAACACCTGCTCTGCCTATGGAAATAGCCGAATTATAGGCGCTTCCTCCACTGCAAGCTCCTGCTGGGCGACCGTTTTTAAAGGAGATGTCAAATGTGGTTTCGCCAATGGTAAAAATCCTCATGCGTTGCGGTTCATTCGTTATTAGCCTCGTTAGCGAATACTCTTGTAGGGTTCTCGTTTAAGTACGATAGCCGTTCGTGAGGGGAGATAGATTTTTAGATAATGGGTCGACCCAACTCCTGCTTCTGGAATGGCATAATAGGTCAACCGATCGTCGATTCGATTAAACCCACCATAAGCATGAGCATCGGTTTGCAATACAATCTTATACTTCGACGGTTCTAGCTGAATGCCATACCCTTCGAAAGATTTCGATGGATTGAAATTAAAGATAAACAATAAATCTTTCCGTTTAAAGACCAAGACTTGATCCGATTGATTGTCCGTGATCCACTGCACATAAGGCTCCTCAAGCAGTTTCTCCCGCCTGACCAGGTTGATCATGTCCCGATCAAAATCGAGCAGCCAATGAAAGCGCAACTCGGGATTCTCGGAGATACTCCAGAGTCGTCGGGCATGTTGATACGACCATCCATTCCCTTCGCGTGGAAAGTCGATCCATTCGGGATGCCCAAACTCATTGCCCATAAAATTCAGATAGGCACCACCTGCGCAGGTAAGGGTCACCAGGCGTATCATCTTATGCAACGCGATGCCACGATCAACGGCCAGATTTGGCTGATCTTTGCGCATGCTATAATACATCTCTTTATCCAGAAGGCGGAAGATAATCGTCTTGTCGCCAACCATGGCCTGGTCATGACTCTCGGCATAACTAACCACCTTTTCATCGCCTCGGTGACTGGTTAGTTCATGAAATAGCTGACCAACATTCCAGTTCTCGTCGGTATAATCTTTTATTAATTTAATCCAATAATCAGGAACACCCATTGACATGCGGTAGTCGAAACCTAAGCCGCCCATATGCAGGGGTGCCGCTAATCCTGGCAAACCACTCATATCTTCTGCGATGGAGAGGGCATTCGGATTTAGTTCGTGAATCAGGGTGTTCGCGAGTTTGAAATAGACGATCGCATCGTCGTCGATGTTGGGTGTAAAATAGTCGTTGTAACTGGTAAATGCTTTTTCCAGTCCATGATCGAAATAGAGCATGCTGGTAACCCCGTCGAAGCGGAAGCCATCAAATTTATAATGCTCGAGCCAGAATCGGATATTTGAAAGGAGAAAATGGAGCACTTCATCTTTGCTGTAATTAAAGCAATAGGAGTCCCAGGCGGGGTGTTCACCTCTGTTGCCATCGTGAAAAAACTGATACCGCGTGCCATCGTAATTTCCTAATCCTTCGACCACATTTTTCACCGCATGTGAATGAACGATATCCATAATAACCGAAATTCCCATATCATGTGCTTCGTCGATCAGTTGCATCAGCTCTTCAGGTGTTCCGAAGCGCGACGAAGCAGCAAAAAAGCTCGATACGTGGTAGCCAAAACTTCCGTAATAGGGATGCTCAGGAATGGCCATCAGCTGGACGGTGTTGTATCCACCCGATTTAATCCGAGGAAGGATGTTGATTCGAAACTCATTGTAGTTGTGCACCGCAGCCTCTTCTCCGCCCATTCCAATGTGGGCCTCATAGATCAGGGGAGCTTCTGGAGTGCGCGAAAAAGTTTTATTTTTCCACGTATAGGGTTTTTCAGGCACCCAGACTTGTGCATTGATAATTAGTGTTTCTGGATCTTGAACAGCCCGTTGAGTCCAAGCGGGGATGCGCTTCCCTTGCCCTTCGTTCCAATAGACCGATAAGGCATATAAATCTTGATGAGCAAGTTGATCGGGACGAAGTTTTAATTCCCAGCAGCCATTTCCGATCGCTGTAAATTGGTAGTCTTCTAGCTCTTGCCAGTTATTGCACGATCCCGTTAGGTATACCTTGGTAGCATGAGGTGCCCATTCGCGGATCACCCAGCCAGTAGGAGTTTTGAATAGCCCAAAGTAGAGATGGCCAGCCGCAAATTCTACAACCGATTTATCCCCCAGTAGCGATGCCTTCTTATCGTTAAATTTATCCCTCCAACGGCGAAAATCAGCTTCAAATGGCTGCAGGTAAGGATCATTTTTGATAATTTCCGGCAAATTCATAGTGGATTTTTTAACGAGTGTCCGTAGTACAAATTTAACAAACTATCTGAACTTTATTTGCCTTTAGCAAGGAGGGCCAAGCTATTAATTGGGTGTCAGACGAACAAAAGCAGAACCAACTTAAGTCGCGAACTTAACGGTAGTACTTTTCAATCCCATCAGCGAGCACTTTGGCTAAATCTTCTGGGGTGTCGATGCCAAAATTATCGGAGTCGGTGATGTTTGTTTTTATTTTATATCCATGCTCCAGCCAACGTAACATCTCTAATGATTCTACTTTTTCGACTAAAACTTCCGAAAGCTGCGCTAGCTCTTGTAAGGTGGAATAGCGATAGGCGTAAAGTCCTACATGTCCATAAAACGGATAGTGTTCGATCCATTTTGACTGATCGACCCCGAAGATATGAGGGATTGGGGATCGACTAAAACTTATCGCATTTGAATCTTTATCCAAGATCACCTTAACCATCACAGGCTTAAAGATATCTTCATTGGTTAGGATCGGCTGAATCAGTGTCGCTATCTGCGTGTTTGGTGATTGGGTAAAACAATCCCGAATCAGACCGATCTCATGCGGCTGCATAAATGGTTCATCACCCTGTATGTTTATCACCACATCGTAAGTCCGCCCCGTTATTTCCGCAACTTTAAGGGCTGCTTCAGCACAACGATCGGTGCCACTGCGGTGATGGTCTCCAGTCATCACTACTTTGCCACCAAAGGCTTCCACGGCCTCCACGATGCGTTGATCATCAGTGGCAACCCAAACATCGTCTAATGCTTTTTTCGCCTGTTCGTATACCCGTTGAATCATCGTCTTCCCTCCGATATCGGCAAGTGACTTGCCAGGAAAGCGTGTTGATTGATAGCGAGATGGGATGATACCGATAAAATTCATACTGGTTAATTAAATTATTTGTCAAAAATAACAGATTGAAGCGTTGGATTGCATAGATTATCACTTTTTTTATCTGCACAAGGCTAATTTATAGAGAAATTGGTCAAATGAGATGACGGAGATATTTCAGGATTAAATTGTAAATTTGTAGTTCCTAATGTGGTTAAGGAAAGATGGATATTCAAGAGATTAAACAACGATTTGGAATTATAGGCAATGCTCCAGAATTGAACCGGGCTATTGAGGTTGCAATTCAGGTTGCCCCGACTGACTTATCTGTATTGATTAGCGGAGAGAGCGGGGTTGGGAAAGAGTCGTTTCCTCAAATCATCCATAGCTTTTCCCACCGTAAACACGCCAAGTTCATTGCCATTAATTGTGGGGCGATACCTGAAGGAACGATAGACTCTGAATTGTTTGGTCACGAAAAAGGTTCATTTACTGGGGCCATGACCGATCGCAAGGGGTATTTCGAGATGGTGGATGGAGGAACACTGTTCTTAGATGAGATTGGAGAACTTCCTTTATCGACGCAAGTCCGCTTGCTGAGGGTCTTAGAATCGGGTGAATTTATCCGTGTAGGCTCTTCGGCCGTTCAGAAGACCAATGTGCGCGTTATTGCTGCCACCAATGTCGACTTGACAAAAGCTATTCGAGCTGGACAGTTTCGGGAGGATCTGTTTTATCGCTTGAATACGGTTCCGATTAAAGTGGTGCCGTTGCGCGAACGATCGCAAGATTCACTCCTTTTATTTCGCAAATTTGCTTCTGACTTTGCCGAAAAATATAAAATGCCCTCAATCCGACTGACAGAGGATGCGCAGCGTGTGGTGCTGAATTACCGCTGGCCAGGCAATGTGAGACAATTAAAAAATATTGCCGAGCAGATCTCAATTATTGAGATCGCTCGTGAGATTACTGCGGCTGATTTAATCCATTATCTCCCTTCCGATCAGGTCGAAGTTTTACCGGCTTTGTACGATAAGATGATGGATGACAAAACGTTTACCAGCGAGCGTGAGATCTTGTATAAGATCCTTTTCGATATGAAAAAGGACATGAATGATCTGAAGAAATTAGTGCATGAACTAGCGCCCGAGAATCAGGGACCCAAAATACATGATGAGAGTGATCAACTAATTCGCAAACTTTACCGCGAGAGCGAAAGTGATTATCCTCCAAATGCAGCTACTTTTCCATCGCCTGTGATTTTGAAAACATCGCGACACGATGACATTCAAGATACAGAGGAGTTTGTTGAGGAGTCGCTGTCGCTCGAAGATAAAGAGATTGAAATGATCAAAAAATCGCTCGATAAACACAATGGAAAGCGTAAATTAGCCGCGAATGAGCTAGGGATCTCAGAACGGACGTTGTATCGAAAGATAAAAGAATATAATATTGGGGAGTAGATGATGAAATTAACCATCCGAATAGGGTCAGGGATTGCCTTCGTGCTTATCTTATCGCTTTTATTGAATAGCTGTAAGATTGGTTACTCTTTCTCGGGTGCCTCTATTTCTCCTGCGGTAAAGAGTGTTTTTGTCGATTTCTTCGCCAATCGGGCGAGGGTTGTTAATCCGACGTTAAGCCAGACGTTTACCGAAGCGATGAAGGATAAGTTTATCAATGAGTCGGGGCTATCATTGGCACCTGATCAGGGAGATCTTGAGTTTTCTGGAGAGATCAATGGATACGATGTGCGTCCACTCTCTATTCAACAGGGGACGCAAGGGCAAGATTTCGCCTCGATGAATCGACTAACGATCTCTGTTAAGGTGGTGTTTACCAATAACAAGGATCACGCACAGGATTTTAACACTTCATTTTCTGCCTATTACGACTGGGAGAGCACGCGTTCGTTAAACAGCGTGGAAAGCACAGCTGTCGAAGTTATTGTGGACCAACTGATGAACGATATATTTAATAAATCGGTTGCCAATTGGTAGCCTAAGATCACTTATTCCTTAAACGATTTTCGCATGTCGATGACCCGTGATCAAATGATTCGCTATATGATGGATCCCTCAGCCTTGTCTGAGCGGAACCTGGGCGAGTTACGGGAAATTTTAGAGGAGTATCCTTATTTCCAAACGGCTCATCTACTTTACGTACGAAACCTACAGCTTGAAAATAATTTCCGATTTGCTTCACAGCTAAAGACTAGCGCTATTTATGCCACCGATCGAACGGTATTGTATCACCTATTAAATTCGGGATTAGCAAAAACTGGTGTTGGGGTCGATCATGGGCTGGAAGTTAATGCCACTGCGGTGAAACATGAAGGGGAGGAGATCGGTTTAACTCAACATTCGGAGGATCTTAATTTTGAGTTAAGTCAGAGTGGCTATTCACTTGAACAAACTGAAGAAAAACAGCCGAATAAGAAGCCTAAAAAAAGCTCAAAGAGCGATCAGAAAGATGAGCTAATAGCTCGTTTTATCAAGGATAATCCTGCGTTTTCGGCTAGGCCAACTGACTCTTCGGAGTCGAGTGTCGAGGAGCGTTCCGCACGTGAGTCGCCTTCTGAACAGGAGGAATTTATCACTGAAACATTAGCTCGAATTTACACCAATCAGGGACTTTATCAAAAGGCAATCAACGCTTTTGAAAAATTAAGTTTGAAATATCCCGAAAAAAGTGCTTATTTTGCGCGACAAATCGAAGAAGTTACAAATCTGCTTAATAAATAAACCAATGTACAATTTTCTTATTGTTATCATTTTTCTTGTCTGTGCCTTACTTGTACTATTAGTTTTAGTTCAGAATTCAAAAGGTGGAGGTCTATCCTCATCATTCTCTAGTTCAAATCAGGTGATGGGCGTACGTCGTACGACCGATTTCTTGGAAAAAGCAACTTGGATATTGGCCATTGTTTTGGCAGTCCTTGCGATTAGTTCAACAGCATTCCTGCCACGCAAGGGAGAATTACAGAAATCGGGTATCGATCAACAGATTCAACAGGTGCAAGATCCTACTCAGGTTCCAAATTTCCCTCAGGCTGTTCGTGACTCAACCAAAAAATAGGGAACGAATTCGTACCGCACATTTCCCGTTGACCTAATCGAATAGCGCCAACGGATCTTAAATACTACTAAATATTCGCAAAAGCCCGATTTATCTTTCGACAAACCGGGCTTTTGCAACTTTAGCTGACAACATTAATTTTGTTGTGTCATGTTGTCAGCGATAATTAATGAGTTTTATTTTTGTAAAATTCATTTAATCAGAAGATTAGAGTTGATTTTGAATTTAATCATAACTACGACTCTGTAAAATTGTCTTGTGAACAGCGACAGAACGTGGTAGAATTTGTTTTGGCATATTTTCTGTTACCTATTCCGATATATCGTAAAACTATTGTCTAATCATAAATAAAATTTAAAATGGCAGAACTTAAAGGAAAGATCCTTGCCGGCAAAGTATTAGTTGAGCCGCAGCAAGCAATCACAAAAACAGCAGGTGGTATCATTATCCCTGACTCAGCAAAAGAGAAACCTCTTGCAGGCAAAGTTGTGCTTGTTGGAATTGCAAAAAAAGATGAAACAATGGAAGTGAAAGCTGGGGACACCGTTTTTTATGGTAAGTACTCAGGTACGGAATTGACGATCGAAGGGGAAGATTACTTGTTGATCTCACAGTCGGATGTTCTTTTTATCGCGTAACGGAATTAACTAGTGCTTATTTTTAAAAATCTACACAATGGCAAAAGAGATTAAATTTAATATAGAAGCCCGTGAAAGGCTTAAAAAAGGTGTTGACCAACTGGCTGATGCTGTAAAAGTTACCCTTGGACCTAAAGGTCGCAATGTAATTATTGAGAAAAAATTTGGCGCACCTCACGTCACAAAGGATGGAGTATCGGTAGCGAAAGAGATCGAACTTTCTGATCCTTATGCAAACATGGGTGCTCACCTTGTGAAAGAGGTAGCTTCAAAAACTAGCGATGACGCTGGTGATGGCACGACTACTGCAACTGTTTTAGCGCAATCTATCATTAGTGTTGGATTGAAAAACGTTACTGCTGGTGCAAATCCAATGGATTTGAAACGCGGTATCGACAAAGCAGTTCTTAAAGTTGTTGAAAGCATTAAAGCTCAGTCTCAATCGGTTGGCGACGACTATGGTAAGATCGAGCAAGTGGCCCGTATTGCAGCGAACAACGATGCAAGCATTGGTAAACTTATTGCTGAGGCAATGGAAAAAGTGAATAAAGAAGGTGTGATCACCGTTGAAGAATCAAAAGGTACTGAGACCTATGTAGACCTTGTAGAAGGGATGCAGTTCGACCGTGGTTATATCTCTCCCTATTTCGTAACCGACACCGAGAAGATGTCAACTGAAATGGAGAATCCATTTATCTTGATCCACGATAAGAAAATCGGATCCATGAAAGAACTAGTTCCAATCTTGGAGCTTACACACCAGTCTGGCCGTCCATTGATGATTATCTCTGAAGATATCGAAGGTGAGGCATTGGCGACATTGGTTGTAAACCGTTTGCGTGCTGGATTAAAAGTATGTGCGGTTAAAGCTCCTGGCTTTGGCGACCGTCGTAAGGAGATGCTAGAAGATTTAGCGATCTTGACTGGCGCGGTGGTAATCACCGACGAAAAAGGGATGAAATTGGAAGATACCACCGTTGAGATGTTGGGTCGTTCAGAAAAATTAACCGTTAACAAAGAGACTACCACTATCGTGAATGGTGCTGGTGATCCTGCAAATATCTCTGCTCGTGTAACACAGATCAAAAAACAGATCGAAACGACAACTTCTGATTACGATCGCGAAAAATTACAAGAACGTCTTGCGAAACTTTCGGGTGGAGTAGCGGTATTGTATGTTGGCGCTTCTTCAGAAATCGAGATGAAAGAGAAGAAAGATCGCGTTGATGATGCCTTGCACGCAACTCGTGCAGCGGTAGAAGAAGGTATCGTCCCTGGTGGCGGTGTCGCTTATCTTCGTGCAATTGCAAGCTTAGAAGGATTAACTGGCGACAACGAAGACGAAACAACAGGTATCGAGATCGTTAAACGTGCAATCGAAGAACCAACTCGTCAGATTGTATTCAATGCAGGTCTTGAAGGCGCTGTAATCGTTCAGAAAATTAAAGAAGGGAAAGGCGACTTTGGGTACAATGCCCGTCTAGATATTTTCCAAAATCTTTTCGAAGCTGGTGTAATTGATCCAGCTAAGGTGACTCGTGTAGCCCTTGAGAACGCAGCCTCTATTGCTGGTATGTTCTTAACTACCGAATGTGTCCTTGTTGAAGAGAAAGAAGATAAACCAGCCGACATGGGTCATGGCGGCATGGGTGGTGGCATGGGCGGAATGATGTAAATCGTTTCACCACGCTTAAAATATAGTTTATGAATTGAGGCTGATCTCCACGGAGATCAGCCTCTTTCTTTTTGGTCGACTTCTACCAGAAGATTTTAACCTCTCTCTGTCAAGGGGGTATATTTTTTAACTTTTTTTGGAGGAATTATTTTTTTGACGCGCTTGACGTAGTGTAAATTGTATTACTTTTAGCCTTGAATAAAAAATTTAAAATTCACTTAAATTTTCTTGAATGATCTTTCTTGCTCAAATCGCTACCGAAATTTCGTACTTCGAACTTCTTTTGAAGGGCGGATGGTTGATGTATCCCTTATTTTTACTCTCGATAATTGCAGTCTTTATCTTCTGCGAACGTCTAATCTACATCAGAGGACAACGAAAAATCGATGCCAACTTCTTTGATCGGATTAAAGATCTGGTGTCAGATGGTAAGGTAGATACTGCCTTGTCATTATGCAATGCGACCAAAAGCTCAGAGGCAAAAATCTTACGTAAAGGGATTCAAAACCTGGGCAAGCCATTGCGTGATATTCATGAGCAGATGGAGATGGAAGGTAAGCTTGAAGTGTATAAATACGAGGGGAACATGTATTTCCTTGGGGTTATCGCAGGGGTGGCTCCTATGATGGGATTTATCGGAACCATTTCTGGAGTAATCAAGATCTTTTACAATATCTCACTAGCCGATAATATTAGCATCTCGTTGATCTCTGGAGGTCTATACGAGAAGTTGATTACCTCTGGCGTGGGCTTGGCAATTGGTATTATCTCCTATGTCGGTTATCATTATTTAAATAACAAGGTGAACAAGCTGGTGCAGAAATGGGAATACCAAAGTGTCCGTTTTATTGATTTGATAAACAACAAGTAATATGGACTTCAGACGAGCTAAGAAGCATGATTTTGAGATCTTCTCAAACTCATTTAGCGATATCATGTTTTTCTTGATGTTGTTCTTCTTGATTGCATCGACCATGATCACTCCGGGTACCATCAAACTGATCTTGCCCCAAGCAAATCAGACTCAATCGATGAATAAACCACCCAAAGAGATTGCCATCTCGGTGACTAAAGATTTAAAATATTACATCAACAACAAACAAGTTCAATTCGCCGAAATAGAGCCGGCTTTACGCCAGGAAAAGCTCGGGAATGCGGAGGTGCATGCCATTGTGCGCTGTGACAATGCCATTGCCGTACAGTCGCTTGTCGATGTATTGCAAATTGGAAGCAAGGTTGAGATGAAAATGGTTCTTGCTACCACCCGAAAAGATAAGATTAACTAACTTTTTTACCCTCATTTTATCACATAATTAAGCCCAAAGTATAGGTGTTATCCGCACTTATACTAACTTTGCGACTTAATCTTTGCGATGGATTTACTCACCGTTTTTGTTCTCGCGATTGGACTCTCCATGGATAGTTTTGCCGTTTCCGTAGGATGTGGCCTGGCGGAGCAGAAGATCTCCTTTAATCATGCGGTTAAGATCTCCCTCTCCTTCGGTCTCTTCCAAGGTCTATTCCCTATTATTGGATGGTTTATGGGGTTTGAATTACGGGATTACGTTCAAAATTTCGACCACTGGATTGCCTTCTTCCTGCTTCTTTTCCTGGGAAGTAAAATGATTCTGCAACGCCACTCGAAACTGGGGATGGAGAATCTAATGATCTATTCGTGGAAACATATCCTAACGCTAGCTATCGCCACGAGTATTGACGCGTTGGTAGTGGGATTTTCATTCGCGATGGCCTCCTCTGCTAATATCTTCGGTGGCGCACTTATCATTGGAGCAGTCACCTTTTTCTTTGCGATGCTTGGCATTCGAATCGGCAAAGATGCAGGGCAATCTTTT